>JAFEFM010000148.1 GCA_018240585.1 Pseudomonadota bacterium
CACGCGCTTGTCGGCCTTCATCGCCAGTTCCAGGTTCTCGAACGCGCTCAGGCGCTCGAAGATCGTCGGCTTCTGGAACTTGCGGCCGATGCCGGCGTGGGCGATCTCCGGTTCGGTGAGGCGGGTGAGGTCGATCGTCTGGCCGAAGAAAGCCTTGCCGGAGTCGGGCCGCGTCTTGCCGGTGATGACGTCCATCATCGTCGTCTTGCCGGCGCCGTTGGGCCCGATGATGCAGCGCAGCTCGCCGGCGTCGATGGTCAGCGACAGCTTGTTCAGCGCGCGAAAGCCGTCGAAGCTCACCGTGATGTCGTCCAGATACAAGATGACGTTGTGCGACAGGTCGAGCTCGCCCGACTTCACCAGGTGGCTGGTGGTGGCCTCGCTCTCCCACTGCTCGCGCTGCTCGTTGGCCAGCAGCGCGGCCTGGGCGACGGCGGCGGACTCGGCGCGGTCGAGTTCGGTAAGCTTGATCATGCGGTGGCTCCCTTGGAAACGCCGATCGGGTCAGGGGCAGCAGCGGCCCTGCTCGCAGGAACGGGGGCGGGGGCGGGTGCGGGTGCGGCGGTAGTGTCCGACGCCGCTGCCAGAGCGCGCCGCTCGCGCAGCCTGCGCCACAGACCGACCACGCCGTCCGGCAGGTAGAGCGTCACCGCGATGAACAGGAAGCCGAGGAAGAAAGGCCAGTATTCCGGCACGGTGACGGTGAAGAAGCTCTTCGCCAGGTTGACGATGCCCGCGCCGAGCACCGCACCGATCAAGGTGCCGCGCCCACCGACCGCGACCCACACCGCGATCTCGATCGAGTTGGCGGGGCTCATCTCCGACGGGTTGATGATGCCCACCTGCGGCACGTAGAGCGCACCGGCCAGGCCGCACAGCACGGCCGACAGCGTCCAGATGAAGAGCTTGTAGTGCAGCGGGTTGTAGCCGATGAACATGACGCGGCTCTCGGCGTCGCGGATCGCCGCCAGCACGCGGCCGAAGCGCGAGCTGACGAGATAGCGGCCGAGCACCAGGCAGGCGATCAGCAGCGCCGCCGACAGCGCGAACAGCGTCACCCGCATCTCGGGCGACGTGATGTCGTGGCCGAGGATGCGCTTGAAGTCGGTGAAGCCGTTGTTGCCGCCGAAACCGGTTTCGTTGCGGAAGAACAGCAGCATCGCGGCGTAGGTCAGCGCCTGGGTGATGATGGAAAAGTAAACGCCCTTGATGCGCGAGCGGAAGGCGAACCAGCCGAACACGAAGGCGACGATGCCGGGCAGCGCGACGACCAGGAACAGGGCCCACAGCAGCGAATCCGACCCCGCCCAGTACCAGGGCAGCTCCTTCCAGTCGAGGAACACCATGAAGTCCGGGATGTCCGCGCCGTAGCTGCCGTCGCGACCGATCTGGCGCATCAGGTACATACCGAAAGCATAGCCGCCGAGGGCGAAGAACAGGCCGTGGCCGAGGCTGAGGATGCCGGCGAAGCCCCAGATCAGGTCCATCGCCACGGCGACGACCATGTAGCACAGGATCTTGCCGAGCAGGCTGACGGTGTAGGCCGACAGGTGCAGCGGGTTCGACTCCGGCAGTGCGAGGTGGGCGAGCGGCACGCAGACCAGCGTGAGGGTGGCGAAGATCGCGATCGCCAGCCAGCCCGACTTCGGCGTGCTCCGGATCAGTCTGACGGTGAAGGGAGTGCGCATGGCGGCCTCAACTGTCGGCGAAGCGGCCCTTGAGGGCGAAGATGCCCTGCGGACGCTTCTGGATGAAGACGATGATGAAGACCAGCACCAGGATCTTGGCGATCACCGCGCCGGCCCAGCCTTCGAGGAACTTGGCGAAGATGCCCAGGCCCAGCGCCGCCCACACCGCACCGGCCAACTGGCCGACGCCGCCGAGCACCACCACCATGAAGGCATCGACGATATAGCCGGTGCCCATCGCCGGACCGACGTTGGCGATCTGCGACAGCGCCAGTCCGCCCAGCCCGGCCACGCCGGAGCCGATGGCGAAGGCCAGCGTGTCGACACGCGCGGTGGGCACGCCCACGCAGCCGGCCATCGGACGGTTCTGCGTCACCGCACGCACGAACATGCCCAGGCGCGTCTTCTGCATCATCAGCCAGATCAGCACCAGCACGAACACCGCGAAGCCGATGATGACGATGCGGTTGTACGGCAGCACCACGCCGGCCGCCAGCTCCACACCGCCCGACATCCACGAGGGGTTGGCCAGCTCCAGGTTCTGCGGGCCGAAGATCACGCGCGCGGCCTGGATCAACACCAGCGACAGGCCCCAGGTGGCGAGCAGGCTCTCCAGCGGGCGGCCGTAGAGGTGGCACAGCACCAGCCGCTCCATCGCCACGCCGACGAGCGCGGCCGACAGGAAGGCGACCGGGATCGCCGCCGCCACGTACCAGTCGAGGTAGGCGGGCAGGTAGCTGCGGAACAGCCCCTGCACCAGGAAGGTGGCATAGGCGCCCACCATCAGCAGCTCGCCGTGCGCCATGTTGATGACGCCCATCACGCCGTAGGTGATCGCCAGGCCGAGCGCGGCCAGCAGCAGAATGGAGCCCAGCGACAGGCCGGAGAACACGGTGCCGACACTCTCGGCGATGGCGATGCGGCCTTCGATGTCGTCGATCGCCAGCTTCGCCGCGGTGCGCACCTCGGGATGCGGCTCCACCCAGTTGCCGTCGCGCTTCTGCAGCAGGCCCTCGAGCAGGTTCTTGACCGCCGGATCGGACGATTCGCCCAGCGCGCGCACTGCGCGCAGGCGGGTCAGCGGATCGGGCGACGCCAGCTTGATGCGCGCGGCGGCGCGCGCCACGACGCCGCGGATCTCTTCGTCGGTCTCTGCCGCCAGGGCGCGGTCGAACACCGGCAGCAGGGTTTCATTGGGATTGTCGCCAAGCGTGATCGCGGCACTCAGGCGTTCGGCACGGTCGGCCGAGGTCAGCGCCAGCGCGGCGCGCGCATTCGCCAGCGTGCGGCGCACTCGGTTGTTGAGCGTGACGAGTTCGATGTCGCCGGTGCCCTGGTCCAGCGCCTCGCCGCTCGCGGCATCGCGCACGGTGTCGCCGTCGACGATCACCGCCCGGCCGCCGACGACGCCCAGCCTGCCGGCCTCGAGCGCGTCGAGCACGCGGCGCGCATCGTCGCCGCCCGCCACGCCCAGCGCCTCGATGGCCGCCATGCGGCCCTGGAAATCGCCCGCAAACCCGCCGAGCAGCGAGGGGTCGAGCGCGGCCCGCGCTGGCGCGACAAGCAGGGTCAGCAACAACGCGACCCCGAACATTCGCTTCATCAGTGTCAGTCGAAACATCTGGATTCCCATCCGTAGGGAAAGACGGGCCGGCCGGAGCCGGCCCCAAGGCGCTGCACGGGAGGAGAGAAACGGCCTGCGCACATGCGGTGGACTCGCCCTCCACCGCGGAGCCGGGCAGGCCAGCCGGCCCCGATCAGAAATGCATCAGGCCTGCAGGTCGTGGCTCAGATCCCCTGCTTGGACTCGTTGCCGGGAATGAACGGGCTCCACGGCTGGGCGCGGATCGGCTCCTTGGTCTTCCACACCACGTCGAACTGGCCGTCGGCGCGCACTTCGCCGATATATACCGGCTTGTGCAGGTGGTGGTTGGTCTTGTCCATGGTCAGCGTGAAGCCGGATGGCGCCTTGAAGGTCTGGCCGCCGAGCGCCGCGATGACCTTGTCGGTGTCGGTGG
>JAFEFM010000149.1 GCA_018240585.1 Pseudomonadota bacterium
CTGTTGCCATTCATGAAGGTCCGGCTGACGAGAGTGGGCATCGCCGCCTCCGTTTTGTGTGTACGTTGATGTGTGTATGGTGGCGGTTCGGGGGGATGGAGGCAAGTGGGCGCTCGCGGGATCGCGGTCAAGCCCGCCCCTACAGGCAAGGTTGCCGCTGATCGTGTAGGAAGGGGCTTGACCGCAACCAGCGCACGAATCGCGGCCAGGTCCGCTCCTACGACAAGCCCCCCGCCAGCGCCTTACGGTCGATCTTCCCGTTCGGGTTGCGCGGCAGCGCGCCCTCTCGCACCTCGATGCGCGCCGGCACCATGTAGGCGGGCATGCGCTTGCGGCATTCGGCCAGCAGCGCGGCGGGGTCGAGGCTGGCACCGGAGGGCGGCGTGACGACGGCGACGATGGCCTGGCCCAGGGTGTCGTGCGGTACGCCGAAGGCGGCGCATTCGCCCACCAGCGTGGTGGCGTAGAGGACTTCTTCCACCTCGTTGGGGCTGATGCGGTAGCCGGAGGTCTTGATCATCTCGTCGCGGCGGCCGATGAAGTACAGGAAGCCGTCCTCGTCGCGGCGCACCGTGTCGCCGGAAAAGACGGCGATCTCCGGCAGCACCAGGCCGCTGTCGCGGCCGGCGATGGCAGCGGGCAGCGGGCGGTAGCGTTCGGCGGTCTTCTCCGGGTCGTTCCAGTAGCCCATGCCGACCAGCGCGCCGCGCTGCACCAGCTCGCCCGGTTCGTTGGGCGCGCATTCGCTGCCGTCCTCGCGCAGCACCAGCACTTCGGCATTCGGGATCGCCTTGCCGATGGAGTCAGGCCGGCGGTCTACTTCCTCCGGCGGCAGGTAGGTGGCGCGGAAGGCTTCGGTGAGGCCGTACATCAGGAAAGGCCGGGTGCGCGGGAGGCGCGCGCGCAGCGCGGAGAGCGTCTCTCGCGGCATGCGCCCGCCGGTGTTGGCGATGTAGCGCAGGTGATCGGTGGCGCCATCAGGCCAGTCGAGCTGCGCGAGCTGTATCCACAGCGGCGGCACTGCGGTGAGGCCGGTGACCTGCTCGCGCACCACCGCGTTGAGCACGTCGCGCGGCAGCAGGTAGTTGAGCAGCACCACGCGGGCGCCGGTGTGGAAGGCGGTGGTGAGCTGCGAGAAGCCGGCATCGAAGGACAGCGGCAGCGCGGCGAGCAGGGTGTCGCCGGCGTGGTTCCCGAGATAGCTCGCTACGCTGTGCGCGCCCATCACCATGTTGCGGTGAGACAACACCACGCCCTTGGGCCGTCCAGTGCTGCCGGAGGTGTACAGGATGGCGGTCAGGTCGGTGTCGATGACGCGGTGGCCGGCGTACGGCGGGGCGTCGACGAGCTCGCGCCAGCGGTGCACCGAGGCCCCTTCCACCGTTGGCAGTTCCTTCGGTTCGCCGACTACCACCACCTGGCGCAGGTCGTGGCAGGTGGCCAGCACCGGCTGCAGCAGCGCGAGGCGCTCGGTGCTGGTGACGAGCACGCGCACGTTACAGTCGCGCAGGATGTAGCCCACCTGGTCGGGTTTCAGCAGCGGATTGACCGGCACGAAGGCCCCGCCCGCAGCCGCCGCGCCGAAGCACGCGGCGACGAATTCCAGGCGTTTGTCGA
>JAFEFM010000014.1 GCA_018240585.1 Pseudomonadota bacterium
ACGCGGTCCAGCGTGGCGGTGGAGGCCTGGCCGGCGACTTCGAGCGCCATCGTGCCGCCTGCGCCGATGCCGGCGAGCACCGGGAAGTGGTATTCGGGCGCGCCGGCTTCGCGCTGGGCCTGGTGGCTCACCGCCTCGATCTCGCCGATGAGGGTGACGCAGTCGTCGCGGCTTTGCGCCATGCGCCGCAGCGTGCCGGCGGTATCGACGCCGATGACGAGCTGTCCGCGCCCGGCCAGGGTGCCGGCGAGCTTGCGCTCCGCCCCGTCCCAGCCGACCGCGCCCGAGAACAGCACCACCGCGCCCGTCGCCGCGGCTTGCGGCAGCACGATCTCGGGCGTGCCGATCATCGGCTGTGCGGGCACCGCGGCGCGTGCCGTCGCCGCACACAGCAGAAGCCCGGCGAGCAGCAGGCCGATGGCCCGCTTCGGGCGTGATTCGACAGCCAGGTAGTCCTTCATTGCATTCTCCACGGCGCGTTGCCCGCTTCCTATTTGCCGATCACGCCCTTCAGCCCGCCGCCAATCAGCACGGTGATGTCCGTCAGCGCCAGCATGGGGTTGATGCCGCCCCCCACCGCCAGGTAGCGCGGCCGCCACTCGGGGCGGAACTTGGACTTGAAGGCGCGCAGCCCGGCGAAGTTGTAGTAGCGCTCGCCGTGCTCGAACACGGCGCGCCCGACGCGATGCCACACCGGCGCCGCCTCGCTCGCCGACAGGCCGGACAGCGGCGCCATGCCGAGGTTGAACGAGGCGTGGCCGGCGTCCTTGTAGTGCAGCAACAGCCGTGTCAGCAGCACTTCCATGACGCCATTGGGGGCGTCGGGGACGAAGCGCATGAGGTCGATGCTCACTTCGTCGCGCAGCTCGGTCAGCAGCAGGTTGGCGAAGGCGACGATGCGGCCGCCGCGCCTGAGCAGGGCCACCGGCTGGCCCTGCAGGTAGTCGGGGTCGAAGGCGCCCAGCGAGAAGCGCTTCTCGCGCACCTTGTGATAGGCCATCCAGGCGGCCGACACCTCGGCGAGTTCGGCCAGATGGGCGGGAACCGCTGCGGGCGGCAGGATGGAGAATTCGAGCCCTTCGCGCTCGGCGCGGTTGATCGCCTGGCGCAGGCCGGCGCGCCGTGGGCCGTGGAGGTCGAACTCGGCCAGCGGCACGCGCGCCTCCTCGCCGAGCTTGAAGGCCATCAGCCCCGCATCGGCATACAGCGCCAGCGAATCCGCCGCCACCTGGTAGAACACCGCGCGGCCGCCGGCCCGGCCGGCCATCTCGACGAAGCGCCACACCAGTTCGGGCCAGCACTCGCGCGGGCCGACCGGGTCCGACAGCGCGACCCAGGAACGCCCTTGCCGGCCGTACATGATGAAGGCGCGTCCGTCGGCGGAAAACAGCAGGCTCTTGTCGCCCATCGCCACCAGGCAGGCCTCGGTGCGCGGCTGCGCGGCGACGATGCGCATCGCCTGGTCCAGCTCCTGCCGCGTCGGCCGTGCCGCTGCGCCGGAGGACGGCCGCAGCAGCATCCAGCCGGCGCCGAAGCCGGCCGTCAGCAGGATGCCGACCATGGCGCGCAGGCTGCGCGGCGCCTCGCCCGACAGCTCGAACTGCCACCACAGCTCGTGGCTGTAGGCGACCTCCTTGTACACGAAGAACAGCAGGGCGGCCGCGGTGACGACCAGCGTGCCCATCGCCGCCAGCCAGCCGGGCGACAGTGCCTGGTGCAGCAGCGACGCCGGCCGCGAGAAAACCCGGCGCGACGCGATCA
The DNA here is from genome assembly GCA_018240585.1 of Pseudomonadota bacterium. Lineage (GTDB taxonomy): Bacteria > Pseudomonadota > Gammaproteobacteria > Burkholderiales > Rhodocyclaceae > Thauera. The sequence goes on from JAFEFM010000014.1 coordinate 1,762, forward strand.
GCCCGGTGAGCAGGGTGGCGAGCAGCACCGCTTCACCCAGGGCCACGCCCTTGGCCATGGCCAGCACCATCGACAGTGGCACCAGCACCATCGCCAGCCACCACGCGCCGTCGAGCCGGAACACCAGGCCGCGCGCCACCAGCAGCAACACCACGCCGAGCACGCTGCCGAGGAAGTGGGCGCCCTCGACCAGCGGCAGTGGCAGCCAGGCGGCGAGCAGGGTCAGCGGCGCTTCGCCGACCGGCGTCACGCCGGAGAAGATCAGCACCGCACCCAGCACCAGCGTGAAGGCGCCGATGGTGGGCGGCGCCATGCGCGTGGCGGCGCGCAAGGCCAGCGCGGCGAGCGGGCTGGCGACGACGCGGCGCATCTCCAGCGCGGAGATGGCGAGCACCGCCAGCACCAGCGGCACGAGGTGATAGATCACCCGGTACAGCACCAGCGCGCCGAGTACCGCATC
>JAFEFM010000150.1 GCA_018240585.1 Pseudomonadota bacterium
GCGTCATCGACCCCGTTGAGGATGCCGGACAGATCCTGCGCGCGGCTGCGCAACAGGCCGTCGAGCCCGCAGCCCTGTTCGGGTTGCTGGATCTCGCGCGCGTAGCTGGGGCTGACGGTGGTGATGCGGTCGGCGTAGTACAGGCCGGCCTTCATGAAGTTCACCTGGCCGTGGAATTCCACGCCGTGCATGTCGAAATAGTGCGCCGGCAGGCCGAGCTCGGCGAAGTGGCGGGCGTCGAACAGGCCCTGGTAGGCGAGGTTGTGCACCGTGTAGATGCTGCCTGCCGGGTTGCGTCCGCCGGCTTCGGCGGCCGCGCGCAGGTAGGCCGGCGCGAGCGCCGCATGCCAGTCGTGCGCATGCACCACCTGCGGCGTCCATGCCGCATCCAGGCCCTCGGTCAGGGCGGCGGCGGTCCAGCCCAGCAGCGCGAAGCGCAGGTGGTTGTCTGCGTAGGGCTGATGCTGCGCGTCGGCATAGGGGCCGCCGCTGCGGTGGTAGCAGGCGGGTGCGTCGATCACGTAGGCATCGACGTCGCAGGCCGGCAGATGGCCGCGCAGCAGGCGCGCGCCGCCGGTGGCCAATGCCGCGGGAGGCGACAGCTTCGCCACTTCCTCCGCGTTCTTCAGCCCGTCGACGATGGGCGGGAAACCGGGCAGCAGCACGCGCACGTCCGCGCCCAGCGCGCGCAAGGCGGGGGGTAGCGCGCCGGCGACGTCGGCCAGGCCTCCCGTCTTCAGCAGTGGAAAGATCTCGGCACAGGCCTGCAGCACGCGCATGGTCGCCGTCCTCACAGTGCGTTTAGCATCTGCTGGGTCACCAGCACGACGCCGCCTTCGGTGCGGTGGAAGCGTTGCGCGTCGAGCTCCGCGTCCTCGCCGATCACCAGGCCTTCGGGGATCTTGCAGCCGCGGTCGATCACCACCCGGCTGATCCGGCAGTGGCGGTTGATCTGCACGTCGGGTAGTACCACGGCCTGGTCGATCTCGCTGAAGGAGCGCACCAGGATGTTGGAGAACAGCACCGAATTGCGCACCACCGAGCCCGACACGATGCAGCCGGCCGACACCAGCGAGTTGATCGCC
>JAFEFM010000151.1 GCA_018240585.1 Pseudomonadota bacterium
GGTTTCTGCAGGAAGTCGTAGGCGCCATCCTTCATCGCCTGCACGGCCATGGAGATGTCGCCATGACCGGTGATCAGCACCACCGGCAGTTCCGGGTCGAGCGCATGCAGCTCGCGCGCGAGGCTGATGCCGTCCTGCCCCGGCAGGCGGACGTCGCTGACGACGATGCCGGCGAAATCCGGCCCGAGCCGCCGCCGGGCCTGCTCGGCACTGCCGACGCACTCGGCGGCGAGGCCTTCGAGCTGCAGCGCCTGCTCACAGCCCAGCGCCACGTCGGGGTCGTCTTCGATGATCAGGATATGGAGGTCGTCACTCATGGCGTGGGGCGAGCGGAAGCTCGAGGGTGAAGACGGCGCCGCCGTCCGGATGATTGGTGCCGTGCAGACTGCCGCCGACGTCGCGGACGATGCCGGCGGAAATGACCAGCCCCAGGCCGAGCCCCTCGCCCGCCGGCTTGGTGGTGAAGAACGGCTCGAACAGACGCGCCCTCGCTTCCTCGCTGAGCCCGGGACCATGGTCGCGCACATGCAGCCGCACCACGCCGTCGGCACATTCCCAGCACAGCTGGATGCGCGGTTGCGCCTGGTCCGCCATCGCATCCAGGGCGTTGCCGATCAGATTCACCAGCACCTGTTCCAGCCGGTTCGCATCGCACAGCGCGACAGGTTCGTCGACCGGACAGGTGCGCTCGATCACTGCGCCGCTGCGTCCGATGCGCGCCTCGAGCAGGCTCAGCGCGTTGTCCATCGCCTGGCATAGCCGCACCGGTTCCGACTGCCCGCTGGAGCGGCGCGCGAAGTTGCGCAACTGGCCGGTGATGCGCCCCATGCGGTCGGCCAGCTCGGCGATGCGCTCGAGGTTGGCGCGGGCGGTGGCGGGGTCGCCGCGCTCGAGGAAGCGCCCGGCATTGGCCGACAGCGTGCGCAGGGCCGCCAGCGGCTGGTTGAGCTCGTGCGCGATGCCGGTCGACAACTGGCCGATCACGGCCAGCTTGCCGGCCTGCACCAGCTCGTCCTGCGCGGCGCGCAGCGTGCGCTCGGCGCGGATGCGCTCGGCGACCTCGTCCTGCAGCTTGCGGTTGGTCGCCGACAGGTCGAGCGTGCGCTCCTCCACCTTGCGCTCCAGTTCGTCGTGCGCCTTCTGCAAGGCCTCGCGCGCCGCCAGGCGGTGGCGCAGGTGGCGGCGGCGCTCGGCGACGATGACGCCGAGCATGCAGAGGCAGGCGGCGCCGATGGCCGCCAGCGCCGCGCGGCTCTGCGCGAGGCTGTCGACCTGCTCGAGCTGCGACAGCACCGTGAGCGCCCACGGCGTGCCGGGCAAGGGCCGCGACTGCGCGAGAAAGCGCCCGCTGACCGGATAGACGGACACAGTGGCCGGACCGTCGGCAGCGATCCGCACCAGGCGTGCGCCGTGGCCGAAATCCTCGATGTCGTGCAGGCCCAGCGGCTGCAGCGCACGGCGGTTGTATTGCTGGGTGTGGTCGAAGGCCGCCCGCGTCCTGTCGTCGAGCGGGCGCAGCGTGGTGAATTTCCAGCCGGCGACGGCCGACAGGATGACCACGCCGTTCTCGTCGGCGACCAGCACCGGCGCCTCGACGGTGGACCAGGATTTCTCGAGCTGCTCCAGGCTGACCTTCACCACCGCCACGCCCACGACTTCCTGATCGCCTGCCAGGGTGGCCGCGAGGTAGTAGCCCGGATCGCCGCGCGTGGTGCCGATGCCGAAGAAGCGGCCATTGCCGACCGCCATCGCATCGCGGAAATATGGCCGGAAGGACAGGTCCTCGCCGACGAAACTGTCCGGCCGCCGCCAGTTGCTCGCTGCCGCCACACGGCCATGCGTATCCATGACGTAGATCGACAGGGTGCCGGCACGCTCGTTCAGCCGCTCCAGGTAGGTATTGACGCGCGCTACCGCCTCCGCGTCGTCGGGCCGGGCAAGCAGTTCGAGCACACCCTGCTCCAGGCTCAGCGTGCCGGGCAGGAAGGCGTATTTTCCGATCTCGCGCTCGAGGCTCGCCGCATACAGGTCGAGCCGGTGCAGGCCGGTCGACTGCAGCTCGGCGACGCCCAAGCGCTGCGCAATGCGATAGGCGGCGAGCCCGCTCAGCGCGACCAGGGCGACACACAGCAGCAACAGTGCCAGGGTGCGGGATCGAGGCATAGGGCGCGTTCCGGGTGGCGACGGCGGTAGTCGATGGTAGCAGCCGCGTCAGCCGGCGAGGTCGGCAAGCTGCTTGACGATCAGCACGATCACCACGCCGAGGAAGGCCTTGCGGATGAAGCCGGCGCCATGCTTGAGCGCCAGGTGGGTGCCGAGGTAGGAGCCGGCCAGGTTGCACACCGCCATCACCAATCCGATCTGCCACAGGATGGGGCCGTGGCTGGCGAAGAAGGCGATTGCCGACAGGTTGGTGGCGAAATTGATCACCTTGGCGCTGGCCGAGCCCTGCACGAAATCCATGCCGAACAGCCGGATGAAGCCAAAGATCAGGAAGCTGCCTGTGCCGGGGCCGAAGAAACCGTCGTAGAGGCCGATCACGCCGCCGAACAGCGCGCCCTTCCAGCGGTCGCCCGCGGTCACCACGCGCGTCACGCGGTGGCCGAAATCCTTCTTCATGAAAGTGTAGATCGCCACCGCGACCATCAGCACCACCACCAGCGGGCGCATGGTCTCGCGCGGCAGCCAGGCCACCAGCGCGGCACCGCCCCAGGCGCCGAGCAGCGCGGCCGCGGTGGCCGGCAGCACGATCGTCCATGCAATGCGCACGCTGCGCGCATAGCGCCACAGCGCCGCACCGGTGCCGGCGATGCTGGACACCTTGTTGGTGCCGAACAGCGTCGGGATGGCGGTTTGCGGAAACTGCGACAGCAGCA
>JAFEFM010000152.1 GCA_018240585.1 Pseudomonadota bacterium
GAAGGGCGCATGGTGCTGTTCTTCGCTGCGCTGGCGACGCTCGCCGTGCTGATCGAGAACGCCTGGCGCTTCGCCGCAGGTGGCCAGCCGGGCGATTTCCTGCAGGTCGGCATCTTCTGCACCGGGTTCTTCGGCATCGCCGTCGTGTCGCGCCGGCTCGCGCTGCGCGCTCAAGCCAATGCCTCACTGGCGGCCGAGCGTGGCGAGGCGCTGGCGCGACAGCAGGCGGTCAACGAGCGCATCATCCGCGACATGCACGATGGCGTGATCGTGGTGGGGAGCGACGGTCGCGCGCTGCAGGTCAATCCTCAGGCGTCGGCCTTGCTCGGAGTTGCGCGCATCGAGGGGCGCCGGCTGGAGGAGATCGACCCGGTCTTCGCCGAGGCGCTGGCCCGCGACGACGTGCAGGAGCCGCGCGTGCTGCGGCTCGGGGCAGCGGGGCGCCTGATGCGCTGCCGCACGGTGCGCAGTGCGGCCGATGGCGGCACCGGTGAGGCGCTGCTCTACCTGACCGATTTCGAGGACGTGGAGCGCCAGATGCAGCAGGTCAAGCTCGCCGCGCTGGGTCGCCTGACCGCCAGCATGGCGCATGAGATCCGCAACCCCTTGTCGGCGGTGACCCAGGCGGCCGAACTGCTGTGCGAGGAAAAGCGCGCCGACATGCAGGCGCGCCTCGCCCGCATCATCAACGACAACGCCCACCGTATCGAGCGCATGATCCGCGACGTGCTGGCGCTGGGCCGCCGCGAGCACGCCGTGCCCGAAGCGCTGCAACTGGCCGCCTTCGTCGACGAGGTGATCGATGCGCGCGTGCTCACCAACGACACCGAGCGTGCGGTCTATGGGATCGAGATCGGCCACGACGTCACCCTCGGCGTCGATCGCGCACATCTTCACCAGATCCTCGACAATCTGCTCGCCAACGCCCGTCGCTACTGTAGCGGCCAGCCCGGCTCGGTGCGGCTGCGCGCCGAAGCGCTGCCCGGCGGCCGTGTCGCGCTGCACGTCATCGACGACGGACCCGGGCTGGACGGCGCGACGCGCAGCCATCTTTTCGAACCCTTTTTCACCACGCACGCCAAAGGCACCGGGCTCGGGCTGTACATCGCTCGGGAACTGGCCGAGGCCAACGACGCCACGCTGGAATTGCAGGGCGAAGGCCCCGGTGCCGACTTCGTGCTGACTGGACGGAGTCGACCATGAGTGTCATCGAGCGCCGCAACCGCCCAGAGAATGTCGACGTCCTCGTCGTCGACGACGAGGAGGACATCCGCGAACTGCTGGAACTGTCGCTGCTGCGCATGGGGCTGGCCTGCGACGCCGCGGGCAGCGTCGCCGAGGCGCGCGAGCAGCTCGCCCGGCGCCGCTACCGCCTGTGCCTGACCGACATGCGCCTGCCCGACGGCGACGGCCTGGAACTCGTCGAATATATCCAGGGCCACCTGCCCGGCCTTCCGGTGGCGGTGATCACCGCCTATGGCAGCATCGAGACGGCCATCCGCGCGCTCAAGCTGGGCGCGTTCGACTTCGTCACCAAGCCGGTGGAGCTGAAGGCGCTGCGCGAGCTCGTGACCCATGCGCTGAAGCTCGAGCCCAAGATCGCCCCGCTGGCGGCCGGGCGCAGCCTCATCGGCCATTCGCCGGCATTCGAACAACTGCGCGCACAGATCGAGAAGCTCGCGCGCAACCAGGCTCCCGTCTTCATCCGCGGCGAATCCGGCACCGGCAAGGAAGTCATTGCCCGGCTGATCCACGGCCTGGGCGCGCGTGCCGCCGGCCCCTTCGTGCCGGTCAACTGCGGCGCCATCTCGCCCGAGCTGATGGAAAGCGAGTTCTTCGGCCATCGCAAGGGCAGCTTCACCGGCGCCACGGCCGACAAGGAAGGCCTGTTCCAGGCTGCACGGGGCGGCACGCTGTTCCTCGACGAAGTGGGCGAGCTGCCGCTGGGCATGCAGGTCAAGCTGCTGCGTGCGATCCAGGAGCGGGCGGTGCGCCCCGTCGGCGCGCATGCCGAGGAGCCGGTCGACGTGCGCATCCTGTCCGCGTCGCACCAGGATCTGTCGCGGCTGGTCGCAGAGGGCAAGTTCCGCCAGGATCTGTATTTCCGCATCAACGTCATCACCCTGCGCGTGCCGCCGCTGCGCGAGCGCGTCGAGGACATCCCCGAGCTGGCCGGGCACATCCTGGCGAAGCTGGCCGATCGCGAGGGCGGCGCGCCGCGCAGGCTGTCGGCCGACGCGCTGGCCGCGCTGCAGGCCCATGCCTTTCCCGGCAATGTGCGCGAGCTCGAGAACCTGTTGGAGCGTGCCTGTGCGTTGTGCGAGGGCGACGTCATCGAGCTTGCCGACATCGACCTGCAGCCGGTGTGCATCGCCATGCCGCTCGCCGATCCCGCCGCACCAGCGGAGGGGGCTGCGGAAGAGGCCGCCGACGACAGCGACGACGAGCGTCGCCGCATCCTGCGCGCGCTCGACGAGACACGCTGGAATCGCTCGGCCGCCGCGCGCAAGCTCGGCATGACGCTGCGGCAGTTGCGCTACCGGCTGCAGAAATGGGGGCTGGAGTAAGCGCGCGGGGCCGGCCTGAGCTGGCGCCGTCAGACGACCACGTTCACCCGCCCGCCGCTCGCGCGTGCCAGGTGCTCGGCGAAGGCTTGGCGCGTGGTGTCCTCGCCATGCACCAGCCGCACTTCCTCGGGCAGGTGGCGCATGCGCAGGACGAAGCGGGTGAGGTCGTCGCGGTCGGCGTGCGCCGAATAGCCCGACAGCGTGTGGATGCCGGCACGGATGTCGAGGCGCTCGCCGTCGAGTTCCACATAGCCGCCGCGCGGCCCGTAGGTCTGGATGGCTGCGCCCGGCGTGCCGCGCGCCTGATAGCCGACGAAGACCACGTTGTGGCGCGCGTCGCCGAGCATCGCCTTGAGGTAGTTCACCACTCGCCCGCCGGCGCACATGCCGCTGGCGGCGATGACGATGGCGGGCTCGCCGCTGCGCGCCAGGTGCCGCACGTTGGCAAGGTGCGCCTCGTGGTCGCTGACAGCCACCAACTGGTCGAAGCCCAGCGGCTTGCGTCCGGCGCGCACGCGGGCAAGCGCTTCGGCGTCCCAATAGGGCTGCAGTTCGCGGTACAGCTCGGTGAAGCGGCCGGCGAGCGGTGAATCCAGGTAGATCGGCAGCGCTGCCCAACGCTCCGCCTTGCGCCCGGGGCGGACGTGCTGACGGTGCAGGATGTCCTCGAACTCGTACAGCAGCTCCTGCGTGCGGCCGATGCTGAAGGCCGGGATGATCACCGTGCCGCCATCGGCCAGCGCCTGTTCGACCACCTGCTGCAGTCGTTCGCGGCGGCTGCGCCGGTCCTCGTGCGCCCGGTCGCCGTAGGTCGTCTCCAGCACCACCACGTCGGCATGCCAGGGCGGCCGCGGCACCGGCAGCAGCGGCGCATGCGGTGCGCCGAGGTCGCCCGAGAACAGCACACGGCGCCCCTGCGGCCACGCCGGGCCGGAGAAATCGCATTCGACGTAGGCCGAGCCGAGGATGTGGCCGGCGCGCTGCAGCCGGATGCGCAATGTCGTCTGCGCGCTCGAGTAAACGGTGCGCCACTCACGGTAGGGCAGCGGCCGCAGCCGCGCCTCGACCATCTTCAGGTAACGCTCGACCAACGCCTTGTTGCGCGTGACGCCCATCTCGAAGGCATCTGCCAGTACCGTCGGCAGCAGCCTGGCCGACGGTGCGCTGCACAGGATCGGCCCCTTGAAGCCTGCGGCCAGCAGCCAGGGAAGCCGGCCGCAGTGGTCGATGTGGACATGCGTCAGCACCAGCGCGCCGACCTTGTCGACGGGGAAGGGAATGTCCAGCCGGTCGGCGGCGGCGCTGCCGTCGGGCGCGGTTTCCGCGCCCTGGAACAGCCCGCAGTCGATCAGCAGGCTGTCATCGCCTTCGACGAAGAGCTGGTGGCACGAGCCGGTCACGCCGTGGCGTGCACCATGATGGACGATGGTCGGGTTCATGGGGA
>JAFEFM010000153.1 GCA_018240585.1 Pseudomonadota bacterium
ATCAGGCGCTCGCGCTTGCTGTGCAGGATGCGGGTGGTGAGCGTGGCCATGGTCACGCAGCCCAGGCCCAGCACCATCGGCAGCACCGCGCGGCCGTTGAGGCCGATCGCCGCGAACATGCGGTTGGCGATCACCGACAGGCGGGTGAAGTAGCCGGAATCCTCCAGCACGCCGAAGGCCAGGAAGAAGGTGGTGACGATGGGCAGGATCAGCGCCAGCGCGTAGGTCATGCCCATCGTCCACAGGCCGTACTGGCCCACGATCAGGTCGGCGAGCCAGGGGATGCCGACGTGCCGCTGCACGAAGCCGGTGACGGCGGGGTTGAGCACTTCGCCGAAGAAGTTCTTTTCCAGCAGCCCGACGAGCGTGCCAGCGCCGAAGTCGCCGACGAAGAGGTACACCACGTACAACACCGCCAACAGCATCGGCCAGCCCCAGAAGCGATGCACCGCGAGCTGGCCGACGAGCAGCGACAGCGTGCGGTCCTTGCCCGCGGCCTGGCGGGTGACGGTGCGCGCCAGCGCCTCGGCGGCGCCGCCGCGCTCGCGCGCGAGGCGCGCCGGCGGTGATTCGCGGCCGGTGAGGGCGTTGCCTGCCGCCAGTGCCGCCTGCACCGGTGCGGCACCGGCCTGCTCGCCGAGCCAGCGCTCCACTTCCGGATCGCGGCCCAGCAGCAGGATCGCCAGGCCGCGCGCGGCCAGCCGCGGATGTGGCGCGTGGCGTTCGAGCAGGGCGGCGAGGCTGGCGATGTTCGCCTCCAGGTCGGTGTCGTACTGCAGCAGCGGCGCCGGTGCCTTCGCCCGCATCAGCGCCTCGGTGAGCGGGGTGACGCCTTCGCCGCCGGTGGCGACGGTGGCCACCACCGGCACGCCCAGCGCTTCGGCCAGCGCCGCGGCATCGACGGTGACGCCGCGCGCCCTGGCCTCGTCCGCCATGTTGAGCGCCAGCACCATCGGCACGCCCAGCTCGGCGAGCAGCGCGGTGAGGTTCAGCGTGCGGCGCAGGTTCTTGGCGTCGCCCACCTGGATGATGACGCGCATGTCCTCGTTGAGCAGCGCACGCATGGTGGCGCGTTCGTCGTCGCTGCGCGAAGGCAGCGCCAGCACGCCCGGGGTGTCGAGCAGCGACGCCTCGCGGTCGAAGCGCGGCGTGGCGCGCGCCACTTCCACCGTGGTGCCGGGATAGTTGGAGACGTTGACATAGGTGCCTGTGAGGCGATGGAACAGCACCGATTTACCCACGTTGGGGTGGCCGACGAGGGCGAGGGTGCGCAGGGCGCGATCGCCGGCGAGTGACGCAGCGTGATTCATGAACGGTCCGGGTGCGGGCGTACGGAATTTCTCGAGTCTG
>JAFEFM010000154.1 GCA_018240585.1 Pseudomonadota bacterium
ATCGAGGCGCGGCCCGAGGAAATCCGTGGCTTCCTGGAGGAGGCCGCCGGGGTGACCAAATACCGCGAGCGGCGCAAGGAGACCGAAGGCCGGCTTGCCGACGCACGCGACAACCTCGCTCGCCTCGATGACATTCGCATGGAGCTGGGCGAGCGCATCGGCCACCTCGAGGCGCAGGCGGAGGTCGCGGCGCGCTACCACACCCTCAACGCCGCGCACGTGCAGAAGCAGCAACTGTTATGGCTGCTCAAGCGCAACGAGGCACGGGCCGAGCACGGCAGGCTGGCCGATGAACTCAACCGAAGCACCAGCCGCATCGAGGCCGACAACGCCCGTGTGCAGGAGCTGGAGTCGGCAGTCGAACTCGCGCGCGAAGCGCACTTCGCCGCCTCCGAATCGGTTCACCTCGCCCAAAGCGACCTGTTTTCCGCGAGCGCCGAAGTCACCCGCCTCGAAACCGAGCTGCAGCACCTCGGCGATGCCCGAAAACGGCTCGAGGCGCGCCTGATGCAGCTCGATGTCGATCGCGAGCACTGGTCGACGCGGCGTGCCGCGCTTGCGGCCGAGCGAGAGCGCTGGAGCGAGCTCGCCGAGAACTCGGCGATGCGTGCAGAACAGGCCGAAGCGCGGCACGAGGAGATCGCCGGTCGCCTGCCCGACGCGGAGGCGGCCCATCGAAGCGCAGATGCGACGATGAGCACCGCGCGACGCGAGCTTGCACAGACCGAGCAGCATCTGCGGGTCGAGGAGGCCAACCGCGCCAGCGCGCTGCGTGCGCTCGATGCGCTGCAGCAGCGCCGCGGCAGGCTGGAGGCCGAGCGCGGCAACATCGTCGGCCCCGATGCGCAAGCGGTCGCCGAGCGCGAGGCGCGGCTTGAAACACTGCAGGACATGCTGGAGGCCCGCCAGCATGAACTCGCCGATCTGCAGGGCCGCCTGCCCGGTACGCAGGCGGCGCTAAAGGCCGCCGTCGAGCGCGAACGCGCTACCCAGCAGCGCCTCACCGAACTGCGCGCGCGACGCGATGCACTCGTGCAATTGCAGGCGCGCGTCCAGTCCCAGGGCAAGCTCGGCGACTGGCTCAAGGGTCACGGATTCGACACGCTGCCGCCGCTGTGGCGTAGCCTGAGGGTCGAGCAGGGCTGGGAAACGGCCGTGCAGGCCGTGCTGCGTGAGCGCCTCGCTGCCTTGGTGACCGCGGACGCAGACCGTGCGCAGGCAGTGGCGCGCAGCGTGGTGTCCGAGGCCCCGCCCGAGTCGCTCGCAGTGGCGCTGCCCGCGCAATGCGGGATCGCGGCGGGCAGTGATCCCTGTGCGATCGACGAACTCGCGCCCGCGCTTTCGGTCGTGGATGCCGTCCTCGCACATCGCCCGCTCCGCGATCATGTGTCGGTCACCGATGAGACGCTGCGTCCTCTCGTTGCCGAATTCCTGCGTGGGGCCTATGCGGTGGACCGTCTCGAGGACTGGCTGCCGCAGCACGCAGCGCTGCCGGCGGGCGTGGTGCTGGCAGGGCCCGCCGGCCAGGTGCTCACGCGCGATGCGCTGACGCATCTCGCACCCGACAATCGCACGCATGGTGTCATGGAGCGCGAGCGCGAAATCGACGCCCTGAGCTCACAGCAGCAGGCGCTGGAGGGCGAGGTTGCCGGGGTGCGCGAGGCCTTGCTGGCAGCCGAAGGCGCGGCAGCCGCGATGCAGGAGCGCGTCAACACGCTGCGACGCGAGATCCAGGGCGCACAGGGCCAGGTTCATGCGGAACAGGTCGAGCTTCTCAAGCTCACGCAGGCGCGCAGTCGTGCCGAGGAGCGCCACGCCCAGTTGCAGCGCGACCTCGACGACCTGATCCATCTCGAGTCGACCGAGCGCGAGCATCTCGCCCGCGCCGAACTCGAGCATGCGCGTGCCGACGAACTCGGGGCGCTGCAGCGCGAGCGCCTGGACGCTGCGACCGAGGTGCTGCGCGAGCGCGAACAACAGGTGCGCGAGTTGCGCGTGCACGAACAGGCGGCAGCCCGCGACCTGCAGGAGGCGCGATTTTCCGAGCGCGAGTGCGCCACCAAGCTCGAGGACATCGGCCGCAACCTGCAGCTTGCGAGCGAGCAGCTCGAGCGCATCGCGGGCGAGCACGCGGCGCGCCTGGACGAACTCGCGGCGACGGACGACGCCCGCAGCCGCGCAGCGCTGCAGACTGCGCTCGAGCTGCGCGCCGCGCGCGAAGCCGCACTCGCCGCGCGGCGCGATGCGCTTGAAGAGGCCGCGGCGTCGCTGCGCCAGACCGAGGAGATGCGCCTGCGCACAGAGCAGGAGGCGGCGCCGATCCGCCAGCGCGTTGCCGAACTGCGTCTGGCGGTGCAGGCGGCGCAGCTTGCCACCGGCCAGTTCGACGAGCGCCTCGTCGAGGCCCAGGCCGATGAGGCAGTCCTCACTCCGCTGCTCACGCCCGAGCAGAAGGAGACCAGTCTGCAGCGCGAAGTGGCGCGCCTCGCCCGCGAGATCGGGGAGCTGGGTGCGGTCAACCTCGCGGCGCTGGACGAGCTGCGGACTGCGACCGAGCGCAAGTCCTACCTCGACGCGCAGACCGACGACCTGCTGCAGGCGATCGAGACGCTCGAGGACGCGATCCGCCGGATCGATCGAGAGACGCGCGAGCAACTGCAGGAAACCTACAATACGGTCAATCGGCAGTTCGGCACGCTCTTCCCGCAGCTCTTTGGCGGAGGCCGCGCCGAACTGGTACTGACCGGCGACGAAATCCTGGACGCAGGTGTCCAGATCGTCGCGCAGCCGCCCGGCAAGAAGAACAGCTCCATCCACCTGCTGTCGGGCGGCGAAAAGGCGCTGACCGCGATCGCGCTGGTGTTCTCGATGTTCCAGCTCAATCCCGCGCCTTTCTGCATGCTTGACGAGGTCGATGCACCGCTGGACGATACGAACACCGAACGCTACGCGAACATGGTCAAGCGCATGTCATCGCAGACGCAATTCATCTTCATCAGCCACAGCAAGATCACGATGGAGTTCGCGCAGCAGCTTGTTGGCGTCACCATGCAGGAGCAGGGTGTTTCCCGGGTTGTGGAAGTGGACATCGAAGAAGCGTTGCGCCTGGCCGAGCCGGCCGCGGCGTAAAAGAACTGAAAGCCTCGATTCGGAACAGTTTATGGACAGCGAACTACAGGTTGCATTGGCCGGCGCGGGGGTTGCGGCGGTCGTGCTCATCGTCGGCTACAACAAATGGCAGGAACGCAAGCACCGGCGCCGCGCGGAGGAGGCTTTCAAGTCCGAACATCGCGACGTGCTGCTCGAGCCGCGCGCGGGGGGCGCCGAGGCGGAGCGCACCGAGCCGAGCTTTGACTCACCGCCGGTCAATGTCGCCGACGAGCCGCGGCGCGTCCGCGAGGCGCCGGTCAAGCGCTCCGCCCCGCAGCCGCCGGAAATGCTGGATTCCCGGACCGATTGCATCATTCAGCTCGAGGCGATCGAGCCGCTCGATGTGCAGCGGGTCTGGTCGGCCCAGCGCGAGCAGCTTGCGGGCCTGAACAAGGCAGTGCGGTGGTTCGGCTTCGATGATGCCGACAACCTGTGGCGCCCGTTGGGCGACCACAGCGCCGGCCAGTGCCACTGGTTCTGTGCGGCGATGCAACTGGTGGATCGCCGTGGCCCGATCGGTGAGGTGGACTTCATGCGCTTCTCGGGCGGGATGCAGCGCATCGCCGACCAGTTCATGGCCTTGCCCGCCGGCCTGCCATCGCGCGCGGAGGTGCTGCGCGCAGCCACCGAACTCGATCGCTTCTGCGCCGACGTCGATGTGCAGATCGGTGTGAACGTGGTCAGCGCCGGAGGCCCGTTCGCGGGCGACCGCATCGAGGCCGTCGCCACGCAACAAGGTCTTCGCATCGGTAGTGACGGGACCTTCCATGCTCAGGATGGACAGGGCAATACGCTGTTTACTCTTGGCAACCTCGAGCCCGGCCTGTTCGCGTCGGGTGGCATGAGCGGTGTGGTGACGAAGGGTCTGACGCTGGTCATTGACGTGCCGCGTGTTGCGAACGGCCCCGAAGCGTTCGACCGCATGATGCGAACCGCGAGCGCTATCGCCGCAGGGCTGTCGGGCGTCGTCGTTGACGACAACCGCGCGCCCTTCGGTACCGAGGCGGCCAGCATGATCCGGAGCCAGATCGCCCAGTTCCAGGAGCGCATGGGCAGCTACGGAATTCCCGCCGGCGCTGAGCTCGCCAAGCGCCTCTTCGCCGTGTGATGGACGACGCGATGGACGCAGCGGCGCGCGCCGCGATGCTGCGCGCTGAAATCGCGCGGCATGATCATTCGTACTATGTGCTCGACGCACCCACGGTGCCCGATGCAGAGTACGACCGCCTGTTCCGCGAGTTGCAGGCGCTGGAGGCCGCACATCCCGAACTGCGCACTGCCGATTCGCCGACACAACGGGTCGGTGGCAGGCCATTGGCGCAGTTCGCGCCGGTGCGCCATCGTGTTCCGATGCTGTCGATCCGCACCGAGACCGACACGGAAGCGAGCGGCGCGCACGCTTTCGATGCCCGTGTGCGACGCGAGCTAGGTCTTGCCGACGGCGATGCCCCGGTCGAATACGCGGCGGAGCTCAAGTTCGACGGGCTGGCGATCAACCTGCGCTACGAGGACGGCGTGCTCGTCCAGGCGGCCACGCGGGGCGACGGGGAAACTGGCGAGGACGTCACGCAGAACATCCGCACCGTGCGGGCAATCCCGCTGCGGCTGAAAGGGGGCGCACCCGTGGTGCTGGAGGTGCGCGGCGAAGTCTACATGCGCCGTGACGACTTCGAGCAGCTCAACGCGCGCCAGCTCGCGGCCGGCGACAAGACCTTCGTCAATCCGCGCAATGCGGCGGCCGGCAGCATCCGGCAGCTCGATCCCGCGATCGCGGCGAAGCGGCCGCTGTCCTTCTTTGCCTACGGCCTGGGGGAAAC
>JAFEFM010000155.1 GCA_018240585.1 Pseudomonadota bacterium
CCGCCGCATAGGTCACGAAGCTGCGATGCGCGGCGATGCCCAGGCCATGCCCCGGCGGCAGGCTGCGCCCCCAGCCGGCCTCCTGCGCCACGCGCTCGATGACGCCGCGCAGGCGCGCGGTGTCGTAGGCGTAGCGCTTGGGGTCCTCGCCGTACAGCCAGTCGTCGGACATCGATACCGGATCGATGACGCGGTCCGCGCCGAGCAGCTCGAGCAGGTAGTCCTTGGGGTCGCGGCCGGCGGCGGCGGCGAGCTCGGCGGCGAAGCTCTGCACCGCGAACGCATGCGGGATGTTGGACACCGAGCGGAACCAGCCCAGGCGCGTGTGCGCCTCGGCGGCCGGATTCTCCACGCGCACGTCGGGAATCGCGAATGGCATGTCCACCGCGCCCATCGCCAGCTCGAACGCGCCTTCCTGCTTTGCGCCCGGCATGAAGATGGACTGGATGGTGGGCGCCACCGTGCGATGCAGCCAGGCCTGCGCCCTGCCTTGGGCGTCGAGCCCCGCCTGCAGGCGCTCGACCGACACGGTGTGCAGGAAGCCGTTCTGCAGGTCGTCCTCGCGGGTGAATGTCAGCTTGACCGGGCGCCCGTTCATCGCGCGCGACAGGATCGCCGCCTCGCTGGCGAAGTCCGGCTTGGACTTGCGTCCGAAGCCGCCGCCGAGCAGCAGCGGATGGACGACGACCTTGTCCAGCGGCAGCTTGAAGCGCTTGGACAGATCGCTGCGGATCGCCTCCGGGGCCTGCACGCTGCACCACACTTCGCACAGGTCGGCGGTCACGCGCGCGGTGGCGGTGGGCGGCTCCATCGGCGCCTGGGCGAGATGCGGGATGTAGTAGGTCGCCTCCACGCGCCGCGCCGCGCGCGCCATGGCAGCGTCGACGTCGCCGTTGTTGCGCACCACCTTGCCGGGCTGGCCCGCAGCCGCCTCCAGCGTCTCGCGGTAGCGGGCGGAGTCGTAGCCGGCGTTGGGGCCGTCATCCCATTCGATGTCGAGCAGCGCGCGGCCCTTGATCGCGGCGTAGGTGTTGTCGGCGATCACCGCGACGCCGCCCAGCGGCTGGAAGGCGGAAGGGATCGGCGTCGGATCGATCACC
>JAFEFM010000156.1 GCA_018240585.1 Pseudomonadota bacterium
CGCTGTCGGTGCTCGTGGTCGAAGACGACGACATCAACCGCCTGGTGTGCCTGCGCTATCTCGAGGCGCTCGGCCACACCGCGCTGGCGGCGCCCGATGGCGAGACCGCGCTGGCGCTGCTGCAGCGCCCGGATGTTCAGGTGGACGCGGTGCTGCTGGACGTGAGCCTGCCGGGCCGCTCGGGGCCGGAAGTGGCCGGCGAGATCCGCGCGCTGCCCGATGAGCGCTGGCAGAGCCTGCCCATCATCGCCATGTCGGCGCACGCCTCGCCCGCTGCCGCGGCGCTCTTTCCGCCCGCTGCCATCAACGGCTTCCTGGCCAAGCCCTTCGACCGCGACAGCCTGGGGCGGGCGCTGGCGTCCGTGCGCCCCGCGCCACCGCCCGCCGCAACGCCCGCCGCCAGCCAGCCAGGGGCCACCGCGGCGCTGGTGGCCGCGCTGCCACCGCTGCTCGACGAGGACTATCTCGCCGGCGAGCGCGAGACGCTGGGCGACGCCACGCTGCGCGATCTGCTCGCCCTGTTCCGCACCGACAGCGAGGAAGCGCTGGCCGACATGCGGAGCCTCGGCGCGCAACAGGACTGGAGCGCGCTGGGCAAGCGCGCCCACCGCCTGCGCAGTGCCGCAGGAAACCTCGGCTTCCTGCGCGTGATGGCGCAATCGCGCGCACTCGAACAGCGGGCTTCCGAAGCGGCAGCGGGTGACAGCTCCGCCGCCGCGCGCGCGGCTCTCGATGCCGGCCTCGAGGCCCTTGCGCAGGCATGCGAGCAGAGCGGGCAGGCACTCGACGCGCTGATCGCCCCGGGCGCAGCCGGCGAGGAGCCGCCTAAGTCCGGTCGGCGTTGATCTCGCCGGCGAACAGGTAGCCTTCGCCGCGCACGGTGAGGATGAGCTCGGGCTTCTTCGGATCGTCCTCGAGCTTGTCGCGCAGGCGCGAGACGAGCACGTCGATGGTGCGGTCGTTGGGATCCCAGGAACGATGGCTGACGACCTGCATCAGGCGCTCGCGCCCGAGGACGACGCCGGGATGGCGCAGCAGCATGGACAGCAGGTCGAACTCGCCGCGGGTAAGGCTTTCCCGGCGCCCCTGCGGACCGCTCAGGCGCCGATGCGAAATGTCCAGCACCCAGGCCCCGAAGCGGCATTCGGTGCGTTCCTGCCGCGCCGGCCGGTCGCGCACCCCGCGCAGCACGATCTTCACCCGGGCGAGAAGCTCGCGCGAGTTGAAGGGCTTGGTGACGTAGTCGTCGGCGCCCGACTCGAGGCCGACGATCTTGTCGATGTCGTCACTGCGCCCGGAGACCAGGATGATGCCCAGGTGCGCATCGTGCGCGCGCAGTTCGCGCGCGAGTTCGAGCCCGTCCTTGCCCGGCAGGCCGACGTCGAGCAGCACGACGTCGATCGGCCCGGCGCGGAGTGTCCGCCACATTTCGTCGCCGTTGTTGACGACCGCCACCGCGTAGCCCTCGCCGGCAAAATAGGATTTTAGCCGGGCGCAGGTCACTGGGTCGTCGTCGACCACGAGGAGGCTGAAGGGACGGTTGTCGACCACGGCAGAAGCGGCACTCGCGCGGAATGGGGGAGGATGCAG
>JAFEFM010000157.1 GCA_018240585.1 Pseudomonadota bacterium
CGCGCCCTTGCATGTTCGTAGTCTTCCAGCACCAGCGCCGCCCCCGCCTCGGCCAGCACCAGACCCGCTCGATCCGCCGAGAACGGACGGCACGCCCGCGGGGCCGACGCCTGGTCTCCCTCCGCGAGCACCTGCAAGGACTTCCATGCCGCCACCGAGCCGAGGCCGAATGGCGCGTCGGAGCCGCCGGCCACGGCGACATCGGCACTCCCCGCCCTGATGGCCTGAAACGCCTGGCCGATGGCCATCGTCGCCGATGCGCAGGCGACGGAATGGGTGGAGCACGGCCCGCCGAGCCCCAAAGCCAGCGCGATGTGGGAGCCGGCGGCGTTATGCATGCCGAGCACGATCGAGAGCGGCGAGATGCGAGCCTTCCTGTTCACCAGGAGGTCCTGATAGCCGCGATCCATCGTCGCAGTGGCGCCGACACCCGTCCCCCAATGCACGCTCACCGTCTCCCGTGCCGCTGGCGACAGGTCCGCGAGCCCCGCCATCGACCACGCATCGGTCGCGGCCGCCAGGCCCAACTGGCTGAAGCGGTCCATCTGGTTGCTTCGCGGCTTGCCGAACTCCGCGACGGGATCGAACTCGCGGCAGATGCCGGCGACGACTTCGTACGAAGGTTCACCGGCGCCCACGCGATGCAGTGTCAGACCCGAGCGTCCGTCCAGCAGCGCATCGAAGGTGGCGTCGACATCACGCCCCAGCGGCGTGACCCAGCCCAGCCCGGTGACGACGACGCGCCGGTTCATGCTGCCAGGGCTCCGCTGCCACCCAGATAGGGCGCGACGAGTGCCACGAGGTCGCCCACCGTCACCGGGCGAGGAATGTCCTCGCCAAGGTGCACCGCGTGCTTGTCCTCGAGGTCGAACAGCAGCTCGGCCAGGGTAAGGGAATCGACACCGATGTCCGCCAGCGCCGCCTCGGGCACGATGTTCTCTGCAGGCGTATCGATGTAGTCCGCCAACGCACCGCGAATGAGTTCCAGGGTATCCATATCAAGCTCCTTAGATGTTCCCGTGTCGGCCGATCGGCACGACTTTCGGTCTTCGAGATTCAATGTCCTTGCGGGGCGGATCGAGCAGGGCGAGAAATCCGCCGATCTCGTCGATCACGCGCTGCTTCTCGCGATCGAGGCTGATCATGTGGTAGCTGTCCCGCAGCAGGACCAGGCGGGTCCGCCCCGCCTTCACCCTGCGGATCACCTCCTCCGCGCTTCGCGGGGACGCCACTTCATCCTCCACGGCGTGCAGTACGAGCGTCGGGGCGGTGACCTGCTGCAGCCGTGAGCGGGTCGCCCGGATCAGGCGACGCGCCTCGAGCAGGTGCCGCGCCCCGAGTTCCGCGGCGCCCGCGGCGGAGGCGCCGTCTGCCGCCATCTGCTGCTCGATCCACTGCCTCATCCGCGGATCCTTGACGCCCCAGGGCCAGCGCTCCTTGAACCGGTATCGGTGTCCGAACGGCAACCAGCCGGCCAGCGGAAGGAAATGCCGATACCAGGGCAGGCTCCAGCCGTCATAGTGCAGCGTCGTCGACAGGCAGATGAC
>JAFEFM010000158.1 GCA_018240585.1 Pseudomonadota bacterium
GCCTTCGACCGCCGTGGGCGTCGCTTCGTACGACTCGACGGTGTCGCCGAGGGCAATCCGCAACTGCGCGCCGGCACCCATGTGGCGGTGAGCGGCATGTCGGCACGCTTCGACAACACCTACTACGTGGTCGAGGCGCGTCATCGCTACGACGTGCATGCCGGCTACCGCACCGAATTCGTGGGCGAATGCGCCTGGCTGGGAGGCCGCTGATGGATCGCGCACCACATTTCGAGCGCAGCGCCGGCTGGATGCAGGCGGCCTATCTCGCGCGCGTGGTCGATATCAACGACCCCGACAGCCGCGATCGCGTGCAGGTGCGGCTGTATGCCTTCGACGATGTGGACGGCCAGGACGCGCCGCTGTGGGCGCGCGTGGTGTGCCCCTTCGCCGGCGCGGATCGCGGCGCCTTCTTCATGCCCGACGTCGACGACGAGGTGCTGGTGGTCTTCGTGCAGGGCGACCCGCGCCATCCGCTGGTGGTGGGCGGCCTCTGGAATGGCGCGAATGCGGCGCCGGCCTCGCTGTCGGGCGGCACCAACCAGTACAAGCGCATCCGCTCGAAGAACGGCGTGGTGGTCACGCTCGACGACCAGCAGGGGCAGGAGAAGCTGGTGCTGGAGACGCCGGCAGGGCAGAAGCTGACCCTGTCCGACGGGCCGGGCAAGGTGCGCATCGAGGACAGCAATGGCAACAGCGTGGTGCTGGAATCCAGCGGCATAACGATCACCGCGGCGGCGCAGGTCAAGGTCGATGCGGCCAACGTCAAGGTGACGGCAGGCATGGTCACCGTCGATGCGGCGATGGCCAAGTTTTCCGGCGTCGTCAAATGCGAGGTGCTGATGGCCACGTCGGTGGTTGGCACCAGCTACACGCCCGGAGCGGGGAACGTATGGTGAGCCATCATGACATCCTGCTGCGCGCGCCGCGCGACATCGCCGACGACGACGCGCCCGTCATCCTGCAGCGCAGCGACGAGGACTTCGTCGAGGCGGTGCTGGCGGCATTGCGCGACGAGAACGGGCGGGTCGCGCTGCGCGACGATCTGGCGAAGGAGGCGGGCATCGCCGCCGGTACCGACACGCGCAAGCGGCTGCGCAAGGACGGCCGATCGCTGATCAAGACGCTGATGGGGCTGGCGGGGCGGAAGACGGCTGCAAGTGCGCTGCAATCAACGTCCGAATCGGCTGACGCCAGCGCTGCGGTGTCCTCGGTCGCCGAGCTTGCCGAGAAGATCCGGCGCAGCGCCGAGCGCACCCGCGTGCTGAAACTGTTCCAGCCGATTCAGCGGCAGTTCCATCTGGCGGTGATCGAGGCGCATTGCCTTGCTCCCGGCAACCCGCGCTTGGACCCCACCAAGGTCGACAGCGCCGGGCTGGTGATTCGCCGTCTGCGGCGCGATGCGAAAGGCGTCGAGGTGAAGCAGGGCTGGATGCGCGCGGGTGAGCACCTGCGCGGCTGGGCGCGCGTGGAGGCCGATGCCGCCAAAGCGGGCGACGAGCAGACGCGCTACGACCCCGACGCCGCACGCCGGCTCGTCCGCCCCACCACCGGGCAGCCGGTGCTCGACCGTGAGGTGGTGGCGCTGCTGGGCGAAGCCGAGGACGCGGTGCTGTCCGAACAGGTGGTGCCGATGTTCATCGCACCGCCGGATGTGTGCAGGGCTGCCGGACGCACCTTCTTCTACGGCCTGGTGCCGACCACGTCCAGCGAGCGTGCCGAGGGCGGCGCGCCGGCCTTCGACATGGCGAGCTTCGGCCCCGACTCGGCCGATTTTCGCGCGCATCTGGTCGGCCCGCTGCGCGGACTGGGCGACACCTTCCCGCGGGCCGGCTACACGCTGACGCCGGCCATGGCGTCGATCGCTCAGCCGACCTCGGCCGGCGATGCCGACCACGCGACGATGAAGCGCCTGCTGCTGCTGCTGCGCCAGCTTGCGATCGAGTTCGACGCTTTCGGCGACGATCCGGACAGCCAGGCGCTGGTCGCGGTGCTCAACCGCGTCGGGCTGCCGCTGCTCGGCCCCGAGGGCCTGCCGTCGGAGCTGACGACACCGGCGGGCGATTTCCTCGCGAGCGCGAGCCGTGTGCTGCTCGACGGCGACACCAGCGCCAACCCGCCGGTAATGCCGATCGGCTGGCCCGCGCTCGATCAGCAGACGACCGCGGCACTTGCCAGCGCGCTGTCGGTCACGCTGATGAACCGCTTCGAGGCGGTGGCCGGCACCGCCGGGCGCTACGAC
>JAFEFM010000159.1 GCA_018240585.1 Pseudomonadota bacterium
ATTTTCTGTCGGACGCGGTCGGCAACTGGCCGCGCGAACGCCCCATCGTCACCATGTGCGCCTGCCCGGGCGATGCCACCGCGATCGAGGCTGCGCGGCAGTTGCTCGCCGCCGGCTACCTGTCGGTGCGCCCGCTGAAGGGGGGGTATGAAGCGTGGCTGGCGATGGAGTCCGCTCAGCGACGCGGGTAGATCGCTGCGACCCGGCCGGCGGCCACCTGCGCTGCAATGGTGGCCGCCGGGACGGTCTGGTCGAGATTGATTCCGGACTTGCGGGCATTTCTTCCTGCGCGAGTTCGGGCACGCGCCTTGTCGTTTCGCCTCGCTTGAAGCGTGCGATGTGCTGGCCAGCCGCGCTGCGTTTTTCCGTGGATGGACTAAATTTGCAACAAGCCGCCCGCTAGCTCGTGCAAGCCGAGTCCCGATAGCTGCAGCTCACGAAAGCGGTTGGCGGTGGCGAACAATCGTCCTCGGTGGACCATCATGGCCTACGACTACTTTGCGGGATTTCCCATCGCCGGCGAGACCAAGGAATTTCTCGTCACCTTTGCCAGCGAGTCCGACCTCGACGCCCTTGCCTGCGCCCAGGCCATTCTGCTGACCTGCGAGCGCGACCTCGACCAGCTTCAGGCCTGGTTCCGGACGGACTATCGCGCCGGTTCGCCCCACGGCATCTGGGTGCACGTCGATTCCGCCGGCGGCGGCGGTATGAACTTCGGCTATGAGAGCGACGAGTCGTCCCGCATCGTCGTCAGCGGCACTTTCACGCGATCGCCACCGGTGCCGAACCAGGCGGGA
This sequence comes from Pseudomonadota bacterium, assembly GCA_018240585.1. Classification (GTDB taxonomy): domain Bacteria; phylum Pseudomonadota; class Gammaproteobacteria; order Burkholderiales; family Rhodocyclaceae; genus Thauera. Next base: position 798 of record JAFEFM010000159.1, read on the forward strand.
ATCCGCGACGAGCGCGCGTGCATGATCTTCGTCGCCGAGCTTGCCGAGATTCTCATGGATTTCACCGGCTACGGCTGGAACCGCCGCACCAGCGCCGGTGAAGCGCTGTCGACCGTGATGGGCACCGAACTGCACCCGGTGGGCTACTATGCCTCGAGCCTTGGCCCGCGCGTCAACGCATGGCTGAATGCGAGCCCACGCCCGGACTGGGTGTCCGCCACCGAAGGCACCGACAAGAACAACATCTCCTACGGCTGCGGGATCCTGTTCCTCTACTACCTTCGCTATCAGAACGGCGTGGACTACGCCCGCATCATCACGGCAGGCGGTTCCACGCTGGCGGAAACCTACACCCGGATCTTCCCCGGCAACCCGTCCAACGCCTTCGGCGGCTTCGCCGCGACCTTGCAGGCTCACGTCCCGGTGGGCACTGCTGTGCAGGTGCCGCGCGACAACATCTTCCCCCTGCTTGATCCGCGCAACCGCCTCGTCACGCTGTACGAGCAGACACCAACCAGCGCCGACGCCGGCCCCGCCTTCGGCACGCGCGTCGTGACGCGCAAGGCCGGCCCGCGCTGCCCGCCGAAGGATTACAGCTACGAGACCGAACTGATGCGCGTGACCGACGCCTTCAAGGCCAACGCGCGCGGTTTCCTCAAGGCGGGTTTCGCCTGGCGCATCGGCGGCACGCCGCTCGGCGTCCATGGCAAGCAGGCGGCAGCGACCGTCCCCGTCACGATCACGGACACCGCGCTCGACGCGCCGGGATCGATCGCCTCAACGCTGGATATCGGATACATCATCAGCGATGGTCAGAATCAGAGCACGCTCCAGATTCGCAACGACACTTTCCCGGGCAACCTGACCCTCGACATCGCCGTCGATGCGGTCGAAAGCCTGATGCCCGGCGATGCCGCGACGACGCGGGACCTGACCACCGCCTTGCAGCTTTTCGACTACCGCCTGAACTCCCAGTGGGGCGTCGACGTGTTCGCATGCAACCCCCGGCCAATCCTGGAAATTGACCAGTCCATCGTTGAAATCGCAGATTGGGTGACGGTGCTCCTGAACACGCCCGACCCGGCACCGGAACAGGTTCTGCAACTGGCCGGCGTGCTGCAGCGCTATGTCGAGAATCTCGCCACGCTGACCGGCGAGCAGCGCGCGCTCGTTTCCAGCATCAGGACGACGCTGGCGTCGGTGCGCTCGGCCCGCGTTGCGGCGGGGCTCGGGAAGGTCGAGCGCCGCCTGCGCAGCGACGGGCCGCCGATCGTCTTCCGGGACACGGACAACAG
>JAFEFM010000015.1 GCA_018240585.1 Pseudomonadota bacterium
ACTCCTGCAGCGACATTTCTTCTTCACGTGCCGCTTCGTAGCGGGCCTGATAGGCATTGAAGATGGTCATGGCAACGTCTCCTTGCATGGTGATGGTGGGGCCCTGCTGTCGCGCAGTTGCAGGACGGCGCCGGATGCGGCGGGCGTCGAGCTGCCATTGCGGCGACGTCGAGGCTTGTAAAGCACCAGACGTGCCAGTTTGCTGCAGTGCACAACAAAGTCGCCGCCGAGCAAGGGATTGAGGCCGATTCGGGACGGATGCGGAGGTGATGCGCATGCCGGCAGTTGCTGCCGGTCGCACAAATGCGATGCACGATTTTGGGGCGCTGCACCCACAGTGCACCAGGATCAACAGGAGGGGGCCGCCGGAGGCAGCGCTCCGCGCGGGGAACGGCAGGCGGGTGCGGCAAGCTCAGGCCGCCTCGAAATGCTCCAGCATCAACTGCACCGAGGCGACGCCGTTGTATTCGTTGACGCCCAGCCGGTAGGCGGCGCGGATCTGCGCCGTGGCGCCGTCGGCGTGGTTGAACTGGATGGCGTCGTAGCGCGTGCCGTTGCGCGACAGCTCCAGCTTGAGGTGCTTGTCCTTCAGCAGGCGCTGGCGCTCGACGCGGAACACGTCGTCGAACGTCGGCGCGGGGAAGCCCTGGCCCCAGATCTCGCCGTCGAGCATGCGCACCGCGTCGAGCGCGAAGTAGCCCGATTCCAGGCCGCCGTCGGTGTCGATGCGGCGTTCGCGGTCGGCGGGTTCCAGCAATTCATTGACGACGTCCTCGAACACGGACTTGAAGCGGGTGAGGTCGCTTTCCATGATCGTCAGCCCGGCCGCCATCGCGTGGCCGCCGAAGCGCACGATGAGGTCCGGCTCGCGCTTGGTGACGAGGTCGAGCGCGTCGCGCAGGTGCAGGCCGGAAATCGAGCGGCCGGAGCCTTTCAGTTCGCCATCGTTGGCGCGGGCGAAGGCGATCGTGGGCCGGTGCAGGCGCTCCTTGATGCGGCCGGCGACGATGCCGATCACGCCCTGGTGCCAGTCCGGCTCGAACAGCGACACGGTGGCGGCGTTGCCGGCATCGAAGCCGGCGAGCCGCGCCAGCGCGTCCTCCTGCATGCCGGCCTCGATCGCGCGGCGTTCGCGGTTGAGCTTGTCGAGCTCCTGGGCGATGTTCATCGCGCGGCCGGCGTCGTCGGTGATCAGGCACTCGATGCCCAGGCTCATGTCCGACAGCCGCCCGGCGGCGTTCAGGCGCGGGCCGATCATGAAGCCGAGTTCGGTGGCGCTGGCGCGCGCCGGGTCGCGGCCGGCGACCGCGAACAGCGCGCGGATGCCGGGCTGCAGCCGGCCGCCGCGCATGCGCGCCAGACCCTGCGCGACCAGGATGCGGTTGTTGCGGTCGAGCTTGACCACGTCGGCCACCGTGCCCAGGGCGACAAGGTCGAGCAGGTCGGCGAGGTTGGGTTCGCGGCCACCGGCGAAGGCGCCGCGTTCGCGCAGTTCGGCGCGCAGCGCGAGCATGGTGTAGAACATCACGCCGACGCCGGCCAGCGCCTTGCTGGGGAAGTCGCAGCCGGGCTGGTTGGGATTCACGATCACGTCTGCCTCGGGCAGCACGTCGCCGGGGAGGTGGTGGTCGGTGATGATGGTGGCCATGCCGTGGGCGCGGGCGGTGGCGATGCCTTCGACGCTGGCGATGCCGTTGTCGACGGTGATCAGCACTTCCGGCTCCAGGCGCGCGGCGATCTCCACCATGGCGGGCGTGAGGCCGTAGCCCAGCGTGACGCGGTCGGGCACCAGGTAGTGCACGTCGGCGCCGAAGGCGCGCAGCGCACGCATGCCGACTGCGCAGGCGGTGGCGCCGTCGCAGTCGTAGTCGGCGACGATGACCATGCGCGCGCCGGCCTCGATGGCGTCAGCCAGCAGTTGCGCGGCTTCATGCGTGCCGCGCAGCGCCTCGGGCGGCAGCAGGTTCTTCAGCCCGGTGTCGAGCTCGTCGGCACGGGCGATGCCCCGCGCGGCATAGAGGCGGGCGAGCAGCGGGTGGATGCCGGCGTCGGCGAGGCTGGCGTAGGCGCGCTGCGGAACGGCGCGGGGCTGGATGCGGGTCATCGGTTGGAACCAGGGGAAGGCGGCGGCGCGTCGGGCAGGCTCATCGGCGCGGGGGCGAGGGACTTCAGCAGCGCCTCGAAAGGATGGGGCTTGCGCCAGAACTTCCAGCGGTCGGCCGCGCCCACTTGGAGCTCCAGCGTGCCGCGGTCGCCCGGCGCGATCAGGTGCAGGCTGCGGAGTCCGCCGCTGCGGATCGCCGCTGCGAGGGGGGCGAACCAGTCGCGCTCCAGCGCCTCGAGGCTTTGGCGCCAGGCTTCGAGATCGAGCTGCTGGGCCGGCTTGCGCAAGCTGTCGAGCACGACCAGCGTGTCCTGCCGCAGCGCGCTGGCAATGTCCGGTGCTGATACGCGCGCACCGGCCGCCCGCGCGAGGCCAATGCTGAGCGGGTCCTCCGCCTGGACCAGCCCGGCCGCGATGGCGGGTGGGCGGACGAACTCGCCGGCGCCCCACAGCCAGACGCTGTTGACCGCGCGCAGGCCGGCCTCCTCTCGGGCGCGGCTGCGTGCGTGGTTGTGCAGCACGATCTGCGCTTCGTTCATCGTCCGCTGCCACAGCCGCGCTTCCTCGCCTTCCGGCAGGAAATGCTTGACCGGGCGGCCGATCACGTCGTCCAGCGGGTAGAGCGTGACGCGCGCGGGCTTGTCCAGGCGCAGGTACCAGCGGGTGGGCGTGCAGGCTTCGAAGCGGCCGAGGTCGGCAAAGATCTCGTTCAGGGATGCGACGAGCTCACCGGCCTCCTCGGCGTCGAGCTCGCCCTCGGGGAAGGCCTGCAGCAGCATGTGCTCGCGGGCGAACGACAGGTTGACCGGGTCGGCGCACAACCAGTGGCCGCCAGCTTCGGGCGGCGGCGACTCCGGCTCGCCGAGGCGCCGCAGCATGGCCATCGGCATCGCGTCCGCATCGAGGCCGAACAGGCGTGCGAGCTGGCGGTCGTAAGGCTCGAAGTCCCGCACCTGGCGCTGGCCGCGGCCGAGCAGCGCAGCGAGCCCGTCGAGCGGCAAGCCGGTGGCCGGACCGAGCAGCGTGGCGGTGGGCCACAAGAGGCCGGGAATCAGGAGCTGGATCTGCATCGGGATGGAAACCTGAGAAGCGGCGCGAGTCTAGCACGCAGGGACGGCGGTCGCGGCCGCGCCCTCAGCCCTTGCGCAGCGCGAGCAGGATCAGGTCGTAGGTGGCGGGAAGCTGTCCGTCGGGGCGGCGGTGGGCGTCGTAGCGGCCTTCCAGGACGCGCCAGCCGGCGCGCGTCAGCGCCGGGCGCGGCTCGCTGCCGACGCTGTGTGCGCCGATGGCCTTGATGTCGCGCAGCAATTGGCGAAGATCGGGGGCGAAGGCGTGCACCGGCTGCGAATCGGCCGCGCCAACCTGCAGGCCGGCGGCGGCTGCCGTGTTGCGCCAGTGTTCGACGGCATGGAAGCGGATCACGTGCTCCGCATCGTCCACCGCCGCAAAGGCGTCGCGCAGTTCCCACAAGGTGGCGGGGCCCAGGGTGGCGAGCCAGGCGACGCCGCCGGGGCGCAGCACCCGGGCGATCTCGGCGAGGGCGACAGCGGGGTCGCACCATTGCAGAGCCAGGCTGGACCAGACCACATCCATCACGCCACCGGCCAGCGGCAGGGCTTCGAGGTCACCGCAGAGCAGGCTGGTGCCGGTGCCCGGCCGGCTGGCGGCGAGGCGGATGAGCATTGCCGGGGCGAAATCGAGTGCGTAAAGCTCGGCGCCGGGGCACAGCGAGGCGAGCAGATCGAGTCCGTAGCCGGTGCCACAGCCGGCGTCGAGCGCGCGGCAGGGCGCGCCGACATGCGGCGCGGCAGCGGCGAACCCGGCCAGCCGATGGCAGATCTCGCGCTGCACCACGGCGGCGCCATCGTAGCTTTCGGCGGCGCGATCGAATGCGCTGCGCACCGCCTGCTTGTGCTGCTGCCTACTCAAGGGTGAAGCGTCCGATGGCTCCGGCGCAGTCCGCGGCCCGAGACAGGAAAGGCGCGTGGCCGCAGCCCGCCAAGGGGATCAGCCGGGCGTGCGCAAGATGCGCGGCCAGCCACTGCGCGGCGGCAAGGGGCATCAGCGCGTCGCCTTCGCCGTGCAGCAGCAGGGTCGGTTGCGTGATGCGCGCGATCGACGGCCTGAGGTCGGTTTCGGTCAGCACCTGCAATCCGCCCGCGAGCGCGCTGGCGCCCTCCGCGCCGGTGTCGCTCAGCGCTGCGGTGAGCGCGGTCGTGACGGTGCGCCGGCGAGCGTCGCCGAGCGCCTGCAGGGCGACGAAGCGCTGCATCGTGGCGGCGGGGTCGTGCGTGAAGCGGGTGAGGAAGTCATGCGCGACCACCGCGTCCAGTCCGTGCGGCCAGGCCTCGCCGTGATCGCTGGGCGTGGTCGAGACGAAACGCGGCGTGCTGCCGATCAGGATCAGGCGCGCAACGCGCGCCGGATGGCGCGCTGCGAGATCGAGCGCGACCATCGCGCCCAGAGACCAGCCGCAGACCACTGCACCGTGCGGAATTCGCGCGAGCAAGGCCTCCGTCCAGGCGGCGATCCCGGGTGCGGCAACCGGTGCCTGCGCGTGGCCGGGCAGGGTCGGCGTGCTCACGTCGAGCGTCTGCGGCAGCGCTTCGAGGAGCGGTTGCCAGACGGCCGGTGTGAGGCCCCAGCCGTGCAGCAGAACCAACGGCCGGCTCAACGGTCTGCTCCCTTTGAGGAGCGGATGCAGGACGGAAGCAGGGCGAACGGCGGCATGGGTCGAATCCGGCAACAGGGCGGGAAATGTCGCGCAAAGCGGCGGGCGCTGTCAAACCCGGCCGGACAAGGCACGCCGGACCGATACAATGGCGACCATCATGAATGAACTCAGTCCTTCCACCGCACCGGCGACGGGCGACGGCGTCGTCGCGACCGTTGCCGGCCGCCGCGCCGCGCCCTTCCTGCCCATGTCCCGCGCCGAAATGGACGCGCTGGGCTGGGACGAATGCGACGTGATCCTCGTCACCGGCGACGCCTACATCGACCACCCCAGCTTCGGCATGGCGCTGATCGGCCGCCTGCTCGAAGCACATGGCTTTCGCGTCGGCATCATCAGCCAGCCGGACTGGCAGTCGGCCGAACCCTTCCGCGTGCTCGGCCGGCCGCGGCTGTATTTCGGCATCACCGCCGGCAACATGGATTCGCTGGTCAATCGCTACACCTCCGACCGCAAGATCCGCTCGGAGGACGCCTATACGCCCCACGCCGAAGCCGGGAAACGGCCCGACCGCGCGGTGACCGTGTATGCACAGCGTGCGCGCGAGGCCTATCCCGACGCCCACATCGTGATCGGCAGCATCGAGGCCAGTCTGCGGCGCATCGCGCATTACGATTACTGGTCGGACAAGGTGCGGCGCTCGGTGCTGCCCGATTCCAAGGCCGACATCCTGCTGTTCGGCAACGCGGAGCGGGCGCTGATCGCGCTGACCCGTCGCCTCGCCGCCGGAGAGCCCATCGAGCACATCCGCGACCTGCGCGGCACGGCCTTCATGGTGAAGCCCGGCTGGCTGCCGTCGGCGGAGTGGGAGGAAATCGATTCGCTGGCGCTCGACAAGCCCGGCCGCGTCGACCGTCACCCCGATCCCTACGCGATGGAGCCGGCGCCGGCGCAGCAGACGGCGGATGGCGCCCAGCCGGTGCGCATCGTGCCTGCCGCCGAGCGCGTCGCCGCGCGCCGTGCGAAGCGCGAACATCAGGTGATCCGCCTGCCGGCCTACGAGCAGGTGAAGGACGACGCGGTGATGTATGCGCACGCCTCGCGCGTGTTCCATCTCGAGTCCAACCCGGGCAACGCGCGTGCGCTGGTGCAGCGCTACGGCGAGGGGCCGGGGGCGCGCGACGTGTGGCTCAATCCGCCACCGGTGCCGCTCTCCACGCCGGAGATGGATTTCGTCTACGACCGGCCCTACGCGCGTGCGCCGCATCCCGCCTATGGCGATGCGCGCATCCCGGCCTGGGACATGATCAAGTTCTCGATCAACATCATGCGCGGCTGCTTCGGCGGCTGCACCTTCTGCTCGATCACCGAGCACGAGGGGCGCATCATCCAGAGCCGCTCGCACGGCTCGATCATTCACGAGATCGAGGAGATCCGCGACAAGTCGCCGGATTTCAAGGGCCACATCACCGACCTCGGCGGGCCCACCGCGAACATGTATCGCATGGCCTGCAAGAGCAAGGCGATCGAGCAGAACTGCCGGCGGCTGTCGTGCGTGTATCCGGGCATCTGCGAGAACCTGAACACCGACCATTCCTCGCTGATCGAGCTGTACCGCAAGGCGAGGGCGGTGCCGGGCATCAAGCGCATCACCATCGGCTCGGGCCTGCGCTACGACCTCGCGGTGCGCTCGCCGGAGTACGTGAAGGAACTCGTCACCCACCATGTCAGCGGCCTGCTGAAGATCGCTCCGGAACACACCGAAGAGGGGCCGCTGTCGAAGATGATGAAGCCGGGCATCGGCACCTACGACAAGTTTGCCGAGATGTTCGAGAAGTTCTCGAAGCAGGCGGGCAAGAAGCAGCACCTGGTGCCGTATTTCATCGCCGCGCACCCGGGCACGACCGACGAGGACATGCTCAACCTGGCGCTGTGGCTGAAGCGGCACAACTTCCGCGTCGACCAGGTGCAGACTTTCCTGCCCACGCCGATGGCGATGGCCACCACGATGTACCACACGCGCAAGAATCCGCTGAAGAAGGTGTCGGCCGAGTCGGAGGTGGTGGAAACCGCGCGGGCGGGACGCATCCGCAAGCTGCACAAGGCCTTCCTGCGCTGGCACGATCCCGAGAACTGGCCGCTGCTGCGCGAGGCGCTGAAGCAGATGGGCCGCGTCGAGCTGATCGGCAACGGCCCGAACTGCCTCGTGCCCCGTCACCAGCCAGCCGGGGCTACGCCGGTGTCTGCGCAGCGAAAACCCGATTGCGGCCGGCCTGCTTCGCCCGGTACATCGCCGCATCGGCGCGCGACAGGGCGTCCTGCACCGACTCGCCCGAAATCCAGGGGGTGACGCCGGCACTGAAGGTGATCACCACCTTGTCGTTGTTGGCCATGAAGAACTCACGCGTGAGTTCGCGCTGCAGGCGCACCAGTGCCTGATTGGCCTGCTCGACGTCGGTATCGGGGAACAGGATGACGAACTCCTCGCCGCCCTGGCGTGCGAGTGTGTCCTGCGGGCGCAGGTGCTTGCGCACCGTGCGTGCCAGCATCACCAGCGCCTCGTCGCCCGAGTGGTGGCCGTAGGTGTCGTTGAGCCGCTTGAAGTTGTCGATGTCCAGCAACGCGATGGACAGCGGCGAGTGGCGCCGGTCCGCCCTGGCGCGCTCCTTCTGGCACATTTCCTCGAGTCCGCGTCGGTTCATCGCGCCGGTGAGCTGATCGTGTCGCATCAGCCGGCTGGCTTCGTCCAGTTCCTGCTGCAACTGCGAGACCCGTACCTGGGCATCGTGCGCCTGCTCGCGCGCGGCAGCGAGTTCGTCGCGCGACAGCTTCGCCTGTTCCTGGATGGCGCGCGTCTCGCGCATGACCTCGCCCAACAGCGGCCCGATGGCGTTGATGTCCTTCGTCTCGGCGATGCGCTGCGCAAAGCTGCCGATGCGATCGTGATAGGTGCCGGTGCTTTCGGCGAAGCGGGCGAGCTGGTCCACGAAGCCGGCCAGCATCTCGCGCAGGTTTCGCTGCGCTTCGACCAGGTTGTGCTTGAGCTGGCTCTGCTTGAAGATGAGGCCCTTGAGCTGTTGCTGGGCGGCATCGAGCGTGCGCGGATTTGGCGGTGCCTCGACGATCTGGCGCAGCACTTCGATCTGCCCCTTCAGCCAGTTGTCGTCGAGCACGAGATCGTCGATGTTGCGCAATAACAGGCGCAGCAGATCGAGCAGGCCGGTGCGGATCTCGGCGTCGTCCGCCGCGGCATTCTCGAGCTGCTCCGCATAACGCCGCAGCGGGCGCTTGAGGGCGGCGAGCGCATCGATGTCCTGCGCCTGCCGGACCGTGACGGCGAGTCGAGCTGCCTCATCGGCGAGTTCAGGATTGCTCCCCAGAAAGGCGGGGATCACGTCGTCGAAAGTGAGCGACAGCAGCGTGCGCAGTCCTTCGGCCAGTTCACCCGTACCGGACGCCTGCGCCAGCCGTGCGCCGATCACCGTGCGCGTGGCTGCCTCAGCCGCCGGGCTGGATGCACCGGCTGTCGGGCCGGCAGCGACGGGCGGCGCGGCGCCGGGGGCAGGCGGTAGATCGCTTTCGGATGGAGCGAGGCTCCAGCTCTTGAGCAGACCCTGAAGCCGGGCGAATAGCGTGGCGGCGTCGCTTGCGGTCAGCACGCGCTCCAGCGCCTCGCGCTTGCGCGCGGTCGTCCAACCCGCATGACGGGCTTCCCATTGGCGCAGGAGGAGGGAAATGAGCTCGTTCCACGGCGGCGCTTCGACAGCCTGCAAGCTGCCGAGGTAGCGCTCCAGCGCGTCGATGCCCGCGCGATGATCGCCGGCCGCAAGGGCCTGATCCAGATTGCGGGCCAGCCGCTGTCGTTCGGGCGTGTCTCGCGGCAAGCGGCGTGCGATCCTGCGAACGAACTGTTCGGGGAAGGCCTCGGCGTCGGCCTGGGTACCAGCGATTTCGTGGTAGAGCCGCCTGTAGTTGTCGGGTGTCGGTGCGACTCGGCGCATGGCGAGCTGGCGGAGTGTCTCGCGAGCAATCTCCGAGGGGTTGCTGAATGAGGCCATGCTCGTCCGGCTGCTGAGTGGGGGGCAAAGGAAGACCCGTGAAGTATAGGGGCGGCGGCGTGACTGGGTGCGCGGATTCCTCGGACAAAGTTGGCGCTTTCCTTCGCATGGCGGGCCTTGGAGATTGCCGGGGAAGGGTAGAATGCGGGTCGTTCAGTCCCATGCGCACCCGTTGCATCTCGAGCGGGTGTCAAGTCCCAGCCAGTGATGAATACCGAAAATACCCCCGTCGAGACGGCCGATGTCGCCCCACAAGCCAGGCGCGTCGAGCCCCGAGCGATCCTGCAGCGCCTTGAGGCGTCCTCCCCGACTTTTCGCGACTGCAAGCCGCTCGCGCTTCGCATCGACAAGAGCATCGCCGAGCGCTTCCCCGAGTTCGATCGCAAGAGCCTGCGTAACGCGCTGCACATGCACACCGCATCAACGCGTTATTTGAAGTCCATGGAGCGCGCGAGCGAACGGTTCGACCTCGACGGCAACGTCGCTGGTGAGGTGACCGAGGAGCAACGCACCCACGCTGCTGCGACGCTGAAGGAACGGTTCGCATCCGTCGCCCGCAAGCAGCGCGAGAAGCGCGAAGCGGAGGAGGCCGAGCGCCGCCATGCGGAAAAGCTCAAACAGTTGGTGAGCAAGTTCGGCCGCAACGGGTAAGCCGGCAAGTCAGTGTGCGCGGTCACCGGAGTCGGCTCCCGAGCGCAGCAGCCATACCGTCGTTGCGGCAGCGATGACCACCACGATCGCCCCACCGATGTGCCCGACGCCGATCAGCAGACCCGCCAACAGCCCCATGCCCATCAGCACGCGATTGATCTTCGGTTCCATGGTCCGGTCTCCTTGATTTGATACTGTAGAAATATACAGTAATCGATCCGCGGGTCAAGGTGCGTCCTGCTGGCATTGCCTTGCGCTATAATCCGCGCTCGCCGCCGGCATAGCTCAGTTGGTAGAGCAGCTGATTTGTAATCAGAAGGTCGTGGGTTCGATTCCTATTGCCGGCACCAAAAAATCAAGGGGTTGCAGAGATGCAACCCCTTTTCGATTGTTTGCGGCATACGCCGGGCTAGCAGTGCAGCCGAGTGGAGAAGTGTGTCGTGCGGTCATCGCAGACGCCTCCAGCGGGTGTGCCTCGCGTGCTGAACGAAGAAGATGTCGGGATGTGCTCGCGGTTCGTCAGCCGTATCATCCATGACTGCTTCTAATCGTGTCGCCTGCGGTGATCTTGAGGCGGCGCCTGTCTTAGGGACGTAACCCCGCGCGCCCGATCCTGGCTGGATTGGCGAACCGCGCCTGAAACAGTCCTCGCTATTGTTCCAATTCGCGCGAGATTCGAGCACCTCTTACACACACTGTCCTTTACGCGTTCAGTTGCACGGGTTCGCAATCCCGCGACCGCCCCCCTCTTATTGGCAAGACACCACAGTGACTCAAAACCCCTCTAAACCTGATACCCCACACCGCGCCGGCGGCCCCGTGCGCGGCCGCCGTAATGGACCGAAGAGAACCAAAGCGCCAAAGCGCTTCGACGAGCTCGATCCGGCCGCCTCCCCGACGGAGGGGGCCTCCGCTGAAACGGCGCCGAACCCGGATGCGCCGCCGCTGTATCTGTCGGATCTCAAGGCCCTGCACGTCTCGGAACTCCTCGAGATGGCGGAAGCCGAAGCAATCGAAGGGGCGCACCGGCTGCACAAACAGGAGCTCGTCTTCGCATTGCTGCGCAGTCGCGCACGGGGCGGGCGGCCGATCTACGGCGACGGCACGCTTGAGCTGTTGCCCGATGGCTACGGCTTCCTGCGCTCGCCCGACACCTCCTACCTGGCGGGCACCGACGACATCTACATTGCGCCCTCGCTCCTGCGCCGCCTGAACCTGCGCACCGGTGATGCCATCGAGGGCGAATTGCGGGCCCCCAAGAGCGGGGAACGTTACTTCGCGCTCGTTCGCATCGACCGCGTCAATGGCCGCCCGCCCGAGGAGTGCAAGAACAAGATCCTGTTCGAGAACCTCACGCCGCTGCATCCCGACAGCCTCTTCCGGCTCGAACGCGATACCGCCGGCGAGGACAACCTCACCAGCCGGGTGATCGACATGATCGCGCCGATCGGCAAGGGCCAGCGCGGGCTCCTCGTGGCGCCGCCCAAGAGCGGCAAGACGGTGATGCTGCAGCACATCGCCCACGCCATCACGACCAACCACCCGGAGGTGGTGCTGTTCGTGCTGCTGATCGACGAGCGGCCGGAGGAAGTGACCGAGATGCAGCGCTCGATCAAGGGCGAGGTCGTCGCCTCGACCTTCGACGAGCCGGCCTCGCGTCACGTGCAGGTCGCCGAGATGGTGATCGCCAAGGCCAAGCGCCTGACCGAGCACAAGCGTGACGTCGTGATCCTGCTCGACTCGCTGACGCGGCTGGCGCGCGCCTACAACACCGTGGCGCCCGCTTCCGGCAAGGTCCTGTCGGGCGGCGTCGACTCGAATGCCCTGCAAAAGCCCAAGCGTTTCTTCGGCGCGGCCCGCAACATCGAGGAAGGCGGCTCGCTCACGATCATCGCCACCGCGCTCGTCGACACCGGCAGCCGCATGGACGACGTGATCTACGAGGAATTCAAGGGTACCGGCAACATGGAGCTGCACCTCGACCGCCGCCTCGCGGAAAAGCGGGTGTATCCGGCGATCAACGTGAATCGGTCGGGCACCCGCCGCGAGGAACTGCTGCTGCCGGCGGACGTGCTGCAGAAGACCTGGATCCTGCGCCGCCTGCTGCACGGGATGGACGACCTGGAGGCGGTCGAGTTCCTGATCAGCCGGCTGCGGGCGACCAAGACCAATGCGGATTTCTTCGGTTCGATGCGTTAACAGGCCACGCGGCGTTCGTAGGCCCGTATTCCTTGGCGGGATTGCGCTGACTTCGTCTCTGTCGCGCATGCGGACGGTGTTCCACGATCCCATGCCGCCTCACCTGAGGTTTACAGGGTTGTCGCGGAAGATGAAGAATTCCGCGTCGTCGAAGCCACATGGAAGCCCGGTCAGAAGGATGTCTGGCATGCACATCCGATCGCGTACCAATGCTACCGAGGGTTACAGTCAGCATGGTCTTCCAATTCGCATGTTGATGGGCCAGGCAATGGTGCGGCGGGTGTTTCCGTCACCCCACAACGCTGAAATATCGTCGGCGAATTCAAGGAAGACCTCCTCACGCCCTGCTTCGTGAGCGCGACGGACCGCAGACCAGGTGAGGAGGTAACCCAGGAACTCGGACAGGCGCCAATCGACCCCGATTTCCATGGGGGGTGCAGCCAGTTCTTCGAATGGGAAGTCGATGGTCGCGTAGCCGGTATCGACCAGCTTGCGTTCCGGAGGCCAGTAAGGGCCAATCTCGTCCCGGTAGAACGTCTGGAATCGCTCGTTGAGGGCTCCATCGAGATTGAGAACGCCATAGCTGATCAGCGCAAGCACACAGCCTGGTTCGGCAATTCGACGAACCTCCTTGTAAAAAGCCGGCAGATTGAACCAGTGGGCCGCTTGAGCTGCGGTGATGAGGCTTGCGGAGCCATCGGCCAGCGGCAGTTGCTCGGCCGGCGCACATTGGTAAGTGATGCGCTCGTGAGAAACGATGTTCGCAATCTGGTCGGCACTGGGGTCCAGACCGAGCACCGCGCCGAAGTGCGGTGCGAGGAGCTGCGTCAGTTGCCCGTTGCCACACCCCACATCGACGGCAAGTCGGTGGTCTGGCGCTACCGAAGCAAGGAAAGCGGCAAGGGCCGGCGGGTACTCGGGGCGGAAACGCGCATAGGCTCGACCACCTTGCTCAAACCAGTTCCGAGGCGTCTCCGCGTTACTCGACATCGGCATGGTCTCCTCCGGACAATCAATCGAACGACAGGGTCGGGTCGGCTCGATCGAGGAAGACGGTTCTTCGAGTTGACCACACGCCTGCTTGGGCGATGTCACGAAGCTGTAGCGAGAATGTCATATTCTGCCTGGCAGGTCATTGTCTCCTGCCTGCCCAGTGAATATTCGACATCGTCTTCTCGCGCTGCTGGCTGTTGCCGTCGTGGCGCTATCCTGTCTTGCCGCCCTGGCCCTCCACCAGTTCGAACGAACATCGGAAGTCACGCGGCAGCTTACGGATCGCGCGATCCCTGCGTTCCTGAGTGCCGTCGAGCTCAAGACCCGACTGGCTCAATTGCACCGGTCTGCAAGTGCCGTCATGCACGAGAGGGAAGACGACGCTGCAGATCGCTTCAGACAAGCGCTCGATGGCGAATTGGCGGGCTTGCGCCAGCAGTTGGCCGCGCAGATGAACGCTGCGGGAACAGACGCACAGCGCGGGCTCGTCGGGCAGGCGGGCGACAGCCTCCAAGGCTATGCGGAGGTCCTCGCGCAAGCGATGACGCTGCGCGGCACTGGGCAAACCTTGATGGCAGAGGCGGCGATGTCGGGTAATGCCGGGCCTTACCTGGCGGAGATCGACCAGATTCTCGATACCCTGCTGGTGGAGAAGGGACGTGAAAAGGAGATGGCGCTGAGTCATGTCGAAACCGCGCGTGCCGACTCGACAATCGCCATCTTCGCCGCCCTGGCGATCACCCTGACCGTCCTGGTCACGCTCGGGTTTGCCCTCTATCGACAGGTGATGGCCCCGCTTCGTCACATGGAGCAAACGATGGGCGAGATTGCCGCAGACCTCGATTTTTCACGTCGCGTCCGGGTGATCCAACGAGACGAGGTCGGGCAGTCCATGCGCGCGTTCAACTCATTGCTTGACGTCGTCCAGGGGAGCCTGCTCCAGATTGTGCGCGCGATACGCAAGAACGCGATGACCGCGGCCGACATGCAGGGGGCAGCCGCCGAACTCGCACAAATCGCCGCTGCCGGCGGCGAGTCTTCGCGCATGGTACGCGCGTCGATCGGCGCAATTCAGCAGCAGATCGAACGTATCGACAGTGAAACGCGCGAGGCCGGGGCGCTTGCGGCGCAGTCAGGAACGCAAGCGTCCATCAACGCGCTCACCATCCGTCAGGCTGTCGATCGAATCGATACGCTGGCAGACGGCGTTGGCTCGGCGGCGGAGCGTGTCTATGCGCTGGAGGAGGCGGGATCAAGCATATCCAAGCTCGTCGGTGAGATCCGGGAGATCGCCGACCAGACCAATCTCGTCGCCCTCAATGCTGCCATCGAGGCGGCTCGCGCCGGCGAGAGCGGGCGTGGCTTCGCCGTGGTCGCTGATGAAGTGCGCAGGCTCGCAGAGCGTGTTTCTGCCGCAACCAGTTCGATCTCGGATCAGATCGAGATGATCCAGATAACTTCGCGGGAATCGACTGTCATGATGCGTCAGGTCGACGCAAACCTGAAACTCAATCTCGGTCTTGCCGCCGCTGCGGTCGATGCGATCAATGCGATCGAAGCATCCTCGACCCAGGTTGCTGCGGTGGTTGATCGCATTGGGCGCCAAGTCAGCACCGCGCGAGGCTCCGGCAAGGAGATCGTTGCGCAGGTGGACGCCATGGACTTGATGATGATGGGTGCGGGCAAGGCTGCAGACAGGACGCGACAATACGCTGATGAAGTGCGCGCCTTGTCTGATGGCATGTCGGACGTCGTCGGGCGCTTTCGCATTGAAGACGCTGCATCTACGTCGCCGACCACCGCCTGAATCCAGAGGCTTCCTCCAGTCAGCCCTGGACAATGACAGAGCCCAATTCAGACGCCGCGCGCCGCCGGTCTGATAACAGAATCCGCTAATCGGGAACGATCAATGTCCCTGGAACGAGTGATCAAGCTGCTTCAGAAACAACGGCTCGTGGAGAGCATGGTCCATAGCCAGACTTCACCACGTCAGGGACTCGTGGAAACGGTCGTTCATCGACAGCACACCACCGAGCTACAGCACCTGGTCCAGCAGCTCGCCATCGGAGAGCTTGCGGCGATTCTCGAAGCCTTGGCGGAATCCGATGCAAGGCTCCTTTGGCTGCAGATCCCGCCCGAGCGCCAGAACGACTTGCTATGGGAGATCTCCGAGGGATTGCGCGAGCAACTGGTGGGGCATGAGGAGCCCGGGTTCACCGAGCGGCAGATGAATGCCTTCGAACTCGTCGACGGCCGGTTGCAGCAGGTGACGATCCGCAGCCGCAAGGATCTGGTGAGCATGCACCCGATCTGGATCGATCTCGTCGGCACGACGACCGCAGAGCGCAACTACATCGGCACGTTTTATGGCGTCGTGCTACCTGATCCGGGTGAGGTGACAGACCTTGAAGTCAGTTCCCGCTTTCACATCGAGGAAAACCAGGACATCCATCTGCATTCGAATTTCCTGCTCGACCGGGCGGGAAATTCACGCAGCGTCCCGGTGGCCTTCGTGTTGCACGGCGGCATCCTGTTTTCGATCCG
>JAFEFM010000160.1 GCA_018240585.1 Pseudomonadota bacterium
CAGCTCGAACACCCGCGCTTCTCCATGACCGACGTCGCAAGCGTGTCCGCCTCACGCTCGACCGCGTCGCCTGGCCTGGATACCGAAAGACCGTCCGCCAGGAAACGGGGAACTCCCTTCGCGGCCGCAGGCGCAAACGACGGGCGCTCCGATCGGGGCGACGGGCTCTTGCTGCGCGCGATCAGACTCAAGCTCATGGATCATCCTCCACCATCGCCGTCCTGACAGCGCGACCCTCGCAACCCGGCTCTGCCGCCCTGTCATACGATTTAATATAGACGCTCATCGAGTGGGGTCTGCGCTCGAAGGACCAGCATTCCATCGACGTGACCCTGCCTGCTGCAGGCCAGCCTCATCCTTTCGACGGCAACTAGCGCGCCTTCATGCGATCCACGAGCTCCCGCACCATGGCGTCGAAACGTTCCGACCCCATCACGGTGTCGCGCAGATGCGCGATGCGCGCGCCCAGAACCTGTTCCACCGCCGCCCACCCGCGTTGCCGCGCCACGACGAGGCCGGTCACCAGGGCGCGGTACGCCTCGGCATGCCGGCCCGCATCCGACTGCAGCGCGGCAATGAAGACGACCATGCTGACATAGCCGATGACGCTCCCCTGCTGTGCATAACGTTTTGCGACTTCCAGCGCCACTGCGACCGCAGCCTCGCTCTGTCCCAGGGCAGCCAGCGCGCGCGCACTGCCAAGGCCGAGCAAGGGCTCGAGTTCGGGCTGGGGATAGCGCTCGCACAAGTCCGCAGCGCTGCCAAAACAGGCCTGCGCCGACGCCGCATCGCCGCAGGCCGCGTGCAGACTGCCGACAGCCAGCTCCATCTGGATCACCTCGGACCAGATGCCTGCAGCGCGCAGCAGGCGTCTCGCCAGCTCGAGTTGCTCTCGCGCAGCCCTCGGCTGTACCTGGGCGATCAGCACGAAACCGAGCGACTGCAGCGCCTGGATGCGCTCTTCCACCATCTCCTGCGGCAGGCCGAGCAGCGCAGTTCGCAACGACGCTGCGGCAAGGGCGAGTTCGCCGCGCTCGACTTGGAGTTCAGCGCGCGCGATCTGCGGCAGCCAGCCGCTCCAGCCGTCGACTCGCGGCCCCGCAAGCAATTCGAGCGTCGCCTGCGCGCCATCGAAGGCCTGCAGGCGGACCTGAATGCGCGCCCGCGTCGCCAGCAACCAGCAGCGCTCCACGGGCCCCGGCGCGGGGTCGCCTGTCTCCAGTCGATCAAGTGCCGCGAGTGCCCGGTCGAAGTCGCGGCGGCGCATGAGCAGGACGGCCTCGCGCAGCGCGAGGCGCGTCAGCGTCCGAGACTCGCCCCGTTCGTGCGCGAGCGTCCTGGCTTCGTCCAGCCAGGCGTCGACCGGCGACGGCCAGCCTGCGAACACCGGCGTGAACAGTGCCGCGCGCTCCAGCGCGGCAAGGCGGGCGGCTTTGTCGCCCTGCCCCCGCGCCAGCGGCACCGCCATCAGGAGTTCGGAGAGAAAAGCGCGCGCACGCGCCTCGGTCGCCTCAGGCGAGCGCGGATTCATCGGTGGCCTCCTCCATCTCGGGCCCGGGTTCCACGCCAGGTCCTTCGGCGGCGGGCGGGGCAGTCCCCTCGTCGCCGGCCGCCGCGGTCAAGGCTTGCTCGCCAGCCGCAGCAGCCGTTGAACCCGCGCCTGCTGACTCGGCAGCGAAGAAGGGCTGATAACGCACGCCGAAGTCCAGGATCCAGGTCCGGCCCTGCGACTCCTCCCCGAGCAGCGCCTGATCCTGCGCCAGCAGCGCGGCCTGCAGCGCCTGAGCGTCCGCACGCGTGGTTCTCGCATCCTCGATGTTCGCACCGGCCTGGTCCATCGACTGCTGGTTGCGCTCGGCCTCGGCCAACGCCACCTCCTGCGTCTCCTCCAGCCCGGCATCGGTCTCCTGCAGGCTCTGATTGCGCTGCGCGATGTCGTCGCCGCCCCGGTTCAGTTCGGCCTCGATCTCGTCCAGCCCGAGCGCCTGGTTGATCATGTTCATGATGAACTCGTTGATGGACTGCATCACCTGATTGACCTTCCGTCTCACCGCGCGCACGGCCGGGGCGATCAGATTGTCCCACAGGGCACCCACAGTCGCGTCCCACGCCCTTTCGAGCCAGCTCCGCTTGCGCGGCTCCTCGGGCTTGGGCTCGACGCTGACGTTGCTGCCCTCGGCCTGCACCGACTGCGCCTCACCCTCGCCACGTTCCGCCTCGCCGGATGCACGTGCGTTCTCGGCTGCCATGTTCTGCTGGGCGCCGGCGGCCTGGTCAAGCTTCTGCTCTTCGCCGGCAACGGTGGCCCGCTCCGCCTGCGCCACCGCGCCCTGCTCGGCGTTCCTCGCCTTCAGCCCGGCGGCGGTCCCCTGCGCGACGCGGTTGTGCTGCTCCGCGCTGCTGCTGTCGGCGATGAACGCGGCAACGACCTCCAGTGCATCGGCAATCGCCACGCGTTGCTCGCGAATCGACACGAGCGCTTGCGGGCTGTAGGGCACCGGAGCTGGCGGAGCCTCCGGCTCTTCGCGCCCGACGTCCGCCTGGCCTGCCTCGGCGGACGCTGGAATGGGCAAGCTAGTGGCAGATTCCGCCGCGTTCACGCCGAGTCCGGACGGTGGCGCCATCTCACCGCCAGGCAATGGCTGCCCCGCCAGCGGGTTCTCGTCGGCGGCCAGCGGTGGAAGCAGTGCAGCGAGTTGAGTTGCCGGTGAGGAACCACGCTCAAGCTGCGTGCGCACCGAAATGCTGCGGTCGATCAGCGCACGCGTGCGCGCGTCGCCTGCCTCCGGCTCCGGTGTTCCCAGCGCGAGCCTGCCTGAGCGTTTCACCGCGGGCAGCAGCAACTGGCTGCCGAGTTCGCGCCTCAGGCCGATGCCAAGCCGGCTGTTCATGTCGAAGATCTGGCGCGCAAGCTCGTTCTGCCAATCCCAGCCATGGCCGATGCCCAGATGCGGGTTGAAGAACGTGCGCTGGCCCGCCACCCGGCGATTGCGCCACACGCCGCTGCTGCCATCGACGACCAGATCGTCGGCCAGGCCGCGGCCCATGAAGTAGTTGATGTCGGCACGCGAGTAGCCCGGAATCTGCCCGCGGTCGAGCATGTCCTCGATCACTTCGCGCCGGTTGAGTGCCTGCCGGGTCCGTCCTGCACGCGCGCCGGGCACCCGGTAGCCACGCACCTCCGGGACATGGGTCAGACCCGGGAAAGCGTTGTCGATGAAGTTCCGGTAGCTGCGGCTATCGTTCACGATCTGGATGAAGCGCGGATCGTGACTGATCTGCGGTGCCATGCTCGACGGCAACGTATGGTGGCCGGTCTTTGATACCGCCAGGGCCTCGCCCGCTGCGTCACGCAATGCCAGGCCTCCCCCGCCGCCCCGCGTCGGATGCAGTTGGGTGAATGCACGCAGCTCCTCCTCGGTCCATCTGCCCTTGATGAAGGGGCTGGAATTCACCGCGTCGGCCAGCTCACGCGGCGTTGCGCCGGGTGGCAGGCGGTCGCGGACGAGTTGGATCTCGGCGAACTCGGTCTCGCGCACCTCGCGCAGGAAGTCCGCGTCGTCGCGCACGAACCGTGGCGCGCCACCGCGACCGGTTCCCACCTCCGCATGGCCCATGCGTTCGCGACCGAAGCGGGCGCGCAGGGCATCGTCGATCTGGCGCGCACTCCATCCGGGATTGGCCTGGCGCAAGGCATCGAGTTCGTCCGTCAATTCGCGCCCAAGCCGCAACTGGTACGCACGCTCCACCGGATCATTGATGGAGCGTGCCACCATCACGTTGCGCTCGTGGACGCCGCGCAGGCGCCGGTTGTAGAAGCGGCCCAGCGCCGTGTCCGCGGTCGCCAGGCCTCGCAGCCGGCGCCGTGTCCATTCTTCGGCCTGGCCGCCGAGACGGTTCGCCCAGCGCACCGCGCCCGTCCCGCGCGCCCAACCCAGCGCACGCATTGCGCCGCCGCGCGCCGATCGGCCGGCACTGCCCAGCGCGCGGCGGCCGCCGACTGCGGCGACGCGCAGCCCGCGGGCCGCGCGCCCGGCGAGGGACGACGAACGCGACAGGCGACGGAAGCCGCCGGCCGCAGCCCGCCCTGCCGCGCGCACGCCGCGCCGCCCTGCGCGCCCCGCCAGCCGACCGGCCACGCCCACCGAACGGATCGCCCGGGCCCCGCGGCCGAGCGCACCCGGGGCGCGCGATGCCGCACGCAGGCCGCTCGACACGCGGCGCCCAGCCCGACCCAGCGCGCGCCCTGCACCCGGCGCCACCGCGGTCGCCACCGCCACGGCGCTCATCACCGTCCCCATCGCGTCCTGGCGCACCATGCCGAGCAGGCGGCGGCGCTCCTCGGGGTCGGTCTCGTTCTTCAGGCGGTAGAGGTTGTAGCCGGTCAGGACGATGCCGAGCACGAGGCTGATCGCATCGAGGATCAGCGCAGCCACATCGCAGAAGCGCCCGACGGTTAGCAGGAAGGCGCCGACCGGCGGAATCAGCAGGCTCAGGATGAAGCCGCTGACAGTCGCGACCAGGCCGATGATGCCGACGATGCCGCCGAGCTGGCCGGTGATGTCGCGAACGTTGGCGAGCGTCCGCAGCCAGAGCGGCTCCGCCTCGTAGCCGGTGACCGCCGCCCCCGGGTGCAGTGCCTCGCCGCCCAGGGCCTGCAAGGCGCTCGCCTCGGGGTCAGTGATCTGCCGGTCGCCGAGCAGATCGACCGCCTCGAGCAGCGAGCGGGTTTGCGGGTCGAGCGCGGCCAGCCGTTCCGCCGACAGGTTGCCGTCGAGGTAGTCCGCGACATCGGCGGCGACAAGGTTTTCAAACTCCGCTGCGGGGCCGGGCGCTGGCGTCGGTGACGACACGGGAGGTGGCTCACCTCCGGCGGCGCCTGCACCGTGCGTATGAGCGGTACCGGCGCCACCCGCGGCGGCCTCCCGCGCCTCCTCGCCCTCGCCTGCACCGCCCTCCGCGCCCCCTTCGCCATGGCCTCCGCCGCCCCCGCCGACGGACCCGCCACCTTCGCCCTTCTCGCGCTCGACCTCGTTCAGCTTGCCAGCCGTGGAACTTTCCAGCTCGACCGTCGGGGCGCTGGTATCCGCCCCCTCGGGCGGCGTCGCGGCAAGCCGCGCCTCCATGTCCCTTTCCGAGAACGCGAAGCTCTGCCGTGCCGGTGACGGGGCTGCCCCGGGCGGCGCAGTTTCGGAGCTCCGCCGCACCGGTCCCGGGGCACCTCTCTGCTGCACAACATGCGCGACTTCATGCGCCACCAGCCCGAGTTCATCGGGCGTATGCCGCGCCCCCAGCCAGATGTCGCTGCCATGGGTGAAGGCGCGGGCCTGCAGACGCGCCGCAGCCTGTTCGGCACCCGCACCGGTGTGCACCCGCACTGCGCCCAGATCCCGTCTCAGCGAGCCTTCGATGCGTGTTCGAAGCGGCGCGGCGAGCGGCGCGCCGCCGCCTGACGCGGTATCGCCGTCAGAGCGTGGCAAAGGCGCGGAGCTGTCCTGCTGCGGCTCATCGTGGCCCACCGTCCGCCGCCCCACGCTCACCTCCGCCCGCGACGCCGCCAGCTCGTTGCGCTGGCCCCCGGCTCCACCGCGCGCCCCTTTGCCAGGCTCGCCCAACAGGAATCGCGGCGACGCCTGCTCTCCCCGTTCCACCGCGCGCGCGAATTCGTCGGCATCGCGCTCGATGGGGTCGTCCACCGCGCCCAATTCGAGCTTGGCCTGAACCGCGCCGCCGGACAGAAAGCGCGGCACCCCGGCTTCGCGCGCGGCCGCCTTGCCCTCGGCACCGTCCAGCGCATCGCGCTGATCACGCCCGGTCGGCTGGATCCTGGACGCGTGCGCCAGGGCGCCTTTCATCCCGGCCGCTCCAGGCCCGCCGGTGCGGGCTTGCCGAGTTTGCGGTATTCGGCCGCCACCGCCGAGACGACGTCAGCTTCCGACACCGCTTCGCCGCGCACCCGAGCGAGGGCCGCCGCCGCAAACACCGCATTGCGGATGTGGCCGCCCGCCAGGTCGCAGGTGCCGGCAAGGCGGTTGAGCACTGCGGCGTCGAGCCGGTGCCCGTCTCCAAGGTGTGCGAGCCAAAGCGCCCGGCGCTCTTCCGGGCCGGGCGAGGGAAACTCGATGATCGCGTCCAGCCGGCGCGTAAAGGCGGAGTCGAAGCGCGCGCGGCTGTTGCTCGTCAGCAGCGTGATGCCCTCGTACGACTCGATGCGTTGCAGCAGGTAATTGGTCTGCTGGTTGGCGAAGCGATCGTTCGCATCCTTGACATCGGTGCGCTTGCCGAACAGCGAATCGGCTTCGTCGAACAGCAGCACCACCTCGGCGTGCTCCGCCCGCGCGAAAAGCTCGGCGAGGTTCTTCTCCGTTTCGCCGATGTACTTGCTGGTGACCGAAGCCAGGTCGACGCGGTAGAGCGGAAGCCCGAGCTGCGTCGCGAGCCAGCCCGCAGCGAGCGTCTTGCCGGTACCCGACGGACCGACCAGCAGTGCGCGCACGCCCGGCTTGTAGCGCGCCCTGGCTGCAATGCCGAGCCCGTCGGCGAGGCCGTCCCGCACCCGGCAGCGGGCCAGCAGCGTCCCCAGCGCCTCACGCAGGGCCTGGGTCAACACCAGCGCGTCATCCGGGATGTCGTCGGCGAGCAGCTCGGCGAGCGCTCCCAGATCGGCGCCGACACCCGCTCGCGCGGCGAGGGCGACGTGTGCGGCCTGCAAGTCGACGCCCGCCGTGGCGGCCGCCGAACGGGCTGCCTCGCCCAGCTCGGCGATACGGCCGGCCGAGTGGCGGTGCGTGCCCGCCAGCGCGTCGACTTCCACGCCCTGCCCCAGCGCCGTCTCCCACAGCAGCGCACGCTCGACGGGGGGCGGCACGGCAACGCGCCACTGCGCCACTGCGCCCGCGCTCTCCACGCTGCCATCCACACCCGTGGCCACCAGCAACGCGCCCTGGTAACCGGGAATCGTCGGCACCTGGAAGCGTTCGCCGGGCCCGAGGCTCCGGCACAGCACCGGGACGCAGGCGCGCAACCATAGCCAGTTGCCCAAACCAGGTGGCGGATCGCCTTCGACGAAGGCGGCCCGGCGATCGAGCGCCACGGCCACCTCCGCAGCCGCAGCGTGTGCTTCCGCTGCATGCCCGCTGCGGACGACGAGCACGCGCACACCCTTGCTTTCAAGCCCCTGCGCGTGACGCCGTGCGGCAGCGACAACCGATGCCGACAGTGCCGGCAGGCCCTGCGGGTCGAGCTCGACGTTGTCCGGCCTGCCTTGGTGACCTGCCAGGGCAAGCACCAAGGGCAATGGCACCCGTACGCTGCGCTCGCACAGCGGCCGGTCCTCGGGCAGCAAGTGCAGCGCGCCGTGCCGGCATGCCGTCCCCTCGGCAAGGCGTGCAAGCGCATGCGGTTCGCCGATGCGTTCGCAGATGCTCGCCAG
>JAFEFM010000161.1 GCA_018240585.1 Pseudomonadota bacterium
CCGCGCACCCGGTTCTCGGGCACATGGATCAGCACCTCGCGTTCCCCCGGCCGCGCCACGCGCAGCACCGCCTGGCCGGCCGCCACGACCTGGCCCGGTTCGGCCAGCACGGCCGTCACCACGCCGTCGGCGTCGGCCAGCAGGCGGGTGTAATCGGCCTGGTTCGATGCGGTGGCCGCCTGCGCACGCGCCTGGCGCAACCTGGCCTCGGCCGCCTGCTGCGCGGTGCGGCGCGCGTCCAGCGCGGATTCGCTGATGAAGTTGCGCACGCGCAGTTCGCGCGCACGCCGCAATTCGTCCTCGGCCAGCGCCAGATCGGCGGCGGCAGCGGTTTCGGCAGCGGCGGCGGCACTTGCGCCGAGGCGTGCATCCTGCGGATCGAGCAGCGCGAGCACCTCGCCGGCCTTCACCCGCGCGCCGACGTCGACCCGGCGCTGCAGGATCTTGCCGCCGACGCGAAAGCCCAGATCGGTCTCGATGCGGGCGCGCACCTCGCCGGTATACACCTGCACACCCGCTGCAGCCGGTGCGCGACCAACGTTGCGTACCAGCACTGAAAGCGGCGGCTGCGCCACTTCCGCCGGCCGCGAACAGCCGGCAAGCCCCGCGCCAACTGCAAGGACCACGGCCCACCCACGCATGCCACGCATAGCCATCCGTCCGCCCACCCCATGGAAAGCGCGGGCATCAACACCTGCCCGCGGTCGTTCAGCGCAAGGGCATGATTTTAGCTGCCCGCGGCCGGCGCCGGCGCGTCGGTGGCAGCGTCAATGGCAACTTCAGCGGGATTTTCAGCGGGATTCGAGCACCAGCCGGCCGTTGGCAGGCTGGGCGGGGCGGCTGTTGTGCGGATACAGCCGGGTGAACACCGCAAGCTGCTCCGCCGACAACGATACCGGCCGCTTCATCACCACCCACAGCACGCCTTCGGTGCAGGGCGGCTCCGGCAGCGAGCCGATGTACAGGTAATGGGCGGGATCGGTGGGCAACAGGGTGCTCGCATCGAGCGTTGCTGCCGGCGCAAAGCTGCGCCCCCTGTCCAGCGGCAGGTTGTTCCACAGCATCTGCAGCGCCGGGCTGGCCTGCGCACCCACTGCCAGCGGCACCGCGAGCATGGCGCGGTTGCCTTCGGCGTCGCGATGCCAGAACTGCGCCACCATGTCCTGCGCCTCACCCGCGCTGCCCTGCTGCGCAGCGCGATGCAGGCTGAGGTACTCCAGCAGGTAGCGCCGGCCGCGCACTTCCATGCCCATCGCCTCGTCCAGTTCTACGCGCAGCGTGGTGCCGGTGTCGGTGACGCGGAAATGCGACGGCCGGTAGTCGAACTTCACCGGCTCCAGATCGACGCCGACGCCATCGCGCAACTCGATCGGCGCTTGCCTCGTGCCCAGGGCGCACACGCTCCACTCCGGGCGCAGGCGGCCCCAGTACTGCGGCCCGGTCTCGCCGTCGTAGCTCCACGCCGCGGCACTGGCGACGCCCCCGTCCGGCTGCGGCCGAATTGGCGCCGGTCGTGGCGCCGGCGCCGCGCTGCGCTGCACGAGCGCGGCAAGCGCGGCTTCATCCAGCGCCTTCCTGTCGCGCGCCGGCCTTGCCTCGACCGCCGCTGCGAGCGCCCCGGACCCGGACGCTGGCCCCTTCGCCAGCGCGGCGGGCCGGGCAGGAGCAGCCTCGCGAACCTTGGGTTCCGGCCTCACGCTCGGCTCGGGCTTCACCTTCGGCTCCGGTTTCATCTCGGCTGGAGCAGGCTGCCTGACTTCCGCTGCAACTCTGGCCCTGGTGTCGGCAGCGCCTTCGGGCGGCGGCGGCAACTCCAGCCTGGGCAAGGGCGGCACGATGGAGCCCTGGGCGGCCGTCTGCGGCGCAGCGCGCGTCTTGTCGGCCTCTGCCGGCCTGATGTCGCCGCTGCGCACCTGGGACGCGGCGACGTCGCGCGCGGCGATCGGCACCGGGCGCGCAACCGGATCCGCCCTGGGGATGGGCTCGGGCTTCGCCTGCACCACCGGCGTGGGGGCGGGCGCGGGCCGGGTCGCCACCACCGGCGGCTTTGCCGCGGGCGGCCCTTTCCTGGCGTCCAGCGCGCCGGCGGTGGCCTTCACCGCCTCGTCGGCGATCTTTTCCAGGTCCTTCGCGGTGGGCGGGCGACACACCTCTTGCCACAGCCGCTCGTCGACCGAATTGCGCGCCACCAGCATCGGCGCCTGGTCGCTGACAGCCTCCTCGCGGATGATCTGCTCGCTGGCGTCGAGATAGACCCGCTTCACCGTCATGAAGCTGCGGTTCATGCAGTCGTAGCGGTTGAGCGCCTTGATCGTCGCGTAGCCCGCCGTGGCGGCCTCTTCCGCCGTGAGCACGACCCGCGCCCACGACACCTTGGTGCCACGGTCGGAATTGAAGACGCTGGCGCGGTCGATCTCGACCTGGCGATTGCGGTCGCGCACCACCATCTGCCAGTCGGCGGCACCGACGGGCAATGCGGCAGGCAGAAGCAGCAGTGCGGCGAGCAGACGGGCGGTTTTCATCGGATCGAGGACAAAGGGTCCAGCAAGAAGGAGTCGGCGGAGCTCGAATGCGCTATCGGCTATTTTGACGGCAGCGGCGCATCAATCTTGAGCTGTCAATTCCCCGACCGTGATATCGGTCACTCGCCCCCGACCTTGCCATGCCGGGGGGCATCCAGTATCGTGCCCTCTTGCCGTTGGGGGTGCCCGCCGTGTCTGCGGGCTGAGAAAAACCCTTGGAACCTGATCCGGCTCGCACCGGCGTAGGGAAACGTGTTCATGAGTCGTCCTGCCAGTTCTCCGTCCGCAGCGCCTTCCGGTGCAGCGCCCGGCTCCAAGTCGCGCATCCCGAATGTGGTGTCGATCGCCGGTGTCGACCCCTCCGGCGGCGCCGGCGTGTTCGCCGACCTGAAGACCTTTTCCGCGCTCGGTGCCTACGGTTGTGGCGTGATCGCCGCTCTTACCGCGCAGAACACCCGGGCCGTCACCGGCGTGCATGTGCCGCCCACCGACTTCCTGCGCCTGCAGATCGACACCCTGTTCGCCGACGTCGCGCTGCATGCGACCAAGATCGGCATGCTCGGCAGCGCCGAAGTCACCGCGACGGTCGCCGACCGCCTGGCGCACTGGAAGGCGGGCAACGTGGTGCTCGATCCGGTCATGGTGGCCAAGAGCGGCGACAGCCTGCTGGCCAAGAGCGCCATTTCGATGATGCGCGAGGCGCTGTTCCCGCAGGCCTTCCTGATCACGCCCAACCTGCCCGAGGCCGGCGTGCTGCTGGAGCAGCGCGCACCGGAATCGGTGAAGGAGATGTACCGCGCCGCCGAGCGCCTGCGCGAGTTGCTGCCGACATCAAGCGAGCGCTGGGTGTTGCTCAAGGGCGGCCACCTGCCCGGCAACGAGCTGGTCGACCTGCTGTTCGACGGCGACCGCATGGTCGAACTGCCGGCGCAGCGCATCGACACCAAGAACACCCACGGCACCGGCTGCACGCTGAGCTCGGCCATCGCCGCGCTGTTGCCGCAGACGGCCGGGGGCTTCCGCCCGGTCGAAGCCGCGGTACGCCAGGCCCGCCAATGGCTGCTGGGCGCGATCGCCCATTCCGGCGAGCTGGCGGTCGGCAGCGGCCACGGCCCGGTACATCACTTCCACGCCTTATGGCGCCGCTAGCGCCCTGCCCGCAGGCGCGGGCCTGACCGCGATTCCCAGCCCTGTCGCGGTCAGGCTCGCTCCTGCACCCGAAACACCCCCGAGGAGAACACATGAACGCCAACGAAAAATTCATCGCCGCCAAGGCGCATGTCGACGAGGCGGCGATCGCGCCGCTGCCCAATTCGCGCAAGGTCCACGTCGAAGGCTCGCGCCCCGACATCCGCGTGCCGATGCGCGAGATCACGCAATCCGACACCCCGGCTTCGTTCGGCGCCGAGCCCAACCCGCCGATCTTCGTCTATGACTGTTCCGGCCCCTACACCGACCCGGCAGCGAAGATCGACATCCGCTCCGGCCTGCCGGCATTGCGCCAGCAATGGATCGAGGAGCGCGGCGACACCGAGGTGCTGCCCGACCTGAGCAGCGAATACGGCCGCCAGCGCGCCGCCGACAAGGCGCTCGACGAGCTGCGCTTCCCCGGCCTGCACCGCAAGCCGCGCCGCGCCAAACCCGGCGCGAATGTCACCCAGATGCATTACGCCCGCCGCGGCATCATCACGCCGGAGATGGAGTACATCGCCATCCGCGAGAACCTGAACCGCCAGAAGTACATCGAGTCGCTGCGCGCCACCGGCCCCAAGGGCCAGCGCATGGCCGACATGATGCTGCGCCAGCACGCGGGCCAGGACTTCGGCGCCAGCATCCCCGGCGAGATCACCCCCGAATTCGTGCGCGACGAAGTGGCCCGCGGCCGCGCCATCATCCCCAACAACATCAACCACCCGGAATCCGAGCCGATGATCATCGGCCGCAACTTCCTGGTGAAGATCAACGCCAACATCGGCAACTCGGCCGTCACCTCCTCGATCGCCGAGGAAGTCGACAAGATGACCTGGTCGATCCGCTGGGGCGGCGACACGGTGATGGACCTCTCCACCGGCAAGAACATCCACGAGACGCGCGAGTGGATCATCCGCAACAGCCCGGTGCCGATCGGTACGGTGCCGATCTACCAGGCGCTGGAGAAGGTCGACGGCAAGGCCGAGGAGCTGACCTGGGAGATCTTCCGCGACACGCTGATCGAGCAGGCCGAACAGGGCGTGGACTACTTCACGATCCACGCCGGCGTGCTGCTGCGCTACGTGCCGCTCACCGCCAACCGCATGACCGGCATCGTCAGCCGCGGCGGCTCGATCATGGCCAAGTGGTGCCTGGCGCATCACAAGGAGAGCTTCCTCTACACGCATTTCGAGGACATCTGCGACATCATGAAGGCCTACGACGTGGCCTTCAGCCTGGGCGACGGCCTGCGCCCCGGTTCGATCTACGACGCCAACGACGAGGCGCAACTGGGCGAGCTGAAGACGCTGGGCGAGCTCACCGACATCGCCTGGAAGCACGACGTGCAGGTGATGATCGAAGGTCCGGGCCACGTGCCGCTGCACATGATCAAGGAGAACATGGACCTGCAGCTCGAGCAGTGCAAGGAAGCGCCCTTCTACACCCTGGGGCCGCTCACCACCGACATCGCGCCGGGCTACGACCACATCACCAGCGGCATCGGCGCCGCCACCATCGGCTGGTACGGCACCGCGATGCTGTGCTACGTGACGCCGAAGGAGCACCTCGGCCTGCCCAACAAGCAGGACGTCAAGGAAGGCATCATCACCTACAAGCTCGCCGCCCACGCCGCCGACCTCGCCAAGGGCCACCCGGGCGCGCAGATCCGTGACAACGCACTGTCCAAGGCGCGCTTCGAGTTCCGCTGGGAAGACCAGTTCAACCTCGGCCTCGACCCGGACAAGGCGAAGGAATTCCACGACGAGACCCTGCCCAAGGATTCGGCCAAGGTCGCCCACTTCTGCTCGATGTGCGGCCCGCACTTCTGCAGCATGAAGATCACCCAGGACGTGCGCGACTTCGCCGCGCAGCAGGGCATCGACGAAGCCGAGGCGCTGAAGAAGGGCATGGAGGTGAAGTCGATCGAGTTCGTGAAGAGCGGGGCCGAGGTGTATCGCAACGTCTGACCCAAACGGCGGGAGGGGCTTCGCCCGGTGCGCGCGGCCCTCCCGCGCAGGGCCATGCAGGGCCATCGTCCGACCGAGATCAAGTCGGCCAGCGTCATAGTGGCGCATCATCTCCTCGGCGGTTCGCGCCCGAACGCGCCGCCCCACCTTCCTTTCCCAGGAGATGCTTCATGACTGCGATGATGAAAGCGACCGTTTTCGTCGCCCCCGGCCGTATCGAACTGGTCGACAAGCCGATTCCCGACATCGGCCCCAACGACGCGCTGATCCGCATCACCACGACGACGATCTGCGGCACCGACGTCCATATCCTGAAGGGCGAATACCCGGTCGTGCCGGGCCTGACCATCGGCCACGAACCGGTCGGCGTGATCGAGAAGCTCGGCAGCGCGGTGCAAGGCTACCGCGAAGGCCAGCGCGTGATCGCCGGGGCGATCTGCCCCAATTTCAACTCCTATGCCGCGCAGGACGGCGCCGCCTCGCAGGACGGCAGCTACCTGATCCCGTCCGGCCACTGCGGCGGCCATGGCTACAAGGCCACTGCGGGCTGGCGTTTCGGCAACCTGATCGACGGCACCCAGGCCGAATACGTGCTGGTCCCCGACGCCCAGGCCAACCTCGCGCCGATTCCCGACGGCCTCACCGACGAGCAGGTGCTGATGTGCCCCGACATCATGTCCACCGGCTTCAAGGGGGCGGAGAACGCCAACATCAAGCTCGGCGACACGGTGGTGGTGTTCGCCCAGGGCCCGATCGGCCTGTGTGCCACCGCCGGTGCGCGGCTGATGGGCGCAACGACGGTGATCGCGGTCGACGGCAATGATCACCGCCTCGGCATCTCCAAGGTGATGGGCGCCGACGTGACGCTGAACTTCCACAACTGCGACGTCGTCAGCGAGGTCATGAAGCTCACCGGCGGACGCGGCGCCGATTCCGCGATCGAGGCGCTGGGCACTCAGGCCACCTTCGAGCAGTCGCTGCGCGTGCTCAAGCCCGGTGGCACACTGTCCAGCCTCGGGGTGTACTCGAGCGACCTGACGATCCCGCTGTCGGCCTTTGCCGCCGGCCTCGGTGACCACCGCATCAACACCGCGCTATGTCCAGGCGGCAAGGAACGCATGCGCCGGCTCATGAACGTGGTCGCTTCCAACCGGGTCGACCTGGGCGTGCTGGTGACCCACACCTACAAGCTCGACGACATCGTCGCCG
Organism: Pseudomonadota bacterium; assembly: GCA_018240585.1. GTDB lineage: Bacteria > Pseudomonadota > Gammaproteobacteria > Burkholderiales > Rhodocyclaceae > Thauera. The sequence continues at coordinate 6,890 of JAFEFM010000161.1, forward strand.
CCTACGAGCTGTTCGCCAACCAGCGCGACGGCGTGCTGAAGGTGGCGATCAAGCCCGACTGAGCGCCGCGCCGAATGCGCCAGGGGCGGTCTGGACACCGACCGCTGCCTGGCGTGCAGCCTGCTAGCCGCTGCGGACCCGGCTGATGTCGGACTCCAGACCGTACTGCTTCACCTTCTGGTACAGCGTGCTCTTGGCGATGTCGAGCTCGCGCGCGGCCTGGGTCAGGTTGCCGCGGGTGGCGGCGATGGCACAGCGGATAAGTTCCGCCTCGCCGGTGGCGATGCTGCGCACAACAGGCGCGACGCCGACCGGCTGCGCCGGCCCTGGCGCAGCCACGCCCTGCCCCGCCGTCGCCTCCGTGACCAGCTCCGGCGGCAGGGCCTCGATGCCGAGGCACTCACCTTCGCCCATCAGCACCATGCTCTCGATCACGTTGCGCAGTTCGCGCACGTTGCCCGGCCAGGCGTAGGCCTCCAGCGCCGCCAGCAGCGGCTCGTCGAGACGGCGCCGGCCGATACCATGGCGCTCGCGGAAGAGCTCGACGAAGTGCGCGGCGAGCAGGCGCACGTCGCCGCGGCGGTCGCGCAGCGACGGGATGCGGATCGAGGTCACCGCGACGCGGTAATAGAAATCCATGCGGAAGCGGCCGGCCGCCACTTCCTGCCGCAGGTCGCGGTGGGTGGCCGCGATCAGGCGGAAATTGACCTTGCGCGGCACGTTCTCGCCCAGGCGGTAGATCTCGCCCTGTTCCAGCACGCGCAGCAGGTGCGGCTGCAGGTCGAGCGGCATTTCGCCGATCTCGTCGAGAAACAGCGTGCCGCCATCGGCCGCCTCGATCTTGCCTACCAGGCCGCCCTTGCGCGCGCCGGTGAAGGCGCCGTCCACATAACCGAACAGCTCGCTCGCCAGCAGCTCGCGCGACAGCCCGCCGCAGTTCAGCGCCACATAGGGGCCGTCGCGGAACGGGCTGGCCTTGTGGATGCCCTGCGCGAACTCCTCCTTGCCGACGCCGGTTTCGCCCAGCAGCAGCACCGGCACGCGCGAGCGCGCGAGCTGGTCGGCCTTGCGCAAGGCCTCGCACAGACCTGCGTCCGCGGTGACGATCGAGGCGAAGCCGGCAGGCACGTCCGCCGAGCGCGCGCCACGCGCGACGCCCGCTTCCGTGGCCAGGTCGCGCACCGGCTCGTGCGCCCGCGCGCGGCCGAGCCGCGGCAGGGGCACGATCAGCAGCGTGCCCAGGCGCTCACCGCGACTGCTCACCGGCCTCAGCCAGTCGGCGCGCAGCCACGCCGGCAGCGGCTGGCCCGCAGCTTCGAGGGCCAGCGCCGGGATGCGCCGTGGCGCGGCAAGGTCGAGATCGGCGCCGAAGGCGGCAATGGCCGCCTGCGCGTTCTCGTTGGCCTTGATCGGGTAGCCGCGGCGGTCGAACAGCACGATGCCGTCGGTGCCGCCGGCCCAGTACGGCAGGGCCGCCTCGAGCAGGCGGTAGCGGCGCTCCATCTCGAGCATGGTGAGCCGGCTCTCGATGCGGCTCGCGGTGGTGACGACCAGCGCCAGGCTCTGGCGGCTGTAGGTTTCGGACAGGCCGGAAACATCCACCACGCCGAGGATCTCGCCGTCGTGCGGATGGCGGATCACGGTGGCCGA
>JAFEFM010000162.1 GCA_018240585.1 Pseudomonadota bacterium
ACGCCCGCCTCGTGCACGACGCCGGTGGAAGCCGGCATGGTGGTGCATACACAGAGCGCCCGCCTCGCCGAGCTGCGCCGCGGCGTGATGGAGCTCTACATCTCCGACCATCCGCTCGACTGCCTCACCTGCTCGGCCAACGGCAACTGCGAACTGCAGGACATGGCCGGCGTGGTCGGCCTGCGCGAAGTGCGCTACGGCATGGACGGCCGCAACCACTTCGACAAGGCGAGCGCGGTCGCGCCCGACGTCTCCAACCCCTACTTCGCCTACGACCCCGCCAAGTGCATCGTCTGTAACCGTTGCGTGCGCGCCTGCGAGGAGATCCAGGGCACTTTCGCGCTGACCATTTCCGGCCGCGGCTTCGATTCCCGCGTGGCGGCCGGCACCAACCAGCCTTTCCTGGAATCGGAATGCGTGTCCTGCGGCGCCTGCGTGCAGGCCTGCCCGACCGCGACGCTGATGGAGAAGAGCGTCATCCAGATGGGCCAGGCGGAAAAGAGCGTGATCACCACCTGCGCCTACTGCGGCGTGGGCTGCTCGTTCAAGGCCGAGGTCAAGGGCAATGAAGTGGTGCGCATGGTGCCGCACAAGGACGGCAAGGCGAACATGGGCCATTCCTGCGTGAAGGGCCGTTTCGCCTGGGGCTACGCGACCCACCCCGACCGCATCACCACGCCGATGATCCGCAACAGCATCGACGAGCCCTGGCGCAAGGTGAGCTGGGACGAGGCGATCGGCCACGCCGCCAACGAGTTCCGCCGCATCCAGGCCAAGTACGGCCGCGACGCGGTGGGCGGCATCACCTCGTCGCGCTGCACCAACGAGGAAACCTACCTGGTGCAGAAGCTGGTGCGCGCCGCCTTCGGCAACAACAACGTCGACACCTGCGCGCGCGTCTGCCACTCGCCCACCGGTTACGGCCTCAAGCAGACGCTGGGCGAATCGGCGGGCACGCAGACCTTCGAATCGGTGCTGCAGGCCGACGTGGTGATGGTGATCGGTGCCAACCCGACCGAAGGCCATCCGGTGTTCGGCTCGCTGCTCAAGCGCCGGCTGCGCGAAGGGGCGAAGCTGATCGTGGTCGACCCGCGCAGCATCGAGCTGGTGAAGACGCCGCATGTGCAGGCCGACTACCACCTGAAGCTGATGCCCGGCACCAACGTCGCCATCGCCAACGCGCTGGCGCACGTCATCGTCACCGAGGGGCTGGCGAACGAGGCCTTCGTCGCCGAGCGCTGCGAGGAGCCTTCCTTCCGCCAGTGGAAGGAATTCGTCTCCCGCCCGGAGAACTCGCCCGAAGCCACCGCGGCGATCACCGGCGTGCCGGCCGCGGCGGTGCGCGGCGCGGCGCGGCTGTATGCGACCGGCGGCAATGCGGCCATCTACTACGGCCTCGGCGTCACCGAGCACTCGCAGGGCTCGACCATGGTGATGGCGATCGCCAACCTGGCGATGGTCACCGGCAACATCGGTCGCATGGGTGTGGGCGTGAATCCGCTGCGCGGCCAGAACAACGTGCAGGGCTCGTGCGACATGGGCTCCTTCCCGCACGAGCTGCCCGGCTACCGCCATCTTTCCGATGTCGCCACCCGCAGCCAGTTCGAGGCGGCCTGGGGCGTGTCGATCGATCCGGAACCCGGCCTGCGCATCCCCAACATGTTCGAGGCGGCCCTGGACGGCAGCTTCCTCGGCCTGTACGTGGAAGGCGAGGACATCGCCCAGTCCGATCCCAACATCCAGCACGTGGAAGCGGCGCTGCGCAAGATGGAATGCGTGGTGGTGCAGGACATCTTCCTCAACGAGACAGCGAAGTACGCCCACGTCTTCCTGCCCGGCTCGTCCTTCCTCGAGAAGGACGGCACCTTCACCAACGCCGAACGCCGCATCTCGCGCGTGCGCAAGGTGATGCCGCCGCTTGCCGGCATGGCGGACTGGGAAGTGACCTGCGCGTTGTCGAAGGCGCTCGGTTATCCGATGGATTACGCCCATCCTTCCGAGGTCATGGACGAGATCGCGCGCCTCACGCCCACCTTCCACGGCGTCAGCTTCGAGCGCATCGACGAGCTGGGCAGCATTCAGTGGCCGTGCAACGACGAGGCGCCCGACGGCACGCCCATCATGCACGTCGACCACTTCGTGCGCGGCAAGGGCCGCTTCATGCTCACCGCCTACGTACCCACCGACGAGCGCGCCAGCAGACGCTACCCGCTGCTGCTCACCACCGGCCGCATCCTTTCCCAGTACAACGTCGGCGCGCAGACGCGGCGCACCGCCAACGTCGTGTGGCACGGCGAGGACAAGCTGGAGATCCATCCGCACGACGCGGAAGAGCGCGGCATCGAGGATGGCGACTGGGTGGGCGTGGCCAGCCGCGCCGGCGAGACCGTGCTGCGCGCCACCGTCACCGGGCGGGTGCAGCCGGGCGTGGTCTACACCACCTTCCACTTCCCGGAGTCCGGCGCCAACGTCATCACCACCGACAACTCCGACTGGGCGACCAACTGCCCGGAATACAAGGTCACCGCGGTGCAGGTGGTGAAGGTGAGCCAGCCTTCGGAATGGCAGCAGCGCCACCGCGATTTCGCGGAGCGCCAGCAGGCTTACCTGAAGGGCCAGCGCCAAACCGGCAAGGATCGCGTCGATGCTTGAACCGCGCGCCCGCCCCCTCGACTTCACGCTACCCGACGCCGACGACGCGGCCGACGCGGCGCTGCCGCCCGATCATGTCGTCGTGCCGGCATCGGCCTGGGCGGGTGGCGGGCAGCAGCGGCCGCATGCGGTGGACGATACCCTGATCGAGGAGACGCCCGTCGCGCTGGTTTACAACGGCGTGTCGCACGCGGTGATGCTGACCACGCCGTCCGACCTGGAGGATTTCGCCTACGGCTTCAGCCTCACCGAGGGCATCGTCCCCGCGCGCTCGGACATCTACGGCATGGACATCGTGCCGACCGGCGAAGGCATCGAGATCCGCATCGAACTGTCCGCGGAACGCTTCGCCCACCTCAAGCTGCGCCGCCGTTCGCTCGCCGGCAGGACAGGCTGCGGGCTGTGCGGAGTCGACAGCCTGGCCGCCGCGATGCGGCCGGTGGCGCCGCTTCCCCATCGCTTCGCGCTGTCGCGCGCCGCACTCGCGCGCGGACTGGCAGAGCTGAACGACGACCAGCCGCTGCACCGCCGCACCGGCGGCGCCCACGCCGCCGCCTGGGTGGCGGCCGATGGCGAGGTACTGCTGGTGCGTGAGGACGTCGGCCGCCACAACGCGCTCGACAAGCTGATCGGCGCGCTGCTGCGCTGGGGTGGCGATCCGCGAACCGGCTTCGTGCTCGTCACCAGCCGCGCCAGCTACGAGATGGTGCACAAGACTGCCTCGGCAGGCATCGGCGCGCTCGCCGCGGTGTCGGCACCGACCGCCCATGCGGTGCGGCTGGCCGAATCCGCGGGGCTCACGCTGATCGGCTTCGCCCGCGGCGAGCGCTGCACCGCCTACACCTTTCCCGAATCCCTCACTGCGTAGACGCCCTCATGGACCTCGACAACCTCGTGCGCATGGCCAACCGCATCGGCGACTACTTCGCCGCTTACCCCGACCAGGCCGAGGCGCAGGCCGCGATCGCCAAACACATCCAGATGTTCTGGAC
>JAFEFM010000163.1 GCA_018240585.1 Pseudomonadota bacterium
ACCGGATGGTTCTTGCGGATCACCTGGCCGAAGTTGCCGCTGGCCGACAGGTGGTGGTGCAGGCCGCCGTCGGTCACCAGATACACCTGCCCGCGCGAGACCTTGCGGTCGGTGACGCGGCACACGTACACGCCGGCCTCGCCGACGAGATAGCGGCCGAGTTCCAGCACCAGTTCCGCCCCGGGCAGTTGCCGCGCAGCGACTTCCGCGATTTCCGCGAGATTGGCCCCGATGGGCGCGAGGTCGAGCCGCGTCTCGCCCGGGAAGTAGGGGATGCCGAAGCCGCCGCCGAGGTTCAGTACCTTGATGGGCGACGGCGCCGACTCGGCCAGGCGCAGCGCCAGCGCCAGACTTTTCTGCTGCGCCTCGACGATGGCCTCGGCCTTCAGGTTCTGCGAGCCGGCGAAGAGGTGAAAGCCCTCGAAGGCCAGCCCCGCGCGGCCGATCTCGGCCAGTAGCGCGGGCACCTGCTCGGCATCGACGCCGAAAGGCTTGGGGCCGCCGCCCATCTTCACTGCCGAGCTCTTCAGCTCGAAATCCGGATTCACCCGCACCGCCACCCGCGCCGGCAGGCCGAGCGCCTGCGAGGCGCGCGCCAACACCGGCACTTCACGGAAGGATTCGACATTCACCAGGATGCCCGCGGCGACCGCGCGCATCAGCTCGGGGTCGCGCTTGCCGGGGCCGGCGAAGCTGATGTCGTGCGGATTGGCGCCGGCGTCCAGCGCCACCGTCAGCTCGCGCTCGGAGGCGACGTCGATGCCATCGACCAGCCGCACCATGTGCGCCACCACCGCCGGCATCGGGTTGGCCTTCATCGCGAAGTGCAGCTTGATCGACGCCGGCAGCGCGGCGCGCAGTTCGGCCACGCGCCGGCTCAGCAGGCCGCGGTCGTAGGCGTAGAAGGGCGTCTGGCCGACGCGGGCCGCGAGCCGGGTGAGCGGGACGCCGCCGATGACGAGTTCGCCGTTCTCGATTGGAAACTGCGACATCGGGGCGTGGGCCGGGGCGGACTTCGGTGGCGTGTTGTTGGTCATCGTTTCTATCGTTGCGACTGGGTGAATTGGATATCTGGCGGTGATGGTGTGCAAGCGCGTCGAGGGGGCGCGGATCGCGCGTGCGAGGGCACTACGCTGCCCAGTTCTCCAGGCGCAGACCCTCGATGCGTTCGAATTCCCGCGTGTTGTTGGTGACCAGGGTCGAGCCTTCGGCCAGCGCGTGGCATGCGATCCAGAGGTCGTTGGCGCCGATCGGCGTGCCAGCTTCCTCCAGGCGGGTGAAGTGAGTGGCGTAGTGCTCGCACAGCGCCCGGTTGGTGCCGTAAGAAACGGGGATTTCGCGCGTCAGGGTGTCGAGGCGGCGCAGGGCTTCAGGCTTGCGGGCGCTGCGCTCGGCTCCCTTGAGCAATTCGGCGAAGGTGATGAAGGACATGCATAGCGATGCGTCGTCGTCGAGGGCATTGACCCGCTCAGCCACTGCAGCCGGCTTGTTCCTGATCAGGTAGATCAGGATGTTCGTGTCCAGCATGTACTTCACAGTGCTTCCCGGTCCTGCATCTCGAGTTGTTCGAGGCGGTCGGCTTCGAGCGCATCGACGAAGTCGTCGTCGAAGCCATCGAGTGCGGCGAGCAAAGCTGCGCCGCGGTCCTGGGGCAGCGGATGGATGATCAGGTCGCCGTTGTCAGCGCGCGTGATCTCGACCTTGCGCGCATCGAGGCGGAATTCCTGCGGAATGCGCACCGCCTGACTGTTGCCATTCATGAAGGTCCGGCTGACGAGAGTGGGCATCGCCGCCTCCGTTTTGTGTGTAC
>JAFEFM010000164.1 GCA_018240585.1 Pseudomonadota bacterium
GGCACGCCGGCCTGGGCGGCCGCCAGCGACGCGCTCGGCGTCGGCACCGACGCATCCGCGGCGGGCGCAGCGGTGCCGGCGGACGATGCGGCAGTCGGCCCGGGTGCCGGTTGGTTGTGCTTGACCCAGCCTTCCCACAACATGACGATGGAAAAGGCGAAGACGAGAAAGAGGATGAGGCGGCGTTGATCCATCGTGGTGGTTCTACCGTTGGTCAAGAGACAATGTCAGGGAACAGGATCATACCCGCCCGGATGGAAGGGATGGCATCGCCCCACACGCTTGATCGCGAGCCAGCCTCCGCGCAGCGCGCCATGGCGCTGCACCGCTTCGATCGCGTACTCGGAACAGGTGGGATGAAAGCGGCAGTTTCGCCCCAGCATCGGGCTGATCGCGTACTGGTAGAAGCGCAACAGCGCGATCAGCACCGTCTTCATGTGCGGGGCAGCCTGTGCAACAGGCCGAGCAGGTCGTGATTGAGCTCGGCGCGGGTCGCCTTCGCAACCGGGGCGTGCAACCTCACGACGAGGTCGTGCATCGGCAAGCTCGTGCGCTGGCGGCGGAAAAGCTCGCGGGCGATGCGCTTCACCAGGTTGCGCACGTTGGCTCGCTTGGCCAGCTTCTTGGCGACGACCACCCCCAGCCGGGCGGTATCGAGTTCATTGGGGCGGTAGTGCAGCATGAAGTAGCGCCCGCGAAGTGCGCGCCGAAAAGCAAAAACGGATGAATACTCATCCGTTTTGTGCAATCTGTGAGCGCTGCGGAACCCCTGATCAGCACTCGCGGGCTCGACCACCTCAGACGGCGAGGCGATGACGGCCCTTGGCGCGACGCGCACGGATGACGGCGCGACCACCACGGGTCTTCATGCGAACCAGGAAGCCGTGGGTGCGCTTGCGGCGGACGACGGAGGGTTGGTAGGTGCGTTTCATGATCGGATTGCCCGTGTTAGGTCAAACCGAGGATTGAAATGGATAATCCCATGTTTGTCAATAACAATTTTTGGCCGACCCTGTGGATAAGTCCCCCCGCGGGGGTTAGAATGTGGGCCCTGAACAACACCTTGCCGAGCGGTTCATTCATTGGGACCTTGCCCAGCGCAGGCCCGGAGCCGGCGGCAATCGAGACCTTCGACAAGCTCCCGACCGCCGAAAGTGCTCCGTCGCCGCCGCCCCAGGGCGCCGGCAGGGCGCGGGTAGCGTGTCGCCCAACCGAACCGCTGCTCCGTGATCCAAGAATTCTGGTCTTTCTGCCTGACGCGCCTTGAACAGGAACTGCCCCAGCAGCAGTTCAACACCTGGATCAAGACGCTGCGCGCCGAAATCGCCGAGCGCGCCGACGGTGCGATCCTCAACCTGTACGCGCCCAACCGCTTCGTGCTGCAGTGGGTGCGCGAGCGCTACCTGCGCCGCATCACCGAGCTGGCCGAAGAGTTCCACGCCGGACCGCTCGCGGTCGAGCTGCAACTGCCGGCAGGCGGCGCCGCGCGCGCCGTTGCGCCGGCTGCCGGCGCGGCGACGCGGGCCGTGACCGAAGGGGCTGCAACGAACCGCGGCGAATCCTCGGCCGCCACCGAAGCCGCCGTCGCCACGCCTCCCGAAGCGCCCCCCGCACGCCCGGCCGCGCCTGCCGTCATCGTGCCGCGCGCCGAACCTGAACCGGCCTCCGCGCCCACGTCCGCGCTCGACATCGCCTACGACAAGACCCGCCTCAACCCCGACTTCACTTTCGACACCCTGGTCACCGGCCGTGCCAACGATCTCGCGCGCGCCGCCGCCATGCAGGTGGCGCAGAACCCGGGCACGTCCTACAACCCGCTGTTCATCTACGGCGGCGTCGGCCTGGGCAAGACCCACCTGGTGCACGCCATCGGCAACGCGGTGTTCCGCCACAACCCGCGCGCGGTGATCCGCTACGTGCATGTGGAGGACTACTACGCCGACGTCGTGCGCGCCTATCAGCAGAAGAGCTTCGATGCGTTCAAGCGCTACTACCGCTCGCTCGACATGCTGATCATCGACGACATCCAGTTCTTCAATAACAAGAACCGGACGCAGGAAGAGTTCTTCCACGCCTTCAACGCGCTCACCGAGGCGCGCAAGCAGATCGTCATCACCTGCGACACCTACCCCAAGGACATCCAGGGCCTGGAAGACCGCCTGATCTCGCGCTTCGACTGGGGCCTGACGGTGCAGATCGAGCCGCCCGAGCTCGAGATGCGCGTCGCCATCCTCAAGAAGAAGGCCGAGGCGCTGCGCGTGGCGGTCGATGACGACGTCGCCTTCCTGATCGCCAAGAACCTGCGCTCGAACGTGCGCGAACTCGAAGGTGCGCTCAACAAGGTGGTCGCCTACGCCCGCTTCCACGGCCGCCAGATCGGCCTCGAAGTGGCCAAGGACGCGCTCAAGGACCTGCTGCACGCGCACAACCGCCAGCTCTCCATCGAGCACATCCAGAAGACGGTCGCCGACTACTACAAGATCAAGGTCGCCGACATGCACTCCAAGAAGCGCACCCGCGTCATCGCGCGCCCGCGCCAGGTGGCGATGTGGCTGGCCAAGGAACTCACCCCGATGTCGCTGCCGGCGATCGGCGAGGCCTTCGGCGGACGCGACCACACCACCGTGCTGCATGCCTGCCGCACCATCACCGAGCTGCGCCTCGGCGATACGCAGCTCAACCACGACGTGCACGTGCTCACCCAGGTCCTGCGGGGCTGAGCATCCTGAAACCTCTTCCGATCAACCCACAGACCTGATCCGACGCCATGCTTCTGCTCACCACCACCCGCGATGCGCTCCTGGCCCCGCTGCAGTCGGTTGCCGGCATCGTCGAAAAGCGCCATACGCTCCCGATCCTGTCCAACGTGCTGATCGAGAAGCACGGCGACCAGCTCACGATGCTGGCCACCGACATCGAGATCCAGATCCGCACCACCACCGGCGGCCACATCGGCGGCGAGGATGCCTCCATCACCGTCGGCGCGCGCAAGCTGCAGGACATCCTGCGCGCCCTGCCCGACAGCGGCGACATCAGCCTCACGCTCGACGACAAGCGCCTCACGGTGAAGGCCGGCCGCAGCCGCTTCCAGTTGCAGACCCTGCCCGCTGCCGACTACCCGCGCATGAACCTGCCCGACAGCGACGCCGCGCGCCTCACCATCAGCCAGCGCGCCTTCAAGCGCCAGCTCGCCCAGGTGTCGTACTCGATGGCGCAACAGGACATCCGCTACTACCTCAACGGCCTGCTGATCATCGCCGACGGCGGCGAGCTGCGCATGGTCGCCACCGACGGCCACCGCCTCGCCTATGCCGCGTCCGACCTCGACGCGCCGGTGGCGCAACGCACCGAAGCCATCCTGCCGCGCAAGACGGTGCTCGAACTCGCGCGCCAGCTCGCCGACAACGACGACCCGCTCGAGATCCTGCTCGCCGGCAACCAGGCGGTGTTCCGCTTCGGCCCGATCGAGCTCGTCACCAAGCTCATCGACGGCAAGTTCCCCGACTACGAGCGCGTCATCCCGCAGGCCCACCCCAAGCTCGTCACCTTCAACCGCCAGCCGCTGCTCGCTTCCCTGCAGCGCGCCGCGATCCTCACCAATGAGAAGTTCCGCGGCGTGCGCATGGTGCTGGAGGACGGCATCCTCAAGATCGTGTCCACCAACGCCGAGCAGGAAGAGGCGCAGGACGAGCTCGAGATCGACTACCAGGGCGACAAGCTCGACATCGGCTTCAACGTCACCTACCTGCTCGACGTGCTCAACAACCTGAGCTCCGACACCGTCGACTGGCGCTTCAACGATGGCAACTCCAGCGCACTGATCACGCTGCCGGGCAACGACAAGTTCAAGTATGTCGTGATGCCGATGCGGATCTGACGGCAGGTTCCTCCCCCTTCAAGGGGGAGGCCAGGAGGGGGATGGGGTTCGCTCGGCGACATTCCGAAACCCATCCCCACCCCAGCCCTCCCTTCGAAGGGGAGGGAGCAACAACAGCTCTTTACGAATCACCGAGATGACCATGTCCGAACCGCAAGACCAGCCCACCGCATCCGCCAAGGCGCACGAAGACTACGACGAAACCAGCATCCAGCAGCTCGAGGGGCTGGAGGCGGTGCGCAAGCGCCCCGGCATGTACATCGGCGACACCTCCGACGGCACCGGCTTGCATCACATGGTGTTCGAGGTCGTCGACAACTCGATCGACGAGGCCCTGGCCGGCCACTGCGACGACATCGTCATCACCATCCACGCCGACAACTCGATCTCGGTCTCCGACAACGGCCGCGGCATTCCGGTCGGCGTGAAGATGGACGACAAGCACGAGCCCAAGCGCAGCGCGGCCGAGATCGTCATGTGCGTGCTGCACGCCGGCGGCAAGTTCAACCAGAACAGCTACAAGGTGTCCGGCGGCCTGCACGGCGTGGGCGTGTCCTGCGTCAACGCGCTGTCGAAGTGGATGCACGTCACCGTCGCCCGCGACGGCAAGCGCCACCTGCTCGAATTCGAACGCGGCAAGCCGCAGAACCGCGTCATCGAGGTCGTCGATGGCGTCGAGGTCAGCCCGGCACGCGTCATCGGCGAGACCACCAAGCGCGGCACCAAGGTGCATTACCTGGCCGACGACGAGATCTTCGGCACCGTCGAATACCACTACGACATCCTCGCCAAGCGCCTGCGCGAACTCTCGTTCCTCAACAACGGCGTCAAGATCCGCCTGATCGACCAGCGCACCGGCAAGGAAGAGGACTTCGCCTTTGCCGGCGGCGTGAAGGGCTTCGTCGAGTACATCAACCGTGCCAAGACGGTGCTGCACCCCAACGTGTTCTACGCCCAGGGGACCACCCGCATCCCCACCGGCCACGGACACGACGCCGAGCTGGCGGTGGAAGTGGCGATGCAGTGGAACGACAGCTACCAGGAACAGGTGCTGTGCTACACCAACAACATCCCGCAGGCCGACGGCGGCACCCACCTCACCGGCCTGCGCGCGGCGATGACGCGCGTCATCAACAAGTACATCGAAGAAAACGAGATCGCCAAGAAGGCCAAGGTCGACATCACCGGTGACGACATGCGCGAAGGCCTCGCCTGCGTGCTGTCGGTCAAGATGCCCGACCCCAAGTTCGCCAGCCAGACCAAGATGAAGCTGGTCTCGTCGGAGGCCCGCCCGGCGGTGGAAGAAGTCGTCGCCAGCAAGCTTGGCGACTTCCTGCTCGAGAACCCGATCGACGCCCGCACCATCTGCAACAAGATCGTCGAGGCCGCCCGCGCCCGCGACGCCGCGCGCAAGGCGCGCGAGATGACGCGCCGCAAGGGCGTGCTCGACGGCGTCGGCCTGCCCGGCAAGCTCGCCGACTGCCAGGAGAAGGACCCCGCGCTGTGCGAGCTCTACCTCGTCGAGGGCGACTCCGCCGGCGGCTCGGCCAAGCAGGGCCGAGACCGCAAGTTCCAGGCGATCCTGCCGCTCAAGGGCAAGATCCTCAACGTCGAGAAGGCGCGCTTCGACAAGCTGCTGCAGAGCCAGGAAATCGCCA
>JAFEFM010000165.1 GCA_018240585.1 Pseudomonadota bacterium
CGCCTCGAGCGCTACATGACGAACTTCGCGGAGAACAACTGGCAGGTCGGCGTGCCGAGCACGCCGGCGCACATCTTCCACCGGGTGCGCCGCCAGATGCTGCGCAAGCTGCGCAAGCCGCTGATCATCATCACGCCGAAGTCGCTGCTGCGCCACAAGGAAGCGGTGTCGTCGATCGAGGAGCTGGCCAACGGTCGTTTCCAGACGGTGATCCCCGAAGCCGAGAATCTCGATCCGAAGAAGGTCAAGCGGGTGGTGATGTGCCAGGGCAAGCTTTACTACGAGCTGCTGGCGCACCGCCGCGAGAACAAGATCACCGATACCGCCCTGGTGCGCCTGGAGCAGTTGTATCCCTTCCCGGCCGAGGAGTTCGCCAAGGCGATCAACCAGTTCCCGAACGCGAAGGAGGTGGTCTGGTGCCAGGAAGAGCCGCGCAACCAGGGTGCCTGGTACTGGCTGGTGTCGCGTCAGCATCTCATCAACGTGCTCGGCAAGCGCCGCCTGCTGCTGGTCAGCCGTCCTGCCGCCGCCTCGCCCGCGGTCGGCTACTACGCCAAGCACAACCAGCAACAGAAGGCGGTCATCGAGAATGCCTTCGGTCCGATCCAGGACACCACGCCGCAGTCACCCAACGTATAACGAAGCTAATCGGGAGAGAGATCCATGCTGATCGAAGTCAAAGTTCCGCAGTTGTCCGAATCCGTATCCGAGGCCACGCTGGTTTCCTGGCACAAGAAGGAAGGCGATGCCGTCTCGCGTGACGAGAACCTGATCGACATCGAGACCGACAAGGTTGTGCTCGAGACGCCGGCCCCCGCCGACGGCGTTCTGGTGAAGATCATCAAGGCCAATGGCGACACCGTCACCTCCGGTGAGCTGATCGCGCAGATCGACACCGAGGCGAAGGCCGCCGCCGGCGCCGCAGCCCCGGCTGCCGCGGCAGCACCCGCCGCCGCGCCCGCTGCCGCCGCCGCTGGCGCTGCCAGCCCGGCTGCACGCAAGATTCTGGAAGAAAAGGGCATTGCCGCGGCAGACGTGGCCGGCAGCGGCCGTGGCGGTCGCGTGACCAAGGAAGATGCGGTCGGCGCCCAGGCGCCGCGCGCCGCTGCGGTGGCGCCTGCCGCCGTGGCGCCGGTCACGCTGGCCGGCGACCGTCCGGAAGAGCGCGTGCCGATGACGCGCCTGCGTGCCCGCATCGCCGAGCGCCTGATCCAGTCGAAGAACGAGAACGCCATCCTGACCACGTTCAACGAAGTGAACATGGGCCCGGTGATGGCGCTGCGCAAGCA
>JAFEFM010000166.1 GCA_018240585.1 Pseudomonadota bacterium
CTCTACCTCGCAATCACCGCGGCAGGCATGGAACACAAACTGGCGATGACCTTGCTCTATGCGGTCGGCGTCGCGCAGACTTTCGTGTTCAACAAGCGTTGGTCTTTCGGCCACGGCGGAGCACATGGCCCTGCATTCGTACGCTACTGCCTTGCGTACGCGATCGGATATTTCGTCAATCTTGCCGCGCTTTTTGTGCTCGTGGACCAACTCGGTTATCCGCACCAGATCGTGCAGGGGGCAATGATCCTGATTCTGGCTGTAATGCTTTTTCTGCTTCAGAAGTTTTGGGTTTTTCGGTCGATTCCTTCATTGCCGGCACAGAGCGGGCCAAGTCTATGAATATTCCATTCAACAAGCCCTACATGACGGGCAAGGAACTGTGGTACATCGCCCAGGCGCACGCCAACGGACACCTGGCCGGGGACGGCAGCTTTACGAAGCAATGCTCGCGTTGGCTCGAGGCGCGCACCGGTGCGGGCAAGGCGCTGCTCACACACTCATGCACCGCGGGGCTGGAGATGGCGGCGATGCTCGCCGACCTCAAGCCGGGCGATGAGGTGATCATGCCGTCGTACACGTTCGTGTCGACGGCCAACGCCTTCGTGCTGCGCGGCGCGGTGCCGGTGTTTGTGGATATCCGCCCCGATACGCTGAACATCGACGAGAGGCTGATCGAGGCGGCCGTCACCGAGCACACGCGCGCGATCGTGCCGGTGCATTACGCCGGGGTCGGTTGCGAGATGGACACGATCATGGACATCGCGCGCCGGCATAACCTGCTGGTGATCGAGGATGCGGCACAGGCGGTGATGGCGAGTTACAAGGGCCGGCCTTTGGGCGGCATCGGCCACATGGGGGCGCTGTCCTTCCACGAGACGAAGAACATCATCTCGGGCGAGGGCGGCGCGCTGCTGGTGAATGGCGCGGCGCTGGCCGAACGCGCCGAGATCATCCGCGAGAAGGGCACGAACCGGTCGCAGTTCTTCCGCGGGCAGGTGGACAAGTACACCTGGGTGGACATCGGTTCTTCATACCTTCCGGGCGAGTTGATCGCCGCCTTCCTGTGGGCGCAGATGGAAGAGGCGGACAACATCACCCGCCGCCGGCTCGGCATCTGGAACACCTATCACCAGTGGTTTGCCGAGGCGGAAAAGGCCGGCAAGCTGCGGCGACCGGTCGTGCCGGCGCATTGCACGCACAACGCGCA
>JAFEFM010000167.1 GCA_018240585.1 Pseudomonadota bacterium
GCGAGCTTGCCGGCCTGCAGGTCGAGCACTTCGTCCATCGCCTCGAACAGCGCCGGCTGGCTGTGCTCGCCGGCTGCCTTCTTTCTTTCCCACGTTGTCAGCACTTCCTGCCACAGCAGCGTGGCAAACAGGAAACCTGGCGACACCGACTTGTCCTGACGCACGCGCTCGTCGGTGTTTTCCAGCGCCAGCGTGACGAAGCGCTTGCCCACCGGTTGCTCGAGGATGACATCGAGCAGCGGCAGCAGGCCGTGATGCAGGCCTTCCTCGCGCAGTTGCTGCAGGCACTTCAGCGAATGGCCGGAGAACAGCAGCTTCATCATCTCGTCGAACAGGCGCGCTGCGGGCACGTTCTCCAGCAGCGCCGCCATGTCGCGGATGGGATGGCGCGCGGCCGGATCGATCTCCAGTCCGAGCTTGGCCGCCAGGCGCACCGCGCGCAGCATGCGCACCGGATCTTCGCGGTAGCGCGTGCGCGGGTCGCCGATCATGCGCAGCGTCTTCTGCTGGATGTCGGCGACGCCATGGTGGTAGTCGACGATGGTCTCGGTGGTCGGATCGTAGTACAGCGCGTTGACGGTGAAGTCGCGCCGCGTGGCGTCTTCTGCCTGGCTACCGTAGACGTTGTCGCGCAGCACGCGGCCGTGCTCGTCGGTGTCGGTGCTGTTCGCGTCCTGGCTGGCGCGGAAGGTGGAGACCTCGATCGTCTCCGGGCCGCTCATCACATGGACGATCTTGAAGCGGCGGCCGATGATGCGCGAGCGCCGGAACAGCGCGCGGACTTCCTCGGGGGTGGCGCTGGTGGCGACGTCGTAGTCCTTGGGCGGATGGCCGATCAGCAGGTCGCGCACCGCGCCGCCCACGACATAAGCCTTGTAGCCTCTCTCCTGCAGCCCCGCGCACACCTTGCGCGCCGCGGGCGACAGTTGCTCGCGGCGGATGTGGTGGCGCTCGACAGGGATGAGGGCGGGTTCGTTGCGGACGGGTTGCGCAGGGCGATTGAAGACCTTGCGCAGCAGCTTGCGGATCATCGGAGGAGGAAAGGTTCTTGCATGAGCGGCGAATGATAACCGATCGACCGCGGCCGACGCGGTCGGGATGTCAGCGCAGCGAGATCACCGGCCAGCCCGCGGCCTGCGCATGGGCGCGCAGCGTGTCGTCGGGATCGACCGCGACCGGGCTGGTCACGCGCGTCATCAGCGGCAGGTCGTTGTGCGAATCGCTGTAGAACCACGA
>JAFEFM010000168.1 GCA_018240585.1 Pseudomonadota bacterium
CGCCGCGTGCTTGAGTTCAGGCTGCTTCGAATACGGATCGAAATCACCCGCCAGCAACACGTTGATGCCGGCCGAGTTGAGCACGTTGCGCCCCCAGTGCATCGCCACGAAGGCCTGACCCTTGCGCACCTCGCTCGACGCGAACGCGCGCAGCACGATCTCGCCGCGGCGGCTCTTCACCTTCACCAGTTCGCCGCTCTGCACGCCGCGCACCGCCATGTCGTCGGCGTTGAGGTCGATGCGCGCCTCATCCACATGGCTGTACAGCCGCGCCACCTTGCCGGTGCGGCTCATGCCGTGCCACTGGTCGCGCAGACGGCCGGTGTTGAGGTGGATCGGATAACGCGCATCGACTTTCTCCACCGTGGTCGACTGCACCGGCACGACGAAGCGCGCGCGGCCATCAGCGGTCGGGAAGCGGCCGTCGGCGTACAGGCGTGCGCGTCCGGCCGCGTCGGCGACGGCCGCGCCGGCGGGGAACGGCCACTGCTGGGGCCCGGCGGCATCGAGCAGCGCGTAGTCGAGGCCGGTGATGTCCAGGTCGCGCCCGGCGGTGCTCGCCACATGCTCGGCGAAAATCGCCTCCACCTCCTCGTAACCGAACATCGTGGCGGCCTGCGGCTTGCCGATCAGCGGCCCGAGCGCGCGCGCGAAGTCGCACACGATGCGCCAGTCCGGCCGCGCCTCGCCCGGTGGCGGCAGCGCGCGGTGCACATGGGTGATGCGGCGCTCGGAGTTGGTCACCGTGCCCTCCTTCTCGCCCCAGGTGGCGGCCGGCAGCATCAGATCGGCGAAAGGCGCCGTCTCGGTGTTGCGATAGGCCTCCTGCAGCACGACGAATTCGCAGCGCTGCAGCGCCTCGCGCACCAGCTCGAGCTCGGGCAGCGACTGTGCCGGGTTGGTGCAGGCGATCCAGACGGCCTTCACCCGCCCTTCGCTCGCCGCGCGGAACAGCTCGACCGCGGTCAGGCCAGGCTGGTCGGGCACGCTGTCGACACCCCACAGCCGCGCGACCTCGGCGCGGTGCTCGGGGTTGCCCATGTCACGGTGCGCCGAGATCAGGTTGGCGAGGCCGCCGACCTCGCGCCCGCCCATCGCATTGGGCTGGCCGGTAAGCGAGAACGGGCCGCAACCCGGCTTGCCGATCTTGCCGGTGGCGAGCGACAGCGCGATCAGCGCGGCACCGTTGTGCGTGCCGTGCGCCGACTGGTTCAGGCCCTGGCACCACAGCGACATCGCCGCC
>JAFEFM010000169.1 GCA_018240585.1 Pseudomonadota bacterium
CGATCGCCAACCGCGTGATCGGCGCCATCAGTGCCAGCCTCACGCGCACGACCAATGCCGCGGGCGAATCGTCGCTGGGCGACGTCATCGCCGACGCCCAGTTGCTGGCGACGCAGGCGGCGGACAAGGGCGGCGCGGTGGTCGCGTTCATGAACCCGGGCGGCATCCGCACCGACCTTGCCTACGCCGGCAGCGCGGCGGGCGAAGGCGATGGCAACGTCACCTACGGCGAAGCCTTCACCGTGCAGCCCTTCGGCAACAGCCTGGTGGTGAAGACGCTGACGGGCCAGCAGATCTACGACCTGCTGGAGCAGCAGTGGTCCACCAGCCAGACCGCGAGCGGCCGCATCCTGCAGGTGTCCCAGGGCTTCACCTACCGCCACCGCTTCGTGCCCAATGTCAGCCCGCGCGGCGGCCACTATGTGTGCGACGGGTCGGTGACGCTGGGCGGCCTGCCGATCGACAAGGTCCAGCCCTATCGGGTCACGATGAATTCCTTCCTGGCGGCAGGGGGCGATGGCTTCAGCGTGTTCAATCTCGGCACAGATCAGCTTGGTGGCGAGGTCGACGTGGATGCGTTCGAAGCCTTCCTGAAAGCGAACTCTCCGGTCGCACCCGGTCCCCGGGACCGCATCGTGGCGGTGTCGAGCTGCGGTTGAGCAGCTGGTGCCGGACGTTGTCGTTCGGCACCGGCTTCAGCCCCTGTTCGCGAAGCGCGTCAAGGAGGAAGCGGACTCCCTACTTCTTCGGACGGCCGGTCTTGATGCGTTCGACCAGGCTCAGAGACTTGGCGAACTGGGCATCTTCCGCTCGTGCCAGCATGGCAAGTGCGGCTCGCAGGATTTCGCTCTTCTTGACCTCCATGCCACCCGCCAACGCGCGCTGCTTCAGTGAGGCGAACAGTGCGTAGTCGGCTTCGGGAATGGTGAAACTGTCGCGTACCAGCTTCGGCTTGACCACTACGTGCTTTTTCGCTTTGGCGCCCTTGCCAGCCTCTTCGAACGCGGCGGCTTCGGCTTGTATCACGGGTTCTGATTTCTTGACGGGCTTGGCCGCCACCTTCTTTTCCGTGGAGGGCTTCTCCACCGCCGGCTTCACTTCAGCCTTTGCGACGGCGGGTGCCTTCGCAGGCTTGGCCTTCGCGGCCGGCTTTGCCGGAGACGCCGCCTTCGTCTTCGCCTGCGCCGGTGCGGTGCTTTCGGCAGCCGCCTTGGCCTCCTCGGCGACAGGCTGCTCCACGGCCGGGGCAATCTCGTTCTTCGGCTTGGCCTGGACTTCTTCGCTCATCTCGTGCTCCAAAGCATTTTAAGGTTATAAACTGTATTAACAATTTCTACGCTTAATTCCTCCTGAGCAATCGAGACACGAAAGAACGTGATGCCGAACCCAGCCGTCCGAACTGGGTGAGCGGCAGGCCGAAGTGTTCCAATACACGATCGGCCCAACCTCCATCAATTCTCGGCCCAACTCCGCCCTCCCCCGATGAAGATCGACCAACTCCCCCTCGGCGCCCGCTTCCTGTGGAAGGGCCGCAACTA
>JAFEFM010000016.1 GCA_018240585.1 Pseudomonadota bacterium
TCGATGGCGTGGATCACCGCGATCACCGCCATGGAGTCGAGCTCCGGCAGGCTGCCCAGCAGCGCGGTATCGGCGTCGAAGCTCAGGCCGCGGCCGTTCAGGCTCAGCGTCTCGTCGAGCAGCGACAGGATTTCTTCCTGGATATTCAAGGGAACAGACTCTCCAAAACCGGATCGGCAACGGCCGCCCTGCAAGCGACGGGGCCGGCGTCAAAACCGCCGCATTATACTCAGGCTCGTGCGACACCAACCCCACTGCTTCCAGACGATGCGCCAGACACATCTCCTCCACGAGCTCATTCGGGCGTCCGCAGACCACGCCGCAGAGAACCCCGCCCTCACCGGCGGCACCCTCACGCTGAGCTATGGCGAGCTCGCCGCACAGTGCGACGGCTTCGCGTCGGGGCTCATGGCGCTCGGCCTCGCACGCGCGGAAAGGGTCGCGGTGTATCTCGACAAACGCCCGGAATTCGTCGCCGCGTGCTTCGGCGCGGCGGCCGCGGGCGGGGCCTTCGTGCCGGTCAATCCGCTGCTGAAACCCGACCAGGTGGGCTACATCCTGCGCGACTGCAACGTGCGCGTGCTCGTCACCAGCGCCGAGCGCCTCGCGCTGCTGCAGCCGGTGCTGGCCACCTGCCACGACCTGCGCCAGGTGGTGGTGGTCGGCGAACCGAAGGAACTGCCAACGGTGGAAGGGGCCTCGGTGCACCGCTGGCGCGAGCTCGTCGACGCCCCGCCACACGCCGGCCACCGCGTCATCGACACCGACCTGACCGCCATCCTGTACACCTCCGGCAGCACTGGACGGCCCAAGGGCGTCGTGTTGTCTCACCGCAACATGGTGATGGGCGCACACAGCGTGGCGAGCTATCTCGGCAACCACGCCGGCGACACCCTGCTCGCCGCACTGCCGCTGTCCTTCGATGCCGGCTTCTCGCAGCTCACCACCGCCTTCCACGCCGGCGCCCGCGTGGTGCTGCTCAATTACCTGCTGCCGCGCGACGTGCTCAACGCGGTGGTGCGCGAGCAGGTCACCGGCCTCACCGCAGTACCGCCGCTGTGGATACAGCTCGCGCAGCTCGACTGGCCCGATGGCGCCACCGATCACCTGCGCTACATCGCCAACACCGGCGGGCGCATGCCGCGAGAGACGCTCTCCGCGCTGCGCGCGCGCCTCCCGCGCACCCGGCCTTTCCTGATG
This sequence comes from Pseudomonadota bacterium, assembly GCA_018240585.1. Lineage (GTDB taxonomy): Bacteria > Pseudomonadota > Gammaproteobacteria > Burkholderiales > Rhodocyclaceae > Thauera. Next base: position 1,201 of record JAFEFM010000016.1, read on the forward strand.
TACGGCCTCA
>JAFEFM010000170.1 GCA_018240585.1 Pseudomonadota bacterium
CCGGTGAAGTCCTGGTAGCGCGACGCCTTGCCCGGCGTGAGGTGGTAATAGCGCGCATTGGCGAGGCCGCGCAGCGACAGCGTCGGCCCGTTGTCGTCGATTTCCGCGGTGTGGTTGAACACCACGTCCAGCACCACCTCCAGGCCTGCCGCGTGCAGGCCGTCGATTGCGTCGCGCAGTTCCGATTCCGGCGACGTGCCCGGGCGGCCGCTCCAGTAGCGGGTTTCGGGCGCCAGCCAGGCGATCGGCGCATAGCCCCAGTGGTTGGCGAGGCCGCGGCGCTGCAGCGCGGCCTCGTCGGCGCGGAAATGCAGCGGCAGCAGGTTGAGCGTGGTGATGCCCAGGCTGCGGTAGTGGGCAAGCATCGCCGGATGCGCGAGCGCCGCGTAGCTGCCGCGCAGCGCTGCGGGGATGTCCGGGTGCAGCATGGTCAGGCTGCGCACATGCGCTTCGTACAGCACCGTGCGCGCGCGCGGGATGCCGGGGAGCGGCGGCCGCGGCGAAGGCGCGAGCGGCGCCGGCACGCGCGCCTTCAGCGCAACGGCGGCGTTGTCGCGCGGGTCGGGCTGGTCCGCATCGGCGGCCAGGTGGCCGACGTGCAGCGCGAGTTCGGCCCCGAGCGCGGTGTCGTCGGCAGGCCCCGGTCCCTGTCGCCCATAGCGCCCGACCACCTCGCGCGCCCACGGGTCGAGCAGCAGCTTGGCCGTGTTGAAGCGGTGACCCTGCTGCGGCGCCCAGGGGCCGTGCGCGCGCAGGGCATATACCAGGCCGGGGCGCGCGTCCGGAAGCCGGCCGTGCCACACGCCCTCGCTGCACGCCGGCAGGCGTTGGCGGGCGAGCTCGTGGCGGCCGGCGTCGTCGAACAGGCACAGGTCGATGGCGGTGGCGTCGGGTGCCCATACGGCGAAGTTGACCCCAGCCTCGCAGAGGGTCGCCCCCAGCGGCCACGGGCGGCCGGGAACCAGCGTCTGCAGCAGCGGGCCGGGCGCGTCCGACATGTCAGTCATCGCATACCAGCATCAGCGTCGCAAGCGGCGGCAGCGTCAGCGCCACCGACTGCGCACGGCCGTGCCAGGCGATGGGCTCGCCGGGGAGCGGCGCGTTGCCCACGCCCGAGCCCCCGTAGATGGCGGCGTCGGTGTTGATGATCTCGCGCCACAAGCCGCCCTGCGGCACACCGATGCGCCAGCCCGTGCGCACCACCGGAGTCAGGTTGCAGACCACCACCACCGCGCGTCCCGTAGCGTCGCGACGCTCGAAGGCGATGATCGAATGCGCGGCATCGTCATGGCTGATCCACGCGAAGCCCTCGGGCGAGACGTCGAGCTGGTGCAGCGCCGGATAGTGGCGCATCACCGCGTTGAGATCGCGCACCAGGCGCTGCACGCCGGCATGCGGCGCCAGGTCGAGCAGATGCCAGGGCAGGGCGGCGTCCGCGTTCCATTCGTCCCAGGGCGCGAACTCGCAACCCATGAACAGCAGCTTCTTGCCCGGATGTCCCCACATGTAGCCGTAGTACGCGCGCAGGTTGGCGAAGCGCTGCCAGTCGTCGCCCGGCATCTTGCGCAGCAGCGAGCCCTTGCCGTGCACCACCTCGTCGTGCGACAGCGGCAGCACGAAGTTCTCGCTGAAGGCGTACATCAGCGAGAAGCGGATCTGGTCATGGTGGTGTTTGCGATGCACCGGGTCGCGCGCGAAGTAGGCCAGCGTGTCGTTCATCCAGCCCATGTTCCACTTGTAGTGGAAGCCCAGTCCTCCCCCCTGCAGGTCGGGCGCGGGCGGGCGGGTGACCTGCGGGAAGGCGGTCGATTCTTCCGCAAAGGTGATCGCCTCCGGACGCTGGGTGCCGACGATGTGGTTCATGCGGCGCAGGAACTCGATCGCCTCGAGGTTCTCGCGGCCGCCCTCGCGGTTCGGGATCCATTCGCCCGCCTTGCGGCTGTAGTCGCGATACAGCATCGAGGCCACCGCATCCACGCGCAGGCCGTCGATGCCGAAGCGCTCGATCCAGTAAAGCGCGTTGCCGATCAGGTAGTTGCGCACCTCGGCGCGGCCGTAGTTGTAGATCAGCGTGTTCCAGTCGTGATGAAAGCCTTCGCGCGGGTCGGCGTGTTCGTACAGGTGCGTGCCGTCGAAGCGGGCGAGACCGTGCGCGTCGGTGGGGAAGTGTGCGGGCACCCAGTCGAGGATCACCCCCAGCCCGGCAGCGCGCGCGGCCTCGACGAAGGCGCGGAATTCCGCCGGTGTGCCGAAGCGCGAGGTGGGCGCGTACAGCCCGGTGGGCTGGTAGCCCCAGGAGCCGTCGAACGGGTGCTCATGCACCGGCATCAGCTCGACATGGGTGAAACCGAGGTCGCGCACATAGGGCACGAGCTGCTCGGCCAGCTCGCGATAGCCGAGCCATTCCCCGTGCGCGTTGCGTCGCCACGAGCCCGGATGCACCTCGTAGATGCTGATCGGCGCGTCGAGCGCATTGGCGCGGCGGCGGCTGTCGTCGCTCGCCATGCCGGGCAGCAGGCGCTGCACCACCGATGCGGTGTGCGGCCGCATCTCGGCACGGAAGGCGAAAGGGTCGGACTTGATGCGCACTTCGCCGTCGCCGCCGAGGATCTCGAACTTGTACAGATCGCCTTCGCCCACCTGGGGTACGAAAAGCTCCCACACGCCGCATTCGTGGCGCAGCCGCATCGGATGGCGCCGGCCGTCCCAGTTGTTGAAGCCGCCCACCACCGACACACGGCGGGCCGCCGGCGCCCACACGGCGAAGCGCGTGCCGGCGACGCCGTCAACGACGTTGAGGTGCGCCCCCAGCCACTCGTAGGGGCGGTGGTGCGTGCCCTCGGCGAGCAACCACACGTCCAGGTCATGGATCAGCGGCGGAAAACGGTAGGGATCGTCGATGTCCGAGGTGTGGCCGGCCGTTCCGTCGACGGCCGCCCATTCGACGCGCAGCCGGTAGGCGAACGGCTTGCGGCGGCGCGGAATGACGGCGGTGAACAGCGCGCTGTCTGCCTGGCGCTGGAGGCTCGCCACGCGTCGCGCATGCGCGTCCACTACTGCGACGCTGCGGGCGCCCGGCAGCAGGGCGCGGACGACGACGCCGTCCTGGGTGGAATGCATGCCGAGCACGGCGAACGGGTCGCCGTGCGTCGCCCGCATGAGCGCGTCGAGTGTCTGGGGATCGATCTGCGCGCCGGCGTCAGGGGAAGGGCGCGAGGCCTCGGGAGGTGGCTTGGGCATGTGGGGGACACCACTCGAGTGAGGGATCAGAGGTGCGTATTCTCGGAGGCAATGTCAGCGGACGTGGGGCGCGGTGGTTGCATCTGGCATCGGTTCCAATGTTCGCGCAAATCCGCCTCGATGTGGGGTC
>JAFEFM010000171.1 GCA_018240585.1 Pseudomonadota bacterium
GGCATCATGGGTGCCATCACGGGCCGCGCGATCTACGAAGGCACGCTGGATTTCGCCGCTGCGCAGGCGCGCGCCGACGAACTGAGCGGCGTCACCGAATGAATACTCCTGCTGAGCCCCACTGATGCTCGCCAAACGCATCATCCCCTGCCTGGACGTCAACGCCGGGCGAGTCGTCAAGGGCGTCAATTTCGTCGAGCTGCGCGACGCCGGCGATCCGGTGGAGATCGCGCGCCGTTACGACGAGCAGGGCGCCGACGAGATCACCTTCCTCGACATCACCGCCAGTTCCGACGCGCGCGACATCATCCTGCACGTCGTCGAGCAGGTGGCCGAGCAGGTCTTCATCCCGTTGACGGTTGGTGGTGGCGTGCGCAGCGTCGACGACGTGCGCCGGCTGCTCAACGCCGGCGCGGACAAGGTCAGCATGAACACCGCCGCGGTGAACAATCCGCAGCTCGTGCATGATGCGGCAAGCAAGGTCGGCAGTCAGTGCATCGTCGTCGCCATCGACGCCAAGCAGACGGCGCCCGGGAAGTGGCAGGTGTTCACCCATGGTGGCCGCAACAACACCGGCCTGGATGCGATCGAGTGGGCGCGCAAGGTGGAAGCCCTGGGCGCGGGCGAGATCCTCCTCACCAGCATGGACCGCGACGGCACCAAGGTCGGCTTCGATCTTGGGCTTACCCGCGCAGTCTCCGATGCGGTGCGCATCCCGGTCATCGCCAGCGGCGGCGTGGGCACGCTGGAGCACCTGGTCGATGGCGTGACCGAAGGCAGGGCAGACGCGGTGCTGGCAGCGAGCATCTTCCATTTCGGACAGCATACGGTGCGCGAGGCCAAGGAGCTGATGCGCGCGCGCGGCATCGAGGTGCGGCTGTGAGCGTCAGCACGAAGTGGCTCAACGAGGTCCAGTGGGACGCGCAGGGTCTGGTGCCGGTGATCGCCCAGGAAGCGTCGTCGGGCGACGTGCTGATGTTCGCGTGGATGAACCGCGAGGCGCTCCAGCGTACGGCGGAAACGGGCGAAGCGGTCTACTGGTCGCGTTCGCGGCGCAAGCTGTGGCACAAGGGCGAGGAGTCCGGCCATGTGCAGAAGGTGCTCGACATCCGCATCGACTGCGACAACGACGTCGTGCTGCTGAAGATAGAGCAGGTGGGGGGTATCGCCTGCCATACCGGGCGCCACAGTTGCTTCTTCCAGAAGTATTTCGCCGATGGCCGCTGGGAGGCCGTCGAACCGGTTTTGAAAGACCCGCAGGATATCTACAAATGATCGACATCGAAGTGCTGCACCGCGTATCCGCCACGCTTGCCGAACGCAAGAAGGCCGATCCCGATTCATCCTATGTGTCCAGCCTGTACGCCAAGGGTACCGACGCGATCTGCAAGAAGGTTGCCGAGGAAGCTGCCGAGACCATCATGGCAGCCAAGGACAAGGACATGCTGCACCTGGTGTGGGAAGTCACCGACCTGTGGTTCCATTCCATGGTGCTGCTCGCCCATCACGGCCTGTCCGTCGATGATGTGCTGGCCGAATTCCGCCGCCGCGAGGGCGTGTCCGGCATCGACGAGAAGAAATCGCGCACTGTCGCCTGAGGATGCAGACGATGAGCGACTGCTTGTTCTGCCGCATCGTGCGCGGCGAGATCCCGGCACGGAAAGTCTACGAGGACGACCAGGTGCTGGCGTTCCACGACATCCGGCCGCTCGCGCCGGTGCATGTGCTGGTGATTCCCAAGGAGCACGTCGACTCGATGGCGCAGCTCGAGGACCGGCACGAAGCGGCGATGGGACGCCTTATGGTCGCAGCGGCAAGGATTGCGCAGGATCAAGGCTGTACCGATGGTTTCCGCACTATCGTCAACACCGGAAGGGTCGGTTTGCAGGAGGTGTATCATCTCCACCTGCACATCCTGGGTGGCGCAGATCCGCTGCCGCCCATGTTGAAGCGCTAAGGAGAGCGGTGTATGGGTTCATTCAGCATCTGGCACTGGCTGATCGTGCTGGTCATCGTCATGCTGGTGTTCGGGACGAAGAAGCTGCGCAACATCGGATCGGATCTCGGTGGCGCGGTAAAGGGTTTCAAGGAAGGCATGCGCGAGGGTGATGCCGCTGCGGGTTCGACGCAGCAAAAGATCCCCGGCGACGGCCAGACCATCGAGGGCGAGGCGCGCGAAAAGGTCGACAAGAAGACCTCCTGAGCGCCACGTCCGACACATCGAGGGGCGCCCGGTAGCGAGCGCCCCTTCGTTTTCGCGTCTGCCCTGGCAGGCGCGGGTTCGGAAACAACATGTTCGATTTCGGCTTTTCGGAACTCGTCGTCATCGGCATTGTGATGCTGATCGTCGTCGGCCCTGAGCGCCTGCCCAAGGTGGCGCGTACGGCAGGCCATCTGCTCGGGCGGCTGCAGCGTTA
>JAFEFM010000172.1 GCA_018240585.1 Pseudomonadota bacterium
CGTAGCTATGGCGAGGATTCGCAACGCCGCAAGGCGCCGATATTCGGGTGATTTGTTCATCGAATTTTCAATTCAGGACACTAGGCTGGGATAGGCGTGACTGAAGGAATGAGAAGGCTCAGGTAGCGACACCTGCGGACCCCTGCCATCCCCGCGAAAGCGAGGATCCAGGCGCCCCCCCTTAGTAGTTGGTCCGTCACTGCTGTGGATCCCCGCTTTCGCGGGGATGACGGCAGCCTTTGTAGGCATTGCGTGCAGTCCATGGACATTGCTACTTGAGCCAAAGAGCATCCTGGCCTGCCACTGGCGCTGCGTTGCCGGCTTGCGCCTTTCCAGGCTATGCCGGCGAGGAGGCGCACAGGTGTAATCCAGGGCGAGGCATTTTTTGCGAACTTGCAATTATTGCAAAACAATCTATTACTCAGCAGTCAGAAAGTTATGAGACAATTTTTGAACTTCTGACGAAGCGTGAAATCAATCGTTTCATGAAACGAGATGGACGAACCCTGGCGCACAACATCCTTGAAGAAATGCGCATGCTTGCGGTGCAGCGCATGCGTGAAGGCGAGAAGCCGTCGGCTGTGGCTCAATCGTTTGGAATGCACAGAAGTTGGGCATACAGGTGCAAGGCTGGCGCAGCAGGACGCGGCAAAGGCTTGCGCGCTGTGCGCTCGCGCAAGGCCAGCGGGCGCCCTCGTACTCTCACTGCGGCGCAGGAACGACAGGTCTTTCGCTGGGTCAACGGCAAGAACCCACTGCAGTACGGTTTCGACTTCGGCCTGTGGACCCGCCAGATCGTGCGTGAACTCGTAGAGCAACGCTTTGAGGTCACGCTGTCACTGGCGAGCATAGGTGCCATGCTTGCGCGTTTAGGCTTGACACCTCAAAAGCCCTTGCAACGCGCGTATCAGCGTGATCCTCAAGCTATTGAGCGCTGGGTCAGCCAAACGTACCCGGCCATTGCATGCCAAGCCAAGAAGGAGAAGGCAGAAGTTTTCTTCTGGGATGAGTCGGGTTTTCGCGCCGACGCCGTGCATGGCAAGACCTGGGGCGTCAAGGGCCAGACGCCGGTAGTGCAGCGTCCGGGTCAACGTCAATCCATCTCGGCGGCTTCTGCCGTCAACTCCAAGGGGGCCTTCTGGTTCAAGACCTACGAAGGGGCTTTGACCGGAGAGCTATTCGTGCAACTGCTCAAGGACATGATGGCCGAGCGCAAGAAGCCGGTGCACCTGGTGGTTGATGGATTGCCGGCACACAAGAAGGCCACCGTCAAGCAATACGTACAAAGCACCGAGGGCAAGCTGACCATGCACTTCTTGCCCGGCTATGCGCCAGACCTCAATCCTGATGAGCTGGTATGGAGCTATGCCAAGCGCACAGGGGTGGCTCGCAACCCCTTGCGCAAGGGTGAGAAGCTCAAGCAACGGGTAGATGAACAGCTGCAGGATGTGGCCGATGATCCGGCGTTGGTTCGATCATTCTTTCAACACCCCTCTGTCGCCTATATTACTGACTGCTGAGTAA
>JAFEFM010000173.1 GCA_018240585.1 Pseudomonadota bacterium
ACATCCCAGACCTGCACCACGCCGTCGGTCGACGCGCCGGCGATGCGCGTGCCGTCGTGACTCCAGTCGAGCGCACAGAACCGTTCGTCGGCCGGCAACTGCCAGCGCGCGCGCCTCAGCGTCGCGGCGTCGAACAGCGTCGCCCTGCCATCCTGATCGAGCAGGGTGATCCACTTGTGGTCGGGGCTGTAGGTCACCCCCGCCTTGACGAACACGAAGTCCTCGCAATGCGCCGAGCTGGCACGCGGGTCGCGCGTGCCGGCGCTGTCGGCATGCACCAGCTCGAGTTCGCGCACGGCACGGCCGGTGGCGGCATCCCATACCGAGGCGTGGCCGGTGCGACCGACCGCGAGGATGCGGCGGCCATCCGGGCTGAAGCCCGCGTAGCGCACATCCTCGGCGGTGTATTCCATGGCCTGCAGCGGCCGACGCCTGCCGCTGGCCACATCCCACGCCACCACCTCGCCCTTGCCGCTGCCAGCCGCGGGATCGGTCGCGGTCACCAGGCTCTGGCCGCTGCGATCGAACACCGCGCTATTCACGGCGGCGGCGTGCTGCAGCACGTGCAGCACGCCGCCGGAAGCCGCATCCCACAGCCGCGCAGTGCCGTCGCCGCTGGTGGTGACGACCAGCCGACCGTCGGGGCTGAAGCGCGCCGAACCGACGATGTCGGTGTGGCCGTCCAGCGCAATGTCCGGCCGCCCGGAGATGTCGTGGATCACCGCGCCCTTCTCGGTGGGAATCACCACCCGGCCGCCATCGGCGCTGAAGCTGTCGGGGCCGAGGGCGAACCCCAGCCAGAACTCGCCGGACGCACTGATGTTGAGCAGCCGCTGCACGCCACGGTAGGTGACGGACGACACGTTCGCCGCCACCGCGGCGCGCAGGGCCATCACCGCCCGCTCGTTCTCGGGGTCGTCGCGCACGACGTCGAGCAGGTCGGCGAGCGCGAGGTCGGGCTGGCGGAACAGACTCGAGCGGGCCTGGGCCAGCACCTTCTCCATCTTCTCGGCGGTCGCCTTGCGCTCCGCCTCGCGCTTGCTCACGAATGCGGAGAACGCGATGCCGCCGACAATGAGACAGGCCACCAGGGCGACGCCGAGCACGCTCGACAGGCGTCGCAGGTGGCGGGCGGTGGCGGCTTCGCGCTCGAGCGCCTCCTGCCGCGCACGGTGCAGGCGGCGGTCCTCGCGCTCGCTGTCGCCGATGAAGCTCAGCGTGGCGTCGAACTCTTCCGCAGCGGCGTAGCGCATCGCCCACGCCTGGGTCGGCTGCGCGCGTTCGCGCCAGTCGAGCGCGCGCAGCAGGTCGCGCCCGCCGAGCAGCTCGCCCTCACCCGCCTGCCAGCGCAGCGCCTCGTCGCGCAGGCCGAGGAAGTCGCGCGCGTCGGCCGATTCGTCCTCCACCCAGCGGTGCAGGCGCTGCCACTGGCGGATCAGCGATTCGTGCGAGATGTCGAGCTGCGTGTCGGGACCGAGCGGGACCGCGAGCGGCGGCATCAGGAAATGCCGCCCCGGGGCGCGGAAAGCTTCGACCACTTCGATCAGCGCGGCCGGCTCGACGCCGGCCACCGCCGCGGCCTCGCCGACGGCGACCGGGCGGCGGATGTCGCGGCGCCCCGGCTGGCCGCCGGTGAGGCACTTGAACAGATGCTCGGCGACATGCTGCTGCGTCGACGACAAGGCCGCGTGGATCTGCTCGGCATGCTGGTCGAGCGCGCCGCGAAAGCCGCCCAGCTCGCGGTACAGCGCCAGGGACAGCACCGGCGCTGCCGGCCCCGGCGCGTGCTGCCACAGGCGCAACAGCAGGTGCTGCAGCAGCGGGAGCTGGTCGGGATCGTCGCCGACCTCGTTCTCCAGCTCGGCCACCAGCAACTCGTCCACATCGCCGCCGAACACCCGCGCCGGACCGCGGATCGCCATGCCCACCTGCTCGCGCGTCAGCCGCGGGGTGAGGAACTGGTTGTCGTTGAGCGCTTCGGGCAGGCCGCGGAAGCGCGCACAGGCACCGATGAAGTCCGA
>JAFEFM010000174.1 GCA_018240585.1 Pseudomonadota bacterium
CGTAAGCGTCCGCCCACCGCCGTCTTCCCTCCGGGATAACAGTCGCTGAGGATCGCCCCTCGGAGGGGGCATCCAACTTTGTGCCCACGATTGCATTCATGGACACAAATTTGGATCAACGCCCGCAGCGCGGTCCGCGCGGGCCGTACCGCCGCCACACGATCGAGTTCAAACGCGCCGTCGTCGAGCAGTCGCTGCAGCCGGGCGCCTCCGTGTCGCGGCTCGCGCGCCAGCACGACGTTAACGCCAACCAGATCTTCGCGTGGCGCAAGGCATACCGGGATGGGCGCCTGGGGGTGGCTGGGTTCGTGCCGATCATCCTCACGGGCACCGACGGTTTGGACGCAACGGAGATGCTCGAGGCGCCAGCGGACGCGTTCGGTCGGCTGACGATCGAGCGCAAGGGCGCACGGCTGACCGTCGAGGGACGTCCCGACGCCCAGGTGCTCGCGCAGGTGCTGGCGGTGCTGCTGCGATGATCGTCCCGCCCTCTGGGACGCGGATCTGGATCGCGGCCGGTATCACCGACATGCGGCGCGGCTTCGACGGGCTCGCCGCGCTTGTGCAGACCCAGCTCCAGACCGACCCCTTCAGCGGGCAGATCTTCGTGTTTCGGGGCCGGCGCGGGGATCGGATCAAGGTGCTGTGGTGGGACGGCGACGGCTTGTGTCTGTTCGCCAAGCGGCTCGAACACGGCAAGTTCGTCTGGCCCCAGGTCACGCACGGGAGCGTGGCGCTGACGCCGGCCCAGTTGTCGATGCTGCTCGAGGGCATCGACTGGCGGCGCCCGGTCAGAACGGCGCCGAATCGGGCCGCATAGCGGCAGATGGGCGTCTTTTAGCGGCATTTGGCCGCATGCTTCGGTATCATGTCGCCATGCCGAACGCGCCTGTTTCCACCCCTGACGAAGTCCTCGCCCTACGGGTGAAGGTGAGCGAACAGGCGGCCGAGATCGAGCACCTGAAGCTGGTGATCGCCAAGCTGCGCCGCATGCAGTTCGGCCGCAGCTCGGAGCAGATGAACGAGATGCTCGGCCAGCTCGAACTCTCGCTCGAAGAGCTCGAAACACTGCGTGCCGAGACCCCGGCCGAACCGGCGACGCCAGCCGATACGCGCGAGGCGCCCCCGCCCCGCAAACCGCTCCCCGAGCATCTGCCCCGCGACATCGAGGAGCACTTGCCCTCGGCGTGCGACTGTCCAGCCTGCGGCGGCACGCTCAAGAAGCTGGGCGAGACCGTCAGCGAGATGCTCGAGTACGTCCCGGCGAGCTTCCGGGTGATCCGTCATGTGCGCCCCAAGTTCGCCTGCAGCCGCTGCGACACGATCGTGCAAGCGGACGCGCCCGCGCGACCGATCGCCCGGGGGCTGGCGGGCGCCGGTCTGCTCGCCCATGTGCTGGTCGCCAAGTATTGCGATCATCTGCCGCTCTACCGCCAGAGCGCTATCTATGCTCGAGAGGGCGTCGAGCTCGAGCGCTCGACGCTGGCCGATTGGGTGGGGCAATGCAATGCGCTGCTGCGTCCGTTGGTCCAGGCGCTGCGCCAGCATGTGCTCTCGGCCACCAAGCTGCACGCCGACGACACCCCGGTACCGGTGCTCTCGCCGGGCGAGGGTCAGACCCGCACCGGTCGGTTGTGGACCTACGTGCGCGACGACCGCCCCGCAGGCGACGCGACGCCGCCGGGCGTGTGGTTCGCCTACTCGCCCAATCGTCGGGGCGAACACCCGCAACGCCATCTCGCGCCCTTCAAGGGCGTGCTGCAGGCCGATGCCTTTGCCGGATTCGCGCCGCTCTATCTGGGCGGGGCCATCCAGGAGGCGGCCTGCTGGGCGCATGTGCGGCGCAAGTTCTACGACCTGCA
>JAFEFM010000175.1 GCA_018240585.1 Pseudomonadota bacterium
GCAGCGCGGTGCGCGACACACTGCGCTCGGTGATCAGCAGCACGAAGACGCGCAACAGATAGGTGTCCAGCGGGTCGTCGATGCGTCTTCCAGTCATATCCGTCTCCTCGTCCCATCATTCTTGTTCGTCGACGCACACCCAGAGCCGGCTCGCAGGTGGCCACGGCGCAGAGTGTCGGCCTGCAGGCCCGCCCTCAAGATACGAAAACGAATATATCACTTATAAATTCATATCCATTCCCATAACACACCGCGGGCTTACACTGCGCTCCACACGATCCCCGCACACCCGGAAACGACAAGGAGACAGCAGCATGGGACGCCTCACCACGCACGTACTCGACACTGCCAGGGGAACCCCCGGCGTCGGCATCACCGTGACGGTCTACCGCCTCGATGGCGAACGCCGTGAAGTCGTCCGCACCGTCACCAACCACGACGGTCGCTGCGACAAGCCCCTGCTCGAAGGCGTTGCGCTCGAAGCCGGCAGGTACGAAATCCTCTTCGCCGCCGGCGACTACTTCCGCGCTCAGGGCCTGAACCTGCCCGAGCCCCTGTTCGTCGACGAGGTCGTGCTGCGCTTCGGCATCGCCGACACCGACCAGCATTACCACGTGCCCCTGCTGGTCTCGCCGTGGAGCTACTCCACCTACCGCGGTAGCTGAGCCCCCGCACGGGCCGGAGAAACACGAACATGGAAACCTATCTGCTCGACTGGGCCAACCTGCTGGTCCGCTGGCTGCACCTGATCGCGGGCATCGCCTGGATCGGCGCGTCCTTCTACTTCGTCATGCTGGACAACTCGCTGAAGGCGCCGAAGAACCCGAACGACGCCAGGCGCGGCGTGTTCGGCGAATTGTGGGCAGTGCATGGCGGCGGCTTCTACCACAGCCAGAAATACCTCACCGGCCCGAAAGGCGAGCCGCTGACCGAAGACCTGCACTGGTCGAAATGGGAGGCCTACACGACCTGGCTGTCCGGCTTGGGCATGCTGGCCATCGTGTACTGGATCGGCGCCTCCAGCTACCTGATCGACAGCAACGTGATGGCCCTGACCCCTACGGCCGCGGTCGGCATATCGATCGCTTTCCTCATCAGCGGCTGGGTGTTCTACGACATCCTGTGCCGCAACATGATCGGCAAGGACGGCCTGCTCGCCGCGATCGTGTTCGTCTTCGTGATGGCGGCCAACTACCTGCTGCACCAGGTGTTTTCGGCCCGCGGCGCGTACATCCACGTCGGCGCGATGCTGGGCACGATGATGGCGGCCAACGTGTTCTTCCACATCATTCCCGGCCAGAAGAAGATGGTCGAGCAGATCCGCCGCGGCGAGCACGTCGACTCCATGCCCGGCATCGTCGGCAAGCAGCGCTCGGTGCACAACACCTATTTCACGCTGCCGGTGCTGTTCATCATGATCAGCAACCACTACCCGATGACCTACGCCAGCAAGAACGGCTGGCTGATCCTCGGCGTGATGATGCTGGCCGGCGTGCTGATCCGCCAGTTCTTCGTGCTGCGCCATCGCGGCCAGGTCAAGGTCTGGCTGCCGGCAGCCGGTGCCGCCCTGCTCGCGCTGCTGGTCGTCGTCATGGCACCGAAGCAGGTGGATGCCGGCGGCGAGAAGATCAGCTTCGCCACCGTCAAGCACACCTTCGAGCAGCGCTGCGTGATCTGCCACGCCGCCCAGCCCCGGCAGGAAGGCTTCGCCCAGCCGCCCAAGGGCGTGATGCTGGAGTCGCCGGAGCAGATCGCCCAGCACGCCGCCAAGATCGCCGAGACGGTCGCCAGCGGATACATGCCGCTCGGCAACCTGACCCACATCACCGACGAGGAGCGCGAGGCCATTGCCATCTGGTACGCCCAGGGCGCTCGCGTCAAGGACTGAAGAACACACACGAATCCGGCCGGAAGCGACAACCATGACCCACAACACCGCCACACCCGATCGCACCGAGGCCGCGCTGGCCGAGCTCTCGCGCCTGCCGCAGGCCGAGTTCGTCGCCCGCCTCGAAGGCATCTTCGAACATTCGCCCTGGATCGCCGAGCGCGCCTGGAGCGCCGAGCCCTTCGGCACCATCGATGCGCTGCACGCCGCCATGTGCCTGGTGGTCGACACCGCCTGCAAGAATGAGCAGCTCGGCCTGATCTGCGCCCACCCGGAACTCGCCGGAAAGGAAGCCGAGGCCGGTACGCTGACCACCGCCTCCACCGGCGAGCAGCGCGGCGCCGGTCTGGACCAGTGCAGCAAGGAAGAACTGCAGCGCCTGCGTGACCTGAACAAGGCCTACCGCGAGCGCTTCGGGTTTCCCTTCGTCGTCGCGGTGAAAGGGCTCACCCGCCACCAGATCATGGATCGCGTCGAAGCGCGGTTGTCCAACGACCGCGACACCGAATTCCGCACCTGCCTGCGCGAGATCGGCAAGATCGCCCGCTTCCGGCTGGATGCCATCCTCGGCGCGAGCGCGTGACGCTCCGCCCTGCTCCGACACTTCCCCCCAACCGCCTTTTCGGGATCGACACCATGACTTCGAACCAGGCCTATCCGCGCGACCTGATCGGCTACGGCAGGAATCCGCCGCAGGCCAACTGGCCCGGCCGCGCCCGCGTCGCGGTGCAGTTCGTGCTCAACTACGAGGAGGGCGGCGAGAACTGCGTGCTGCACGGCGACGCCGGCAGCGAGCAGTTCCTGTCCGAACTGTTCAACGCCGCCAGCTACCCCGACCGCCACCTGTCGATGGAAGGCATCTACGAGTACGGCTCGCGCGTCGGCGTGTGGCGCTTCCTGCGCGAGTTCGAGCGCCGCGGCCTGCCGATGACGATCTTCGGCGTGTCGATGGCGCTCGAGCGTCATCCGGAGCTCACCGCCGCCTTCCGCGACCTCGGCCACGAGATCGCCTGCCACGGCTGGCGCTGGATCCACTACCAGAGCACGCCGGAGGAGGTCGAGCGCGAGCACATGCGCATCGGCATGGAGATCATCGAGCGCCTCACCGGCGAACGCGCGCTGGGCTGGTACACCGGCCGCGATTCGCCCAACACCAGGCGCCTGGTGGCCGACTACGGCGGCTTCCTGTACGACTCGGACTACTACGGCGACGACCTGCCGTTCTGGACCGAGGTGCGGAAGACCAGTGGCGAGACCGTACCGCACCTCGTCGTGCCCTACACGCTAGACACCAACGACATGCGCTTCGCGCTGCCGCAGGGCTTCTCGCACGGCGACGAGTTCTTCGAATACCTGCGCGACGCCTTCGACGTGATGTACGCCGAGGGC
>JAFEFM010000176.1 GCA_018240585.1 Pseudomonadota bacterium
CGTCGCACTCCGCCGCAGACAGCCGGCGCACCGGCACGTGCGGCCAAGCGCCGCTCCAGGCCGTTCCGCGCGGGCAGTCGACGGTGACCACATCGACGAAGAGGCCCCCGTCGCCATCGAGACGGATTCGATGATTGCCGCGCGACGACAGGGCCTGCACATGCGTGAACTCCATCGCCAGCATCGTGCGCGGCGCATCGGGTACATTCACGACAGCTTCCATTCAGACTGGCTGATGTCGGGACTCGTCATTCGACCCAGCGCCTCCCACAAGGTGACGTAGTGGCGCGGCAGCACATCCACCCCCGCCGACATCTGGCTGGCGGTGTCGACGCCCCATACCGCCGGCCCTTGCACGCCCGCCGCCGTGACCAGACCGGAATAAAGGGTCTGCTGCGTGCCCAGCGTGCCGGTGGTGTTGTTCTGGTATTCGTCGGGCAATCCGAGCATGTGACCGAATTCGTGCTCTCCGACGGAGTAGCGGTTGGACCGGTAGGTCGTCTCGAACACGTGATCCGTGGTGATGTCCGCCTTGCGGTTGGCGGCGTCGCCCGCCCCGCCGATCGGGCCGTGGCCAAGCACGCCGATCGGCTGTGGCACGCCCAGGCCGGTGAGGAAGTTGCGCACGGCCACTGCCCGCCGGTCCGACAGATCGACGTTGTGTCCGCGCTCACCCTCGCTGCTGGCAAAGCCGTCGACCTTCAGCGGGATGAGCGGGTCGGAAGGATTCTTCTGCTTGAGCGCGTTGGCGAAGTTCGTCAGTGCCCCGGCCGCAGCCGGGGTGATCGCATCCGAGTCTTGCGCGAACAGGACGGGGCTTGCTGCAGCCGCGGCCAGCGCACTCTCGATGCGCTGGCGCTCCGACGTCGCCACGCTGCCGCTGTTGAAGTCCGGTTCCTCGCGCACATCGGAAGACCACAGTTCGGCGCTCGCCGGGCGCTCCGGGTGGGCGACGTCCGGGTCGCTGGTGGACGACTTGTAGTCGATGCCCGGCCCGGGGCTCTTGTGCACCGTGACCACGTAATGCGCCGACGCGTCATCCGCCACCTCGACCGGCGTCACCAGCGGCAAGGCCCTGAAGTTCCAGCAGGGCTTGGTGGACGCCAACGAGTGCTGCGCGCTCCAGCGCGAGGCGACACGCGAAATGTAGTCGCTCCTGAA
>JAFEFM010000177.1 GCA_018240585.1 Pseudomonadota bacterium
GGCCGTCGCCGAAACAACCGACACGGCAAAAGTGACCACATCCAGGCTGGCCAAGGCTGCCGGCATGAAGACTGCCGAACTGACCGGGCGCCTGATCGCCCTCGGCCTGCTGGAGCTACGCGATGAAAGGACTTACCTCACCGACAAGGGGAAAGAAGCGGGCGGCGAATTCCGCATGAGTCCAAAGTTCGGGCCTTACTTTCTGTGGCCGGAGAACCTCTCGGTGTAACCAAGCACCTGGCAGCCGCAACGGCTTCTACATTCGAGTCGGCACCGCTCCTCATGCCAGATGCAGACATCGCGAACCGATTCCATTCGCTTGCTGCTCCGATGCTTGATATGACCGAAACGCTGAGGAAAAAGAACGCCAACCTCCGCGCCACCCGAGACCCCCTGCTGCCCAAGCTGATCTCCGGCGAACTCGACGTTTCCACCCTGCCCGACCCTGTTCGGGCGATGGAAACCGCAGCATGATCAAGCTCGTGCCCATCGAACCCGAGAGCGACTTCCAGTTCCGCCTGCGCTTCTCAGACGGCCGACGGGGCGTGCTCGAGGGCAGGCTGCTGCCGTGGCACTTTCATCCTGCGTTCATCTTCGACCTCGTAGCATGGCGAGGCGATGGACTGAAAAGGAGCCGCCACCATGAAACCCCGTCATCCCCTTGCCCACGGTGTGCTGGTTCTGTCCCTGGGCCTTTCGGCTGCACTCGCCGAGGCAGGCGATGATTGCGATGTTCCGGTCCAGCGCTGGCAATCGCGTGAAGCGGTCATGCAGATGGCCGCCCGACAGGGCTGGCAGGTGCAGCGGCTGAAAATCGACGACGGCTGCTACGAGCTTCGCGGCACGGATGCCGAAGGGCGCCAGTTCAAGGCGACGATCGATCCCGAGACGCTGAAGCCGGTGAAGATGAGAATCCGCGACCGCGACCGCGACCGTGAGCGTGACCGGGAGCGCGTGCGCGCCCGTGAAGGCCCCCGAACGGACAGGAGCGATGGCGGACCGTCGCCGGACGATCGGCCTGGCGGCGGCACCACCGCGGGACCCCATCCCCTGTTCACCCCCGGCACCGCGCCAAGCGGCCGGATCGAATGACTTTCCAGCGGAGAACAATCATGTCCAGAGCATTGATCGCTGCCTTGCTTGCCGCCACCACGTTGACCGTCCCCGCGCTGGCCCACAGCCGTCCGCTGACGATTTCGACGACGCTCAAGAACTACAGCGGCAACGGCGCCTATCTGGCGGTATACGTCACCGACGCCAAGGGCGCTTACGCCGGCACCCTGTGGGTCTCCGGCGGCAAGGCCAAGTTCTACAAACACCTGAGCGACTGGAACCGTCTGTCGGCGGGCAATGCCCGGGGCCTGGACGCCATCACCGGCGCCAGCGTCACTGCCGGGCGCACGCTCAAGGTCACCGCCGACGTGGCCGATGCGCTGGTGGATGCCGGCTACGAAATCCGTGTCGATGCAGCGGTGGAGGATCTGCGCGACAGCCCGTCGGAGATCCGTGTCCCGCTGACGACGACCAATGCCGGCAAGCCTCACGCCGGTCGCCAGTACATCCAGTCCTTCACCTACCAACTGCAGTAAGGGCCGGACGCGATCATGACGTGGAGAGTGCTCCATCGCTGGTTGGGCCTGGTGGCGGGGGCCGTGGCGCTGGTGCTGGGTGTCACCGGCGTGATCCTGGCGCTCGATCCGGTGGTCGATACCCTGAAATCGGCACCGGTACCGGCCGGGCTGCCGGTCTCGACCCTGGTCCAGCGCGTCTCGGCCACCATCCCGGGGGCGGAGGAAATCCGCCGCCTGCCGACGGGCGACATCGTCGTCTACGCCTTCGATGGCAATCGCGCCAGCGCCTCGTACGTCGATCCGGCCGATGGTCGCGTTTTGCGGGAATACCAGCCGTCAACGCCGTTGCGCTGGATCAGGAACCTGCACCGCTCCTTCCTGCTCGACGATGCCGGCCGGATTGCCGCGGCCGGCATCGCACTGGCCATGTTGCTGATGTCGGTGTCCGGGCTCGTGCTGCTGACACGCCGCATGGGAAGTTGGCGACGACTGGCCGGGCGGGTGCGCGGCTCGCTGCTGCAGCGCATCCATGTGACCAGCGGGCGCTTCCTGGTCGCGGTGCTGCTGCTGAGCTCGATCACCGCGCTGTACATGAGCGCCGCCACCTTCGGCCTGGTCACGGTCGAACGCGACGCCGAGCCGGACGTGATGTCGAACGTGGACGTCCACGCCGACCTGCCGGGGCACGAGCTGCCCCTGCTGCAGAAGCTCCCGGTCGCGGAGTTGCGCAAGCTGAACTTCCCCTATCGCGACGATCCGGAAGACAGTTGGAAAGTCGTGACGGATCGCGGCGCAGGCTGGATCGACCGGCACACCGGCCAGACGCTGGCCTGGGAGGACGCCCTGGCCGCGAAGCGCCTCCACGACTGGGTGCTGCTGCTGCACACTGGCGAGGGCACGGTGGTCTGGGCGCTGGTGCTGGCGACCCTGGGTGCCAGCATCCCCGTGTTCTGGGTATCGGGCCTGATGCTGTGGCGACAGGCGCGCCGACAGACACCCAGGATCACGGACAACAGCGCGCTGTCCCAGGCCGACATCCTGATCTTCGTCGCCAGTGAAAACGGCTCCAC
>JAFEFM010000178.1 GCA_018240585.1 Pseudomonadota bacterium
CATCGCGTAGCTCCAGCAGGCCGAGGGCGATCAGGCGCCCGGTCAGTTCGGCAGTCTTCATGCCGGCAGCCTTGGCCAGCCTGGATGTGGTCACTTTTGCCGTGTCGGTTGTTTCGGCGACGGCCGCAGTGGGCGTTGGCGCGTCGTGCACACTCGTCGAGCTGGAAGTCGGCGTCTCAGCCGCGCTCGGCGCCATCGGCATCTCCGCCGACGTGTTCGGCACCGGACGGAGCATGTCCTCGGTGATGCCGAACTTCGCGCGGTAATTCGGTACGAGCGGCCGATGCAGGGCGACAAGCTGCCGGGCGATGTCGGTCAGCGTCTCGATGCTGACGAGCTTTGCCATCATCAGCGGTGAGCCCGAGTCGATGTTCTTCACGATCCAGCGCTCGAGCTGATCGGATTTGAGCACGCGACCCGTATCGAACTTCTCTGGCCCGCCGATGCGCGCATTCTTGGACACCAGCACGAGCGACTCGAAACTCGGCTGCAGGCGGATGCCCAGCCGTGTAGGCATGGCGATGGCCTTGAAGACGTCCTTCAGCACGGCGATGTGGCGCTCGTTCTGCTCCAGCGGCGATGGGATCCCGCGCGGCTTGCCGCCGAACCAGATCGAGAACTCCCCCTGCTCGTTGATCGACAGCCCCTCGCTGAAGTGCTTCGTCTCGAGCACATACACTTCCAGTAGCCGATTCAGAACCAGATGATCGATCTGCGCGACGCGGCCGTTGTGCTCGACGCGCAGGTCGTGGATGACGATACGGTTCTTGCTCGCGCCGCTGTAGAAATCGATGTCGTAGGCGGATTCACGCTCGCCCTTGATGCCGGCGCGCAGGATCTTCAGTTCGCGCTCGATATGTGTCCTCGTCGTGGCGGGGACGCCCGGCGCAGCAAGGTAGCCCTCGAGTTCGGCGAGTTGTGCGTCCTTGCTGTCGGTTTCTTTGAGAATCATGGGTGTGAGGAGATGCTTCCGCCGGTCGAGAGGAGGAATGATCCCTGCATTGCATTGGAGACAATGCGAATGTTAGCTGAGTGACCCGGGGCAAGCTGTGACGTGGGGCGCGCGTGGGCAAAATGAGGATGGCGCGCCGGCTTGG
>JAFEFM010000179.1 GCA_018240585.1 Pseudomonadota bacterium
CCATCGTCCCCCTTTTGGCTATCTGCACGCTCAATCCGAAGCTGGAGGCCGATGTGCGTCCGGCCGCAGACGCCCCGGTAACGTTTGTCCCTATGGCTGCCGTCGATGAACGCCTTGCGGCCATCACGGCGCCGGAAGTTCGCAACTACGCCGAGGTGCAAAAGGGCTATACGCCCTTTGCTGAGGGGGATGTGCTGTTTGCCAAAGTTGTCAGGCGACACCGTAAATTGACCCCCTAGCGACACGAGAAACTGACCCCCTCGTACGCAAGGAGGCCATTGTTGGAAACGAAGCACATCGAGGTGAATCCTGTACGCCGTCTGGTTTGCGGAGTGCAGGAGATGTTGGAGCCGGAGGCGGTCACGACGATCGTTCGGTTGGGGCAGTCAGGGTGGGGCGCGAAGCGGATCGCGAGGACGTTGGGCATCGCGCGCAACACGGTCCGGCGCTATCTGAACGCGGGTGGGCCGGTGCCCTACCGGCAGCCGCAGCGCGCCAGCGTGCTGGGCGGTCATGAAGCGTGGCTGCGGGAGTGTTTTCTGCAGCACCGGGGCAACTGCGACGTGGTACGCCAGCAGTTGAGCACGGAGCTCGGGATCGACACGAGCCTGCGCACGGTCGAGCG
Source organism: Pseudomonadota bacterium (assembly GCA_018240585.1). Classification (GTDB taxonomy): domain Bacteria; phylum Pseudomonadota; class Gammaproteobacteria; order Burkholderiales; family Rhodocyclaceae; genus Thauera. The sequence continues at coordinate 626 of JAFEFM010000179.1, forward strand.
CGCGTGCCGAGGGTTCCGCCAGGAGCTTGAAGCGAGCCGCCGTGCGACGATCCGCTTCGAGACCGCGCCGGGCGAGCAGATGCAGATCGACTTCGGCCAGACGCGGGTGCTGATCGGCGGCGAGTCGGTGCGGGTGTTCCTGTTCGTGGCGACGCTGGGCTACTCGCGCCGGGGATTTGCGTGCGCGTTCCGGCACGAGCGCCAGAGCGCGTGGTTCGCCGGGATCGAGGCGGCGTTTGCCCACTTCGGCGGACGGCCGCAGACGCTGCTCATCGACAACGCCAAGGCGCTGGTCGACAAGCACGACACGCAGACGCGCCAGGTCCGGCTCAACAGCCGCTTCGAGGCGTTCTGCCGGCACTGGGATCTCCGGGCCAAGGCGTGCGCCCCGTTTCGCGCCCGCACCAAGGGCAAGACCGAGAACGGCGTGGGCTACGTGAAGAAGAACGCCATCGCTGGCCATGCTTTCGAGAGCTGGGCCGCGATGGAGGCGCACCTGGCGCGCTGGCAGCGCGAGGTGGCCGATGTGCGCATCCACGGCACGACCGGTGTCACGCCTGCCGAGCGCTTCGACCTGGAGCGCGATCACCTGCGTCCGATTGCCGGAGTCACCCCCTTCCTGCAGGTGCGCGAGCTCGTGCGCCGGGTCAATGCCGAGGGCTGCATCGAGCTCGACACCAACGCCTACAGCGTGCCGTGGCGGTTGATCAGCGAGACGGTGACGGTCGTCGTCAGCGCCGACACGGTGGTGATCGAGTACGCCGGCGAGGAAGTGGCCCGCCACGCCGAGCTCTCCGGCAGTCGGGGACGCAGCATCGAGCGCAGCCACCTGCTGGGTGGGTCGCCGCCGCCGGCCGAGATCGAGGCGGCGCCGCCCACCGATGCGCTGCTGCGCCCGCTCGCCGAGTACGAAGCCCTCGTCGGAGGAGGCTGGTGATGATCGATCCCGACCGACTCGACGAACTGCTCACCCGGCTGCGACTCACGGCGATCCGCGACCAGCTTGACAGCCTGCTCGACGAAGCCAGCCGGGCGCAGATGACACTGCGCGAAGCGCTGCTGTTCCTGGCCGAACGCGAGGTCGCTCGACGCGACACCCGGCGCATCCAGATGGGCATGAAGCTCGCCCGCTTCCCGTGCGTGCGCACGCTCGAAGGCTTCGACTTCGACGCGCAGCCCTCGATCGACCCGGGGCAGATCCGGGATCTCGCCACCGGTCGCTGGATCGGCCACGGCCAGGCCCTGCTGCTGCTCGGTCCGCCTGGCGTGGGCAAGACGCACCTGGCGGTCGCCCTCGGGCGCGAAGCGGTCGATCGCGGCTACACGGTGCTCTTCACCTCGGCGGCGGCGCTGATGGCCGGGCTGACGAAGGCGCACGCCGACGGGCGGCTCGAGGAGAAGCTGTTGCAGCTCTCGAAGCCCAAGCTGCTGATCATCGATGAGCTCGGGTACCTGCCGCTCGAGCCGGCTGCTGCGCACCTGTTCTTCCAGCTCGTGTCGCGGCGCTACGAGCGGGCCAGCATGCTGATCACCAGCAACCGGCCGGTCGGCGAGTGGGGGCAGGTGTTCGGCGACGCAGTCGCCGCCACCGCCATCCTCGATCGGCTGCTGCATCACAGCCAGGTCGTCACGATCCGGGGTGACAGTTACCGGCTGCGCGACAAGCGCCGCAGCGGCCTTCTGCAGAAGGCCGCTGCCCCCACCCCGATCACGTCGGAGAGTTGATTAACCCAGGGG
>JAFEFM010000017.1 GCA_018240585.1 Pseudomonadota bacterium
ATCTCGCAGATGTAATAGAAGATCTGGAAGTGGATGATGCGGCCGTCGCGCGAGTCACCGACCACCATGCTGGGCCGATGCACGGTGATGGGTAGTCCCTCGATTTCAATTGCGGTGCGGACGAGTTGTTCGGCCTCCGCCTTGGATTGCTCATAGGTGTTGTGGAAGGCGCGAGGCTCGTCGATCCAGGTTTCCGGCAGGATGCCGGGGCGCTTGCCCGCAATGCCCACGGTGCTGACGAACTCGAGCTTGTGCAGCGATCCGCGTTGGGCGAGCTCGCGCGCCAGTGCCAGGATGGCCTCGGTGGAGCCGACCGCGGAGCGCCGGGCGTCATCGAGCGGATTGTTCATGCGCACGCTGGCGGCGCAGTGGATGACGTGGGTGGTGTCCGCGGTGAGGGCTGCGTAGTCGGCAGGGAACAAGCCGAAGCGTTCCTGCGTGGCGTCGCCGCGCAGCGGCTGGATGCGGCGGCGGGCTTCGGCGTCGGCCGGCAGTTGCCAGAACCGGCAGAGTTCCTCGAGCCGCGCCAGGAGGTGCTCCGGGGAGTCGGCGCGCAGCAGCACGCGGACGTGCGTGTCGGGGTCGGCGAGCAGCAGGGGCACGATTGCGCTGCCGACGGCACCGGATGCCCCGGTGAGAAAGTAGTGCTTCATGGTGCCTCGATGACGGGGGGCGTCGAGTTACGGGTTCGTGGCATGGCGAGGCGATAGGCCTCCTCGATCTGTTCCCGAAAGCGGCTCTCGATGGGGATGCGGCGGATCTTCTGGTTGATCGTCAGTTCGCCGCTCGCAACCGCAAGCGGGCTTCGCGAGACGATGAACGCGCCGGGTTGCTGATAGTCGGGAAAACGCCTGCAGGCCTCACTGGCCGCGGCGGCGATGGCGGTCCGGGTTGCCGGCTGCGACAGTGCGGCGGCGACAGGATGGTGCGGCGTGATCGTCAGCACCGCGACGGGGTAGGGTCGATTGCGCCCGATCACCACTGCGTGGTCGACGTAATCCAGCGTCTTCAGCGCGGCCTCCACCGGTACCGGAGCGACACGGCGGCCGGTCGAAGTCTTGAACACCTCGCTCTTGCGCCCGTCGAGCCACAGATAGCCGTCGGCATCCAGATGCGCATAGTCGCCGGTATGCAGGAACCCGTCGCCGTCGAGTGCGTCGCCTGCTGACGAGTCGCCATAGTAGCCGCGGAAGACGCCAGGACCGCGCACCAGCAGCTCGCCATCGTCGGCAATGCGCAGCTCATTGCCCGGCAGGGGCTTGCCGACGCTGCCGAAGCGGAAGTGCTGCAGCGTGTTGAACGCGATCGGCATCACGTTCTCGCTGATGCCGTAGGCCTCCAGCACGATCCAGCCGAGGCCATGTAGGCGCTCGAGCAGCCAGCCGGGCATCGGTGCCGAGCCGCTGGCCATGAACTGAAGGTCGGCGCCCATCAGGGCGCGAACGGGCGCCAGCACGTGATCGGCGACGGGAGACACGAGCCGGCACCACAGCGGCGGGGGCTTGCCGGTGCGCGCGGCGGCGGCGCGGCGACAGCCGATGGCCCACGCCGCGCGGACGAGCGCGCGAAGCGCGGCGGGACGTCGCTCGAGCTCGGCCATGAGGCCGCCGTGCAGCTTCTCGAAGAATCGTGGCACGCCGACGAACAGGGTCGGACGAATCGCGGGAGCGAGACGGACGACCTCTTCGGGCCTGTCGACGAAATAGCTCGTTGCGCCACAGCTCATCGCGAACAGGTTCAGGATGCGCTGGAACAGGTTCGAGATCGGCAGCCAGCACACCAGGCGATCGCCTTCACGGATGGCTGGGAAACGGTCGATCAGGCCGTCGGTCGCCAGCACGAGCTGACGGTGCGTGTAGGCGATGCCCTTGGGCTGCCCGGTGCTGCCCGAGGTGAAGATGATGGACGCCAGATCGTCCGGCTGCGGCAAGGGGGTGGAACTGGGTCTGCCTGGAGCGGCCTCGAGCAGGTCCGCGAGCCGGTGCACGCCGGGCGGCAGGCTGTCGGAGGCTTCCGCAACGAGGGCGATGTCCGTGGGAGGGAATAGCGCCCGCAGGCGGTCCAGTTCCGCCATCGTCTGGACGATCAGAAGGCGCGGTTTCGTCAGCGTCAGCACGTGGAGCAGGTTGCGGTCAGCGTCGTGGACGTCCAGTCCGACGATGACGCCTCCCGCAGCCAGCGCGGCCTGCTGGCAGTATTCCCACTCGGGACGGGTGGGCAGCATGATCGCGACCCGATCCCCGGGCCGCAGGCCGACGCGGACAAGCTCGCCGGCAAGGGTATCGACAGTGTCGAGGACGCTGCGCCACGTGGCTGCTCGCCACTCGTCACTGCCGGGCCGGCGGAACATGTAGGCGGCGGCATTCGGGCTGCGCGATGCCCGGGCTCGCAGCCGCGCCGGAACGGTGTGCTGCAGCGTGTCCATTTCAGGGCCGGCGCAACATCGGCGGATCGTACGCGCCCTTGGGCAGCGTGATGCGCAAGTCGGCTTCGCCCAGTCCCAGCCATTCCATGCTGCGCTTCACCTCGCGGCCCATGCCGAGCTTGTTGCGGATCATGAAGTTCACCACCGGCGTCATTACCTTCCAGTAGCCGAGGCTGGCCTTGCCTTCACGGATCAGCGCCGAGAATTCGGGCGTGTAGGGGTTGTAGCCGAAGTGGCGCAGGTCGGAATACATCATCAGCCAGTTGATCGGGTAGTTGCTGACGATGGGGCTGGCATGGTGGCTGCGCTGCACCAGGCCCAGTTCGGTGACGCGGCGGATCACCTCGCCCTGGTCGTAATCCCACGCGTGGTAGGGCGCGAGATAGCGCGGAAAGCGCGTGCC
>JAFEFM010000180.1 GCA_018240585.1 Pseudomonadota bacterium
ACGTACCGCCTTTGCGCCGGCGGTGGCGGCCGGCCTGGTCGGCATGGCGGTCGGCAGTGCCAGCGCCGGCCTCGTCGCCGACCGCATCGGCCGCCGGCTCGTGCTGGTCGCCAGCGTGTTCCTGTTCGGCGCCGCGACCTGTGCCATCGGCTTTGCGCCCGACGTGGCCACCATTGCCGCGCTGCGCTTCGTCGCCGGGCTGGGCATCGGCGGCGCGCTGCCGAGCGCCTCGACGATGACGGCGGAGTTCACTCCGGCGCACCGGCGCACCCTTGCGGTGACGGCGACCATCGTCTGCTATCCGCTGGGCGGCATGCTCGCGGGGCTCTTCGCCACCGCGATCCTGCCGTTGCTCGGATGGCGCGGTCTGTTCTGGATCGGCGGCGCGCTGCCGGTGGCCTACAGCATGCTGCTGCTGACGGCGCTGCCGGAATCGCCCCGCTACCTTGCGCGCAGGCAGCCGCGCTGGCCCGAACTGCGCCGGCTGCTTGCACGCATGGCGCGCCCGGCCCGGCCCGACACCGCCTTCGTCGATGCGGTGGAACAGGTGGCGGAGCAGCGCGCCGGCTTCGGTTCGTTGTTCGAGGCGAGCCGCGTGCGCGACACGCTGGCGATCTGGGGTGGTTTCTTCATGGTCATGCTCGCCACCTACAGCGCCTTCAGTTGGCTGCCGACCATGCTCGCGGCCGAGGGTCTGCCGATGACGCTGGCCAGTTCCGGGCTGACGGCCTACAACCTCGGCGGCGTGCTCGGCGCGCTGGGCTGCGCCTTGGCGATCACGCGCTTCGGCTCGCGTCGCGCGCTGATCGTATGCTGCATCGGCGCGGCGTTGAGCGCTTTCGCCCTCAAGGGTATCGACATCGCGCAGAACACCAGTTGGCTGATGCTGGGCCTCGGGCTGCACGGCATGTTCGTCAATGCGGTGCAGGCGCCGATGTATGCCCTGTGCGCCTATGTCTATCCGACCATCGTGCGTGCCACCGGCACCGCCTCGGCGCTTTCGTTCGGCCGCCTGGGCGCGATCCTGAGCTCGTTTGCCGGCGCCGCGGTGATCACCGCCGGCGGCGCATCGGCCTACCTGTCGCTGCTGGGCTTCGCGATGGTGTTCGCGCTGGTCGCCCTGGCGATCGTGAAGCGCCACATCCCCGGCCGGGCGCGGCGCGAAGCTGCAGGCCCCGCCAGGCAATACGCTTGAGAGGCGCCGGCCCGGTTCCGGCCGCCATCCCCGATACCCCTGTGTCAACGCGCCGCGCCAACGGCGCAACAAGGAGAGGTTTCATGTCGATCATGTTCAAATGCTCGGTCCGCGGCATTCGCATTGCCGCGGCGATTATCGCGATCGGCCTTGCGGCCTCGACCCCGGCCAAGGCAGCGCCGCCCGCGGAGGCGCAGACCGGCACGCGGCTCGTGCTGCTCGGCACCGCCGGAGGCCCTTCGATCAAGAAAGCTCGCGCGCAGCCGGCCAACGCGCTGACCGTCAATGGCAGCCTCTACATCCTCGATGCCGGCAACGGCGTCGCGCGGCAGATGGCGCTGGCGGGCATCGACGCCGAGCAGGTCGGCGACGTCGCGACCCGGGCCCGGGTCGGCAAGCTCGTGCTGACCCACTTCGTTCCGACCGGTCTGCCGGCGTTCGACGACCCGCAGATATGGACCGCCGCGGTGCGCAAGACCTATGCCGACGAACTCGTGATCGGCGAGGACCTGCTGGCCATCGACTGACCTCCGGCCATGGCCCGCGCAGCCCGGCCGCTCCATTCGCGCGCCGGCCGGACCGCCGGCTTCTTTCCCGTTTCTGCCGGCGGCCTTCGCACGCGATGCGCTGGGCACGGACGGCAGTGAATCGACAGCGAGTATTCATCATGATGATCGACAAGCCTTTGTGGACGCCTTCGCCCGAGCGCATCGCCAACGCCAACGTGACCGCCTTCCGGCTGGCGGCGGAGAAGCGCTGGGGCGTGAGCCTGCCCGACTACGACGCGCTGTACGCGTGGTCGGTGGCGGCGCCCGAGCAGTTCTGGGTGAGCGTGTGGGAGGGCGAGGGCATCGGCGGCGGCGTCATCGGCCAGCGCGGCGAGCGCGTGCTGGAAGACGGCGACAGGATGCCCGGCGCAAAGTGGTTCCCGGACGCGAAGCTCAACTTCGCGCAGAACCTGCTGCGCTCGCGCGATGCGCATGACGCGATCGTGTTCTGGGGCGAGGACCGGGTGCAGAACCGCATGAGCCACGGCGAGCTCTACCGCGCGGTGGCGCATTTCGCTGCGGCGCTGAAGGAGCAGGGCGTGGTGGCGGGCGACCGCGTCGCAGCCTACATGCCCAACATGCCCGAGACGGTGATCGCGATGCTGGCCGCAGCCAGCCTCGGCGCCATCTTCACCTCGGCGTCGCCGGATTTCGGCGTGCAGGGCGTGCTCGACCGCTTCGGCCAGACCGAACCCAAGGTGCTGGTGGCCTGCGACGGCTACTACTACGGCGGCAAGACGGTGGATGTGCTGGGCAAGCTGGGCGAGATCGTCGGCCAGTTGCCCTCGGTCAAGCGCGTCGTGGTGGTGCCTTACGTGCATCACGACCACGACCTGTCGCACGTGCCGCACGCCCGGATGGTCGCGGACTTCATCGCGCCGTTCCACTTCGTCGACGACATCGAGTTCGCCGAGCTGCCCTTCGACCATCCGCTCTACATCATGTACTCCTCGGGCACCACCGGCGTCCCGAAGTGCATCGTGCATTGCGCCGGCGGCGCGCTGCTGCAGCACCTGAAGGAGCACCGCCTGCACGGCGACGTGAAGCCGGGCGACCGCGTGTTCTACTTCACCACCTGCGGCTGGATGATGTGGAACTGGCTGGTGTCGGGGCTGGCCGCCGGCGCCACGCTGCTGCTCTACGACGGCTCGCCCTTTGCCGGCGACAACCGCATCCTGTTCGACTACGCCGATGCGGAAGCAATGACGCACTTCGGCACCTCGGCCAAGTTCCTCGACGCCGCCGCCAAGTTCGGCCTGAAGCCGCGCGAGACGCACAGCCTCGCCACCGTGCGCGCCATGTTCAGCACCGGCAGCCCGCTGGTGCCCGAGGGCTTCGACTACGTCTATCGCGACATCAAGGCCGACCTGCAACTGTCGTCCATCTCCGGCGGAACCGACATCATCTCCTGCTTCGTGCTCGGCAGCCCGGTGCTGCCGGTGTGGCGCGGCGAGATCCAGTGCCGTGGCCTGGGCATGGCGGTGGACGTGTGGGACGACGACGGCCGCCCGGTGCGTGGCGAAAAGGGCGAGCTGGTATGCACGAAGCCCTTCCCGGTGATGCCGATCGGCTTCTGGAACGACGCCGACGGTAGCAAGTACCAAGCCGCCTACTTCGAGCGCTTCGACAACATCTGGTGTCATGGCGACTTCTGCGAGATCACCGCGCATGGCGGGCTGGTCATCTACGGGCGCTCGGACGCCACGCTGAACCCGGGCGGGGTGCGCATCGGCACCGCCGAGATCTACCGCCAGGTGGAGAAGCTGCATGAGGTGGTGGAGTCCCTGGTGATCGGCCAGGACTGGCCGCCGCAGAATCCCAACGACGTGCGCGTGGTGCTGTTCGTGAAGCTGCGCGAAGGCCTCACGCTCGATGACGAGCTCGTCAAGCGCATCCGGCAGACCATCCGCGACAACACCACGCCGCGCCACGTGCCGGCCAAGGTGCTGCAGGTGGCGGACATCCCGCGCACCAAGAGCGGCAAGATCGTCGAACTGGCGGTGAGGAACGTGGTGCATGGCCGCCCGGTGAAGAACCAGGAGGCACTGGCCAATCCCGAGGCGCTGGCCCTGTTCCGTGACCGCGCCGAACTGGCCGACTGAGGAGGGCGCCATGCTGATGAATCGAGACAAGTCGGTGCTGCTGGTGATCGACGTCCAGCAGCGACTGGCGCCGGCCATCCACGATGGCGAGCGGGTCGCCGCCAACTGCGCCTGGCTGGCGGGTGTCGCGCAGCGCGTGGGCGTGCCGGTGGTCGTCACCGAGCATTTCCCCGACAAGATCGGCGCCACGCTGGAGGTGGTGAAGGCGGCTACCGACGGCGCGCAGTACGTCACCAAGCAGGCGTTTTCCGCGCAGGGCGACGGCTGCCTGGCGGCCACCGCGGTGCAGGAGCGGCGCCAGATTGTGGTGTGCGGCACCGAGGCGCATGTGTGCGTGCAGCAGACGGCGCTCGAGCTGCGCTGGGCCGGCAAGGAGGTGTTCGTCGTCGCCGACGCCGCCGGTTCGCGCAATCCAGCAGACCGCGAGCTGGCCTTCGCACGCATGCGCAGCCACGGCATCGAGATCGTGTCGCGCGAGATGGTGGCGTTCGAGTGGCTGCAGCGCGGCGGCACGGATCTGTTCCGCGAGGTCAATCGGGACTTCATCCGCTGAGCGGGCCATGCTTTCGGCGGGTAGCGCGGATCGGTTATCATCGCGCTTTCCCGCAGCATGATTCCCATGACCAAATACGTCTTCGTTACCGGCGGTGTCGTGTCCTCTCTGGGCAAGGGCATCGCGGCGGCCTCGCTCGGGGCCATCCTGGAGTCCCGCGGCATCAAGGTCACCCACCTGAAGCTGGACCCCTACATCAACGTGGATCCGGGCACCATGAGCCCGTTCCAGCACGGCGAGGTCTTCGTCACCGAAGACGGCGCCGAAACCGACCTGGACCTGGGCCACTACGAGCGCTTCACCAGCGCCAAGATGAGCAAGCGCAACAACTTCACCACCGGCCAGATCTACGAGTCGGTGCTGAAGAAGGAGCGCCGCGGTGAATACCTCGGCAAGACGGTGCAGGTCATCCCCCACATCACCGACGAGATCAAGACCTACATCAAGCGCGGCGCCGAAGGCGCCGACGTGGCCATCGTCGAGGTGGGCGGCACGGTGGGCGACATCGAATCGCTGCCCTTCCTCGAAGCCATCCGCCAGATGGGCATCGAGGAGGGCCGCAACGGCACCTGCTTCATCCACCTCACGCTGCTGCCCTACATCCCGACCGCTGGCGAGCTCAAGACCAAGCCGACCCAGCACTCGGTGAAGGAGCTGCGCGAGATCGGCATCCAGCCCGACATCCTGCTGTGCCGCGCCGACCGTTCGATTCCGGCCGACGAGCGGCGCAAGATCGCGCTGTTCTGCAACGTGATGCCGGAAGCGGTGATCGAGTGCCTCGACGCCGACTCGATCTACAAGATTCCCGCGCAGTTGCACGACCAGATGATGGACCAGATCGTCTGCCACAAGCTCGACATCCTCGCGCGTGCGGCCGATCTCTCGGTATGGGACAGGCTCATCCGCGCCCGCGAGAATCCGAAGCATGAAGTGGATATCGGCTTCGTCGGCAAGTACGTCGACCTCACCGAATCCTACAAGTCGCTGATCGAGGCGCTGAACCACGCCGGCATGCACACCGAGTCGAAGGTGAACATCCACTACATCGATTCGGAAGACATCGAGCGCGACGGCTGCGGCGTGCTGGAGAAGATGGACGCGATCCTGGTGCCCGGCGGCTTCGGCAAGCGTGGCACCGAAGGCAAGATCGCGGCGATCCGCTATGCGCGCGAGAACAAGGTGCCTTACCTAGGCATCTGCCTCGGCATGCAACTGGCGGTGATCGAGTTCGCGCGTGACGTCGCCGGCATGCCCGGCGCGCATTCGACCGAATTCGAGCGCGAAACCAAGTACCCGGTGATCGGCCTCATCACCGAATGGAAGGACCGATCGGGCAAGATCGAGAAGCGCACCGAGGAGTCCGACCTCGGCGGCACGATGCGGCTCGGCGGACAGGTGTGCCAGTTGCGCGAAGGTACGCTGGCGCGTCAGGTCTACGGTGCGGCCGAGATCATGGAGCGCCACCGCCATCGCTACGAAGTGAACAACACCTTGCTCGCCAAGCTCGAGGACAAGGGCCTGATCGTCTCCGGCCGCGCGCCGGTCACCGACCTGTGCGAGATGGTCGAGCTGCCGGCCCAGGTGCATCCCTGGTTCGTCGGCTGCCAGTTCCACCCCGAGTTCACCTCCAATCCGCGCAAGGGTCATCCGCTGTTCACCGCCTACGTCAAGGCGGCGATCGCCCAGCGCGCGGGCGTGCAGGCCCCGGCGCAAGCCTGAAGGAGCAAGCGATGAAACTGTGTGGATTCGAGGCCGGCCTCGGCCAGCCCTTCTTCCTGATCGCCGGCCCCTGCGTGGCCGAGTCCGAGCAGATGTGCCTGGACATCGCCGGCCAGATGAAGGAGATCTGCGTCGAGTTGGGCATCCCCTACATCTTCAAGGCGTCCTACGACAAGGCCAACCGCAGCTCGGGCCGCAGCTTCCGCGGCCACGGCATGGACGCCGGCCTGAAGATGCTCGAGGCGGTGAAGACCCAGCTCGGCCTGCCGGTGCTCACCGACGTGCATACCGTCGAGGAGATCCCCGCCGTGGCGGCAGTGGTCGACGTGCTGCAGACGCCGGCCTTCCTGTGCCGGCAGACCGACTTCATCCACGCGGTGGCGGCGAGCGGCAAGCCGGTCAACATCAAGAAGGGCCAGTTCCTGGCGCCGGGCGACATGAAGAACGTCGTCGACAAGGCGAAGGAGGCCAATGGCGGCGCCGATACCATCATGGTGTGCGAGCGCGGCGCGTCCTTCGGCTACAACAACCTTGTCTCCGACATGCGCAGCCTCGCGATCATGCGCGGGACCGGCTGCCCGGTGGTATTCGACGCCACGCACTCGGTGCAGTTGCCGGGCGGGCAGGGCACCGCCTCCGGCGGCCAGCGCGAGTTCGTGCCGGTGCTGGCGCGGGCGGCAGTGGCAGTGGGCGTTGCTGGCCTGTTCATGGAAACCCATCCGAACCCCGAGAAGGCCCTGTCCGACGGCCCCAACGCCTGGCCGCTGCCGAAGATGAAGGCGCTGCTCGCCACGCTCAAGGGCATCGACGCGCTGGTCAAGCGCGAGGGCTTCCTCGAACAGACCCTGTGAGCGCGCCACGACCGCTGCATCGGTGCGGCTGATACCGCTTATCCCGGCGCGCGGTCGACCTGGCATCGTGCTTGATGTCTAATTCGGCCCGAAGATGTCGCTCGTTATCGATTCGAATCCGTAACTGCAACAGGAAAAAACATGAGTGCAATCGTTGATGTGATCGCCCGCGAGATTCTGGACTCCCGCGGCAACCCCACAGTGGAAGCCGACGTGCTGCTCGAGTCCGGCGTGATGGGCCGTGCCGCGGTGCCGTCGGGCGCCTCCACCGGCTCGCGCGAGGCGATCGAGCTGCGTGACGGCGACGCCGGCCGCTACCTCGGCAAGGGCGTGCTGCGCGCAGTGGAGAACGTGAACACTGAAATCTCCGAGGCCATCATCGGCCTCGACGCGGAAGACCAGTCCTTCATCGACCGCACCCTGATCGAACTCGACGGCACCGACAACAAGTCGCGCCTGGGCGCGAACGCCACCCTGGCGGTGTCGATGGCGGTGGCCAAGGCAGCAGCCGAGGAAGCCGGTCTGCCGCTGTACCGCTACTTCGGCGGCTCCAGTCCGATGGTCATGCCGGTGCCGATGATGAACGTCATCAACGGCGGCGAGCACGCCAACAACAGCCTCGACATCCAGGAATGCATGATCATGCCGGTGAGCATGGGCAGCTTCCGCGAGGCCCTGCGCTGCGGCGCCGAAGTCTTCCACCACCTGAAGAAGATCATCGACAAGAAGGGCTACCCGACCACCGTCGGCGACGAAGGCGGCTTCGCGCCCAACGTGTCGGGTACCGAGGAGGCGCTGTCGCTGATCCAGGACGCGATCTCCGCCGCCGGCTACGAGCCGGGCCGCGACGTGCTGCTGGCGCTCGACTGCGCCGCGAGCGAGTTCTACAAGGACGGCAAGTACGAGCTGAAAGGCGAAGGCCTGTCGCTCACCGCCGAAGGCTTCACCGACTACCTGGCGACGCTGGCCGACAAGTTCCCTATCGTGTCGATCGAGGACGCCATGGCCGAAGGCGACTGGGCGGGCTGGAAGCACCTGACCGAGCGCCTCGGCAAGCAGATTCAACTGGTGGGCGACGACCTATTCGTCACCAACACCCGGATCCTGCAGGAAGGCATCGACAAGGGCATCGCCAACTCGATCCTGATCAAGATCAACCAGATCGGCACCTTGACCGAGACTTTCGCCGCCGTCGAGATGGCCAAGCTCGCCGGCTACACTTCGGTGATCTCGCACCGTTCGGGCGAAACCGACGATTCCACCATCGCCGACATCGCGGTCGGCCTGCGTGCGATGCAGATCAAGACCGGCTCGCTGTCGCGTTCGGACCGAATCTCGAAATACAACCAGTTGCTGCGCATCGAGGAAGATCTCGGCAACACCGCGACCTATCCGGGCAAGCGCGCCTTCTACAACCTGCGCGGCTGATCGCCGCCGGTTTGCGACTCGGCAGGACACGACAAGGCCGGCGGCGACCCCGTCGGCTTTTTCGCAGCCTGCCGGTCGCGGGCGCCCGCGCCGGTTGCGCCGGCTTCATCTTCCTCGTACGGTTTCCTGATCCCGTTGCACTTTCCCATGCGCTGGCCTGTCCTCATCCTCTTCGTGCTCGTCGTCGTCCTGCAGTACCCGCTCTGGCTCGGCAAGGGTGGATGGCTGCGCGTCTGGGAAGTGGATCGGCAGGTGCGCGCGCAGCGCGATGAAAACCTGCGCCTGGAGCAACGCAATGCCAGCCTGGATGCCGAAGTGCGCGACCTGAAATCGGGCAACGACGCCATCGAGGAGCGCGCGCGCTTCGAGCTGGGCATGACGCGCCCGGGCGAGATCTTCGTCGAGGTGCCGCAAAAGAACTGAGCCGGCCAGCGGCCGGCTCACGACTGCGGCCGCAGCTCAGAGGCGTTCCGAGATCGCCTCGCGTTGTTCCAGCTCGTGCTCGAAGGCGAGCAATTCACTGCCCAGGGCATCCCGCGCCGAAACCATGCCCACCGGACGTCCGTCGATGACGACCGGCACGTGGCGGAAACCGCCCTCGGTCATCAGGTGCATCGCATGCACGAGCGGACGATCGGGCGTGATCGTCTGCGGATTCGGGGTCATCACGTCGGCAAGTCGCGTCCTGTCGGGGGCGAGCCCCGCGGCGAGGACGCGGAACAGCGCATCACGCTCGGTGAAGATGCCGACGAGCTTGCCGCTCTCGACGATCATCACCGATCCGACGCGCTCTGCCGCCATGCGCATGGAGGCCTCGCGCACGCTCATTTCACGTTCGGCCGTCAGGATGCGCTGACCGCGCACTACACTCGCTATGGTTCTTGTGGGCATGA
>JAFEFM010000181.1 GCA_018240585.1 Pseudomonadota bacterium
AACCCGCTGCAGGGCACCCTCGCCGTGCGCGCGGCCGACGGCAGCGAAACGACGGTGTACCGCGCGCGCAAGGGCGACACCGTGACCGGGCTGGCGTACGAGATCCGCGGCAGCGGCTACGCCGGCGAGATCCGCCTGATGATGGGCGTCGACGCCCAGGGCCGGATCCTCGGCGTGCGCGTGCTGGCGCACAAGGAAACGCCGGGCCTGGGCGACAAGATCGAAGTGAAGAAGGGCGACTGGATCACCCGTTTCACCGGGCTGTCGCTCGGCGCGCCCCCCGCCGAGCGCTGGAAGGTGCGCAAGGACGGCGGCGAATTCGACCAGTTCACCGGCGCGACGATCACGCCGCGCGGCGTCGTCGCCGCGGTGCACCGCGGCCTTGCGTTCTTCGCCGCCAACAAGGACAGCCTGCTGACGGCAGCGTCCGGGGAGATGAAGCCATGACCGCCACCACGACGCCCCTGCCGCACGTCGCCGCAACAGCCCCCAGAGCGGATTACGGACGCATCGTCCGCGACGGCCTGTGGGACAACAACGGCGTGCTGGCGATGCTGCTCGGCATGTGCCCGAGCATGGCGATGACCACCAGCGCCACCAACGGCCTGGGCATGGGGCTGGCGACGGCGGTGGTGATGGCGGCCTCCAGCCTGCTCGTCGCAGTGTTCCGGCAGCGCATCACCCAGCAGGTGCGCATCCCGGTGTACATCCTGATCATCGCCGCGATGGTGACCCTGGTCGACCTGACGATGAACGCCTGGATGCACGAACTCTACAAGGTGCTGGGCCTGTTCATTCCGCTGATCGTGTCCAACTGCCTGCCACTGGCGCGGCTGGAAGCCTTCGCCGCGAAGGAGCCGGTGCTGCCGTCGCTGGTGGACGGCATCGCCATGGGGCTCGGCTTCGCCTTCGCACTGACGGCGATCGGCGCGGTGCGCGAGATCCTCGGCTCGGGCACCCTGTTCGCCGACGCCTCGCTGCTGCTCGGGCCGTCGTTCCACTTCATGGAACTGCACCTGCTGCCGGCCGGCAGCAACATGCTGATGATGATCCTGCCACCCGGCGGTTTCCTCGTCACCGGCCTGCTGGTGGTCGGCAAGCGCATGGTGGACCTCAGCGCTGGCAAGGCGATCCAGATGGGCGGCGCGCACAGCGCAGAGTGAGGGAGGAACGGCCATGAAGATCGCCATCGCTTACGCCGTGCCCGGCCGCCAGGTGCTGCAGGCGGTCGACGTGCCCGAGGGCACGACGATCCGCGGCGCGATCGAGGCCTCGGGCATCCTCGAGCAGTTGCCGGCCTTCTCCTTCGAGCAGCAGAAGGTGGGCATCTTCGGCAAGGTCAAGCCGCTCGACACGGTGCTCGCCGCCGGCGACCGCGTCGAGCTCTACCACCCGGTCACCATCGATCCGAAGGCCATCCCG
>JAFEFM010000182.1 GCA_018240585.1 Pseudomonadota bacterium
AGCGCGGCGCCGGCGTAGGAGATCAGGTTCAGGCGGCGGAAGAAGCTCTCGCGCAGCGCGGCATCCTTGCGCAGCTCGGGCACCAGCATGTCGTAGGCGCGCGGCACGCTGAAATAGATCGTCGGTGACACTTCGCGCAGGTTGCGCAGGGTCTTCCCGAGCAGCGCCGGCGTCGGCTTGCCGTCGTCGATGTACATCGTGCCGCCCCAGCGCAACATCAGGTTGAAGTTCTGGTTGCCACCGAAGGTATGGCTCCACGGCAGCCACTCGACGAGCACCGGCCGGTTGTCGGCGAGGAAAGTCCAGATCAGCTCCTTGGCGAGCTGGTTGGAGCACATCATGCGGTGGGTGTTGATGACCGCCTTGGGCGTGCCGACCGAGCCGGAGGTGAACAGGAACTTGCCGATGGTGTCGGGCGTGATCGCGTCGAAGGCCCGCATCACTGCCGCTTCGTCGCTGCGCGCCTCGACCTCGGCCATCGACACGGTGCCCGGCTGCGCCTGCCTGCGGCTGCCCGCCACCACCACGCCGTCGTGCAGCGGGGCGACCGCCGCGATCGCCGGCATGAAGCGCTCGACCGGATCGGCGTAGATGACGCCCGGCCGCAGCAGCTCGATGTTGCCCTTGAGCTTGGCGTGATCTTTCGACATCAGCGAAGTGCCGGCCGAGATCGGGCACGCGGGCACGCCGATGTGCATCGCCGCCAGCATGATCAGCGCATGCTCGATGGAATTGTCCGACAGGATCGCGACCGGCCGCTCGGCCGACAGGTTCTGCCCCAGCATCCAGCTGGCGATCGCAACGACCCGGCGGCGCGCTTCGCCATAGCTCAACTTGTCCCACTCGCCGGCGGCGTTGCGCTCGGCGAGGAACAGCTCGTCGGGCTGCAGCCGCGCCCAGTGCTCGAGCCAGTCGCCGACGCAGCGGGCATAGGTGTCGGGCAGGGGGATTCCCGAGCGCAGGATGCGCGAACCGTCCCCCCGATGGATTTCGACCAGATCCGGCTCGGCAAACATGCGGACTGGATCGCGGATGATCTCGCTCATGGAATCCCTCCTGTGGATCGTTGGCCGATCAGTTGTCGATGCGCTTGTAGCCGCCGTTGTCGATGCGCACCAGCACGTGCGAGCGTGCATCGAGGCCGAAGTGGTCGGTGGGGCTCATGTTGAACACGCCATGCACACCGACCACGTCCTTGTTGGATTCGAGCGCGTTCCGCAGCGCGGCACGGAACTCGGGCGAACCCGGCTTGGCCTTCGCCAGCGCGACCGGCACCGCCGCTTCGATCAGGCGGAAGGCATCGACCGCATGACCGGCAAAGGCCGACAGCGAGCCGGCGCCGAACTGGGCCTCGTACTTGCGTGCGAACTCGGCGCCCGGCTTCTTCGACGGATGATCGGCCGCCAGTTGATTGACGACGACGATGGGGCCGACCGGCAGGATCGCGCCTTCTGCAGCCTTCCCCGCCACACCGAGGAAAGCCTGGTTGGCGACGGCGTGCGTCTGGTAGATCTGGCCCTTGTAGCCGCGCTCGACCAGCGCCGTCTGCGGCAGCGCCGCGGGGCTGCCCGAGCCGACGATCAGGATCGCATCCGGCTTCGCGGTGACCAGCTTCAGCACCTGGCCGGTGACCGAGGTGTCGGTGCGGTTGTAGCGCTCGACCGGGCCGATCTTGATGCCGGCGGCGTCGGCCAGCTTGGTCATCGAGTTCAGCCAGTCCTCGCCGTAGGCATCGGAGAAGCCGATGAAGCCCAGCGTCTTCACGCCCTTCGCCTTCATGTGCTGGACCAGCGCGCCGGCCATCACGCTGTTCTGCTGCGGCGCGCGGAACACCCACTCGTTGCGCTCGGCCGGCAGCGACACCGGGCTCATCGTCACCAGCGGCGTCTTCGCCTCGTTGGCGACTTCGGCGATGGCCGCGCTGGCAGGCGTGCCCGACGAACCGATCATCACATCGACCTTGTCTTCGGACACGAAGCGGCGCGCATTCTTTGTCGCCACGGTGGGATCGGTCGCATCGTCGAGCACGATCAGCCGTACCTTCTCGCCGCCGATCTCGGTGGGCATCAGCGTGAACGCGTTCTTCTCGGGAATGCCGAGGGATGCCGCCGGACCGGTTGCCGACAGCGAGACACCGATGGTGATGTCGGCCAGGGCCGAGCCGGCGGCAAGCGTCACGGACAGGGCGACGCAGAGCTTGTGCAGTTTCATGTTTCCTCCAGATGGTCGTGGGTTGACCGGATCGCCCGCGATGGCGACCGGCCCGAGCTGTTGCGGCAAGGCGTACAGCCTTCTTCTGGAATGGAAAGATATCGATGACTAACTACCTTGTCAAACGATTGTTCGATTTATTTCTTCGATGTACCTCGGTACCATCCGGGCTTGCCCCGAGCCGAATTGAGGCAAACTTGCGGCAGCGCGGCACCAGCGCTGGCCGACCGCCACCACGACCCGTGCAGATCCCAAGACAAGTCCCACGCAATGACCGATTCCCTCGCTGCCGACGCGCATGCCGCGTCATCCGTGACCGCCGAAGAAGAAATCCTGCGCCTGGCGCGTGAAGAACCCGAGTTGGGACAGGTGGCAGTGGCCGAGCGCCTGCGCCAGGCCGGCCTGCGTATCTCGCCATCCGGTGTGCGCTACCTGTGGCAGAAGCACGGACTGGAGACGGCGGTGAAGCGACTGCAGGCCTTGGTGGAGCATCAGGGGGGCGACACCGAGGGGCTGACCGAGACGCAGCGGCGCCATCTGGAACGCGGGCGCCTGAGCGAGCGCCTGGCCCGCGGCGACGCGGCCGGCGGCCCGGCAGAAGGCGATCAGGAGCCGCTGGAACGGCGCCGCCTGATCCTGGATGCCGCAGCACGGTTGTTCTCCGCCGAGGGCTACGACCGCACCTCGATCCGCGACATCGCACGCAATGTCGGTCTGCTGCCCGGTTCGGTCTATCACTACTTCCCGTCCAAGCGCGAACTGTTCCTCGCCGTGCATCGCGAAGGCTTCGAACGCACGCTCGAGCGGGTGAAGGAGGCGGCGACGAGCAGCGACGATCCGTGGAAATGCCTCGAGCGCGCGTGCGAGGTGCACATCGAGGGCATCGTCGGCGGCTCGTCGATCGACCGCCTGGCCGGCAGCAATCTGGCCATTTCGCGCAATGACGAGTTGCTTCAGGAGATCCGCCCGCATCGCGCGGACTACGAGGCCGTGTTCCGCACGCTCATCGATGCGCTGCCGCTGCGCGCAGGCACCGACCGCTCGCTGCTGCGCCTGTTCCTGCTCGGCGGCATGAACTGGATCTATCTGTGGTACCGGGAAGGCAGGCGCAGCCCGCACGACATCGCCACCGCGATGGTGGCGATGCTGCGCCACGGCGTGCAGCCCTGAAGCGGGAACGCAACCGCGCCCCCTGAATGCGCGAAGCCCGCCTTGCGGCGGGCTTCGTCGGGCGACAGCGGGACGACCAGGCGCTTACTTCACCAGCACCCACTTGCCGTTCTGGATCTGCACCATGACGCGGGCGCGCTGATCGAGGCCGAGGTGGTCGGTCGGGCTCATGGAGAAAATGCCATGCGCGGCCGGCACCTCCTTCAGCCCTTCGATCGCATCGCGCAGCGCTGCGCGGAACTCCTCGGTCCCCGGCTGGGCCTTCTTCAGCGCCACCGGAACGGCATTGGACATGAGCACTCCGGCATCCCAGCCGTGGGCGCCGAAGGTCGACACGCTGCCCTTGCCATGCGCGGCCTCGTACTTGCCGATGTACTCCAGCGCAGGCTTCTTCACCGGGTTGCCATCGGGCAGTTGCTCGGCGACCAGCACCGGGCCGGCCGGCAGCAAGGTGCCTTCGCAGTCCTTGCCGCACACACGCAGGAAGTCGTTGTTGGCGACGCCGTGGGTCTGGTAGATCTTGCCGGTGAAACCGCGCTCCTTGAGCGCCTTCTGCGGCAGTGCCGCCGGCGTGCCGGAGCCGGCGATGAGCACGGCATCGGGCTTGGCGGCGATGATCTTCAGCACCTGGCCGGTCACCGACGTATCGGTGCGGCTGAAGCGCTCGTTGGCCACCAGTTGCAGCTTGCGCGCCTCGGCGACCGGCTTGAACTGCTCGAACCAGCCTTCGCCGTAGGCATCGGAGAAGCCGATGAAGGCGACCGTCTTCACATGGTTGTTGGTCATGTGCTCGACGATGGCGGTGGACATCTGCGCGTCGTTCTGCGGCGTCTTGAACACCCAGCGTCGCTTGTCGTCCATCGGCTCGACGATGCGCGCCGACGCCGCCATCGAGATCATCGGCGTCTTCGACTCCGCGGCGACGTCGATCATCGCCAGCGAGTTGGGAGTGATGGTGGAACCCAGCACCACATCGACCTTGTCCTCGGACACCAGCTTGCGGATGTTCTTCACCGCCGTGGTGGTGTCGGACGCATCGTCCAGCACGATGTAGTTGACCTTCTGGCCCGCGATGGTGGTGGGCAACAGGCCGATGGTGTTCTTCTCGGGAATGCCGAGCGAGGCAGCAGGGCCGGTTGCAGAAACGATCACGCCGACGTTGATGTCGGCGTGGGCAGCAGCGGCAAAGGCAAGGCCGAAGGCGGCGATCAGGGTGCTACGCAGCTTCATGGTGTCTCCTCCAACAATGGACGTCTAAGGGTGGCCCGGCGTCTTGTGATGTGCGCCTGTCAGGCCTGCTGTCGGGCGAAAATTAACATGAAACAAAATACTTTGACCATATCAAATTTCACCCGCACGTCGCCCTTGCTCCCGGGATGCCCCGAATCCGTTCCCGCAGCGGATGCCGTCGTGCGACGAAAGCGGATCATCCCGCCAACAGCCCGGGTGAGGCTGAGCATCCGGTCACGGATCGCCAACTCGGCAATGGCAGCTTCATCCCGCCATCGCGACGCGCTCAGTCGCCCTTGTACGGCCCGGCGCCGAGGCCGATGGGCGCCGGGGCGGCCGCCACCAGCTTCGAGAAGATGCGCGTGAAGTCCTCCTCGCCCGCCTTGGCCCGCGTGCCGCGCAGCGGGTCGTCGGC
>JAFEFM010000183.1 GCA_018240585.1 Pseudomonadota bacterium
GTCGATTTCGGTAGCACCGCCGGCCTGGCGGCCGTGCTGTCGAAGGCCAACGGCAACCCGATCAAGAGCGTGTATGTGTATTCGCGCCCCGAGTGGACGGCGCTGCTCGTGCCCAAGGATTCGCCAATCAAGTCGGTGAAGGATCTGAAGGGCAAGAAGGTCGCCGCGACCAAGGGCACCGATCCCTTCCTGTTCCTGCTGCGCAGCCTGCATCAGGAGGGCCTGTCGAAGAGCGACGTCGAGATCCTCGCGCTCCAGCATGCCGATGGCCGTTCGGCGCTGGAGCAGGGCAGGGTGGATGCCTGGGCGGGGCTCGATCCGCTGATGGCCGGCAGCGAGGTGCAGGCCGGCTCGCGCCTGCTGTATCGCAACGTGGCCTACAACACCTACGGTTTCCTGAACACCAGCGAACGCTTCGCCAGCGAGCATCCGGCCTATGTGAAGCGCGTGATCGCGGCGTACGAGAAGGCGCGCAAGTGGATCGTCGCCAATCCGGAGGAGACGGCGAAACTGGTGTCCGAGGAGGCCAAGTTGCCGATCGAGGTCGCTCGGCTGCAGTTGTCGCGCAACGACTTCAGCAAGCCGGTGCCGGGCACTGAGCATGTCGAGGCGTTGAAGGCGGCGGCGCCGATCCTCGTCGAGGAAGACCTCGTGCGCAAGGGCACCAACGTCGGCGCGGTCGTCGACGCACTGGTCGAGCCGTCCTACGCCCGCGCCGTGATCAAGTGAGCATGCCGCGATGAGCAAGGTTTCCACATTGGATGCCGCGCTGGCCCCGGCAGACGGGCTTGGCGGCGGGCAGTTCGGCGGGCGTGTAGTCGCGGGCCGCATCCTGGCGCAGTTCAGGGGCTGGGTCGTGCCGGTCGTGCTGGTGGCGGCCTGGGAGGTGGTGGTGCGCTTCGGGTGGGTCAGCGCCCATCTGCTGCCACCGCCCTCCGAGCTGGTCGCGACGCTGATCGAACTGGCCGGCAGCGGCGATCTGTTCAGCCATGTCGTGGTGAGCAGCGCGCGCGTGCTGGCGGGGTTCGCGATTGGCGCCATGCTGGCGCTGCTGATCGGGGCGGCCGTGGGATTGTCGCGCGCGCTGGAGGCCTATCTCGACCCGACTTTCCAGGCCTTGCGCGCGATCCCGTCGCTGGCCTGGGTGCCGCTGCTGCTGCTGTGGCTGGGCATCGACGAGGCGCCGAAGATCACGCTGATCGCGATCGGCGCCTTCTTCCCCGTGTATCTGAACCTGGTCGCAGGCATCAAGAACGTGGACCGCAAGCTGGTCGAGGTCGGCGGCATCTTCGGCCTGAAGGGTTGGCGCCTGATCGTGCGCATCTTCCTGCCGGCGTCACTGCCTAACCTGCTGACCGGCCTGCGCAGCGGCCTGTCGCTGGCGTGGATGTTCCTGGTGGCGGCCGAGCTGATTGCGGCGACGCGCGGCCTGGGCTATCTGCTCACCGACGGCCGCGAGACGGCGCGGGCCGACCTGGTGATCGTCGCGATCGTCGTGCTGGCGTTGCTGGGCAAGCTCAGCGACAGCCTGCTGCAACTCGCGGAACGCCGCCTGCTGGTGTGGCGCGACGTGTATGACAGCGGTCGCTGACGGGGAGGGCGAGATCATGTCCCAGCCACTTCTCACGCTGCACGTTGCCGACAAGCGTTTCCAGTCGCGCCGCATCATCGATGGCGTGTCGTTCGACATCCAGCCGGGCGAGATCATCAGCTTGCTGGGCCCCAGCGGCTGCGGCAAGAGCACGCTGCTGCGCGTCATCGCGGGGCTCGACACCGACTACCGCGGCACGGTGCGGGTCAAGGGCGCGGCACCCCATCTGCACTCGCCCGATGTCGGCTTCATCTTCCAGGAGCCGCGCCTGCTGCCCTGGCTGACCGTGGCCGACAACGTCGGCTTCGATGCCGGGCCGGGTGGCGGACGCAATCCGCGGGTGAAGGAGCTGCTGGCCGAGGTCGGTCTTGCCGATTTCGCCGACGCCTATCCGAAGCAGTTGTCGGGCGGCATGGCACAGCGCGCCGCGATTGCCCGCGGGCTGTTCGCGCAACCGTCACTGCTGCTGCTGGACGAGCCCTTCAGCGCGGTCGACGCCTTCACCCGCATGCGCCTGCAGGATCTGCTGCTGTCGCTGGCCGCGCGCCATGGCACGACGCTGCTGCTGGTCACGCACGACATCGACGAGGCCGCCTACCTGAGCGACCGCATCCTGGTGATGTCGGCCAATCCGGGCCGCATCGCAGGCGAACTGCGTGTCGATCCGCAGCGTCCGCGCGATCGCGCCGATCCGCGCCTTGTGCGCGTACAGACGCAGGCGCTGGCGCTGCTGCATGGCGAGCGGCTCGACTATCTCGATCTCTCCGACGAACTCGCGGCCCGTCCCCATGCAGCCGCGCCGGTCGACTTCGCATCGCTGTCCTTCGCGGTGTGAAGCAGTCGTCGCGCCGGGCTGTTGCGCCGGCAGCAGGGCGGATTGCGAACTGCTTGCGCGGCAGCAGGGGAATCCAAGGACGTAATGCAAGTATCTGTTTATAAGAGATAAAAAATTGGCACGAGAGCTGCTCTACCCAAGACAAGTGCCAATGTCGGCATGCCCAACGATCAACAATCCCATTACGCACAGGTGAAAGCATGAGCAAGCAAATCAAGGTGGTGGCTGTTTCCGGCGGTCTGCAACGTCCCTCCCGCACCCTCACTCTGGTCGAAGCGCTGGTCGATGCGCTCGGCGAGCAGGCCTCGATCGATGTACGCCTGATCGAGCTCGGCTCCGTCGGACCCAAGCTGGCCGGGGCGCTCTATCCGTCGCAGTTGCCGGACGAGGTGAAAGCCGACATCGCGGCGATCGAGTCGGCGGACTTCCTGGTCGTCGCCAGCCCGGTCTATCGCGCCTCCTTCACCGGGCTGTTCAAGCATCTGTTCGACTTCGTGGACCACAACGCCCTGATCGACGTGCCGGTGCTGCTGGCGGCGACCGGTGGCAGCGATCGCCATGCGCTGGTGATCGATCATCAGTTGCGTCCGCTGTTCAGCTTCTTCCAGTCGCACACCCTGCCGATCGGCGTGTATGGCAGCGAGGCGGAGATCGAGAACTACCAGATCACCAGCCCGGCGCTGCAGGCGCGCATCGATCTCGCGGCGGAGCGTGCCCGACCCTTCCTGCGTCCGCGCCTGCCGGCGGTGTCGAGCGTGCAGAAAGCCGTGCGCGCAGCGGCCTGAGTCATCGAAACCTATCAAGGAACACACAACATGAGCCGCGAAAACATCAAGTTCGCCTACTGGGTGCCCAACGTCAGCGGGGGGCTGGTCGTCAGCAAGATCGAGCAGCGCACGAGCTGGGACATCGACTACAACCGCAAGCTGGCGCAGATCGCCGAGAAGGCGGGTTTCGACTACGCGCTGTCGCAGATCCGCTTCACCGCCGGTTATGGTGCCGAATACCAGCACGAGTCGGTGGCGATCAGCCATGCGCTGCTGGCCGCGACCGAGAAGCTGCGGGTCATCGCGGCGATCCTGCCGGGGCCCTGGCA
>JAFEFM010000184.1 GCA_018240585.1 Pseudomonadota bacterium
CATCGCAGTCATCGAGTCGCTGGACCACGAAGGTCGTGGTGTCGCCCATGTGGAAGGCAAGGCGATCTTCATCGACGGCGCGCTGCCGGGCGAGCGCGTGGAGTATGAGTCCTATCGTGTGAAGCCGCGCTACGAACAGGCCGACGCTGCGCGCGTGCTGAAGGCCAGCGCGCAGCGCGTGACCCCGCGTTGTGCCTATTTCGGCACCTGCGGCGGCTGCTCGATGCAGCACGTCGATGCGGTGGCGCAGGCCGCCGCCAAGCAGCGCGTGCTGGAGGATGCGTTGCGGCACATCGGCGGCGTGCAGCCGCAGATCGTGTATTCGGCGATCCACGGCCCGGCCTGGCGCTATCGCGACCGCGCACGGCTCAGCGTGCGGCTGGTGCCGAGCAAGGGCGGCGTGCGGGTGGGCTTCCACGAGCGGCGCTCGAGCTACATCATCGACATGCGCTCGTGCGACATCCTGCCGGCGCATGTGTCGGCGCTGCTGCCGCGCCTGCGCGAGCTGATCGCCGGGCTGTCGATCGCCGACCGGGTGCCGCAGGTCGAGGTTGCCGTCACCGAGGCGACGACGGTGCTGGTCTTCCGTCACCTGCTGCCCCTGAGTGCGCGCGACGCCGACGCCCTCGCCGCATTTGCCGACGCCGAGGGCGTGCAGGTGTGGACGCAGCCCGGCGGCCCCGACACCGCTGCGCCGCTGCAGCCCGCGGACGCTCCCGGCCTGTCCTACACCTTGCCGGAGTTCGGTGTGGGGCTGGACTTCCTGCCGACCGACTTCACCCAGGTGAACATCCACATCAACCGCCTGCTTATCCGGCGCGCGATGCAGTTGATCGACCCGCAGTCCGGCGAGCGCATCGCCGACCTGTTCTGCGGGCTGGGCAACTTCAGCCTGCCGATCGCGCGCCGTGGCGCGACGGTGGTGGGCATCGAGGGCAGCGAGGCGCTGGTGGCGCGCGCACGCGACAACGCGCGCCGCAACGGTCTGGATGGGCTCAGCGAGTTCCATGCGGCCAACCTGTTTGAGGCCACCGAAGACAGCCTCGCCGCGCTGGGGCGCCTGGACAAGCTGCTGATCGATCCGCCGCGCGAGGGTGCGGTCGCGGTGGTGAAGGCGCTCGGCGCGCAGCAGTTGCCGGCGCGCATCGTCTACGTGTCGTGCAACCCGGCCACGCTCGCGCGCGATGCGGCGGTGCTGGTGCATGAGAAAGGCTACCTGCTGCGGGGGGCGGGGATCGCCAACATGTTCCCGCAGACCTCCCATGTCGAGTCGATCGCGCTGTTCGAACTTGCGTGAAACCGGTCGGTGATGCGCGTACGGTCCGCAGCCGACCGCGGACGGCGGTCGCCAACTGCAAGGCCGCGGCGTTTCCCTCGTCATGGTCTCATGACATTGGCGGGCACCTCCCGGTGCCCACGGCCGGACAGCGGCTTGACGCGGCGCAACAGGCCCGATTAGATTCCATAATTATGAATTCAAAATGAAGGACGCTACACCTTGATCCCGGCAGCCACGCCTCCGGCCACCAGCGATGCCAGCCTCAACCGCGCCTGGCAGCAACGCAGCCTTGCGCACGTCTGGCATCCCTGCACGCAGATGCAGCGTGCGGCGACGGCGGTGCCGCCGC
>JAFEFM010000185.1 GCA_018240585.1 Pseudomonadota bacterium
CGCAGCGCCTGGTTGGCGTTCTGTTCCACCAGCAGGATGGTCATGCCGTGGTCGCGGTTGAGCTCCTTCACGATCTGGAAGATCTTGCGGATGTAGATCGGCGCCAGGCCCAGCGAGGGTTCGTCGAGCAGCAGCAGCTTGGGCCGGCTCATCAGCGCGCGGCCGATCGCCAGCATCTGCTGCTCGCCGCCCGACAGCGTGCCGGCGCGCTGCGACTGGCGCTCCTGCAGGATGGGGAACATCGCGAACACGCGCGCGGTGTCGGCGTCGTAGTTGGCCGGGTCGGCGTGCGCGGTGCCCATCTGCAGGTTCTCGATCACCGTCATGCGCGGGAAGATGCGCCGGCCTTCGGGCACCAGCGCGATGCCGCGGCGGGCGATCTCGTGCGTGGGCACGCGGGTGATGTCCTCGCCGTCGAACACGATACGCCCGGCGCTGGCCTTGGGATTGCCGAACAGGCTCATCATCATCGTCGACTTGCCGGCGCCGTTGGCGCCGATCAGGGTGACGATCTCGCCCACCTGCACCTCGACGTCGATGCCGCGCAGCGCGTGGATGTGGCCGTAATGGGCGTGCACGCCCTCCATCTTGAGCATCATGCGGCGGCCCCTCCCGTCACTTCTTCATCCTCGTCCTCGCCCAGGTAGGCCTTGATCACCTGCGGGTCGTGCTGCACCTGTTCCGGCGTGCCTTCGGCGATCTTGCGCCCGTAGCTGATCACGCCGATGTGGTCGGACACGTTCATCACCACGCTCATGTCATGCTCGATGAGGAGGATGGCGATGCCCAGCTCGCCGCACAGGTAGAGCAGCAGCTCGTTGAGCTCGGCCGATTCGCGCGGGTTGAGGCCGGCGGCCGGCTCGTCCAGGCACAGCAGCACCGGATCGACGCACAG
The DNA here is from genome assembly GCA_018240585.1 of Pseudomonadota bacterium. GTDB lineage: Bacteria > Pseudomonadota > Gammaproteobacteria > Burkholderiales > Rhodocyclaceae > Thauera. Next base: position 896 of record JAFEFM010000185.1, read on the forward strand.
CGCGCGCGCGATCTCGATGCGACGCTGGATGCCGTAGGGCAGGTCGCCCGCGGCGTCATCCGCCAGGTGGGTGAGCTTCAGGCGCTCCAGCCACATCGCCGCGCGCTCGATCGCCTGCCGTTCCGCCTCGCGGTAGCCGGGCAGCCTGAAAATGCCGGCGACGGAGAACTTCGACGCGCGCTGCAGCACGTTGTGCTGGGCGACGATGAGGTTCTCCAGCACCGTCATCTTCGGGAACAGGCGGATGTTCTGGAAGGTGCGCAC
>JAFEFM010000186.1 GCA_018240585.1 Pseudomonadota bacterium
AACACGCTCGGCGACCAATGCTTGCTGCCCAGCGACAGCCATTCGCCGCTCGCCGCCAGCGCCGCCCCGCACAGGCAGGCAAGCATGGCTCCCACAATCGCCCCGATGTGCATATCCGCCTCCTTGCGTCCAGTCGGGCGCCCGCACGCCCCGCCCTCGCTGCCTATTGCTGCGGGCCGAGGCCCGCCTTTCAGACTAGTCGATGGACGCCGCCTGCGCTGCACGGGCCACGCGGCGCAGGCGAAACTGGCGCGTGTCGCGGTAGTACTCGGCCTGTTCGCTGTCCTGCGTCACCCCGGGGATGCCGAGCAGGGGCAAGGGCGACAGGTCGCGCGGCGCGGCGATGCCGGCTGGCCCGCGCAGGTGGTGGGCGAGCCAGCGATCGGTCTCCGCCTGGCGCACGGCCGCGTCGAGCGCGAGCCAGCCCGGCTCGACCACGCGATAAATCGCCTTCGCGCACAGGCCGAAGAAGGGCGCGCGCAGTTGATCCCAGGTGGCGTGGCCGACGACGAGGAAGCGGGTGCTGTGCTGCACGGCCTCGCGGCGGCGCCAGAACACTTCTTCCCACTCGTGCGCCGCGAGCAGCGTCGGGATGTCGGCGTCGGCGGACACGACCACCAGGCCGCATTCGTCGAACTGCGTCAGCGCATCGCGCCGGCGCCCGCGCCCCGGCAGACCGGCCGCCTCACGGGCGCGCAGTTCCTCGATGTGCAGCGTGTTGCACGCCGCCTTGGTGCGCGGCCACACGCACCAGGCAAGCGCATTGAAGAAGTCGTGCCAGTCGTCCGGCCGGGTCGGCACTGCGCCGGTGGCGTGGATGTGCGCTTCGTAGCCTGCGACCTCGCCCTCCGGCGCGACGAAGCGGATCGATTGCCCCGTGCCGCTCACCGCGTCGGGCGCGGCGCTGCGCAGCAATGCGGTCAGCCGCTCGGCGTCCGGCAGCCCCGGAGCGGCGCACGCCGTCAGCAGATGCGAGATCGGCTCGAACAGTGGGCGCCCGACATAGGCCGCGGGCCCGGGCGAGGCGTCCACGCCGCTCATCGCCGTCCGCAGGGATGGCGATCGGCGCCGCAGCGGTCGAACTCGCCCAGCGGACGATTGAAGGTGTATTCGAACGGCGCGGCGATCCATTCACGCGCGGTGTCCTCGGTGCTGCCGCTGGGCAGGGTGAAGGGCAGCGCCAGCACGAAGCCGGCGGTGCCGATCACGGTGGCGACGATGCCCAATGGCCGCACCACGACGAGGTCGACCGCCATGTCGCCGCCGCGGTCGCCGGTGACGGTGTCGCGCGGCTGGGCGACGGCCGGCGCGGCAAAGGACAGCGTCAAGGCGGCGGCGAGGGCGAACGCCGGCCTCATGCTCCATCGATGCGCTTTCATGACTGCTCCCGCATGTTGCTGCCGCATGTCGCCTCCCCGATCACACCCTGCGTGACGCGTGATTGTCGCGCAATAGTGCACCGCGGCACGATGCCCTGCTCATCCTGGCACGCCGCCTGGCATACACTCGCGCTCATCCCGTTGCCGCTGCGTGGACCATGCACTCGCCCGTCAATCCCGCCCAGGCTGCCGAGCGTCCGCTGTCGCGCTCGGTGTTCCGCATCCCCGGCATGGACTGCCCGTCCGAAGAGCAGATGATCCGCCTGCGGCTGGCCGACGCGCCAGTCACGGCGCTGGATTTCGACCTGCCGGGGCGGCGCCTGACGGTCGACCATGAGGGGGAGGCGGCCGCCATCCTCGAGCCGCTGTTGCCGCTGGGCTTCGGCGCCGAGTTGGTCGAGACGCGGCCCGTGCAGGCGGATACCACGCCCGCCGCACCACCAGCGGACGACGCCG
>JAFEFM010000187.1 GCA_018240585.1 Pseudomonadota bacterium
ATCGTCGAAGTGCTGTCCGACTCCACCGCCGCCTACGACCGCGGCGCCAAGTTCGCCGCCTACCGCAAGCTCGCCGACCTCAGCGAATACCTGCTCATCGACATCGAACACCGCCGCCTCGAGCTATACCGCCGCGAAGCCGACCACTGGCTGATGTTCGAAACCGAGCCCGACGGCCCTGCGCTGCAGCTCGCAAGCGTCGATATGCCGATCACCGCGCAAGAGGCGTTCGAGGATCTGGAAGACTGATGGGTTCCCATATCAGATCGCCCTACCCTCTCGCGATGGTCGGCTGAAGTCGACCCTACAATTACAGCCCGAACCCACCCCGTAGGGCGGGCTTCAGCCCGCCAACACCCCGACCCAGTCGAATACCCATGAATCCGCATGACCTACGATGCTCTTCGCGCAGGCCGGCGTTCGGAGATTGGTCGTGCATACCATGTCACGGTCACCACCGCTGATCGCACCCCGCTCTTCACAGATTTCAGCCTTGCCCGTCAGGCGATACATCATCTTCGACGAGTAGACGGGCTCGGATTCACCGAGACACTTGCCTGGGTGTTGATGCCCGATCATCTCCATTGGCTTCTCGTCCTACGCAAAGGGACGCTCTCGGGGGCACTCCGCTCGATGAAGGGTGGCTCGGCGCGCGCGATCAACCTGATGCGAGACGCAAATACACCCGTCTGGCAACGAGCCTATTACGACCATGCACTGCGCGACGACGAAGACCTGCTTGCTGCCGCCCGCTACATCGTCGCGAATCCACTGCGCGCCGGCCTCGCTCCAAGCATCGGTCTGTATGCCCATTGGGATTCGGCATGGCTTTGAACCCTCCGGGTCCGAGACACTACTCCGGTCGGCTAAAGCCGACCCTACGATTGCCGCACTCAACCCGTAGGTCGGGCTTCAGCCCGCCATCGCCCTGTAACCCCGGCACCCCGGTCGGCTGAAGCCGACCCTACGGGGCTACCGCACCTGCTGCCGGTGCAATAATTCACGACCGCGTCACCACGCGAAGGCGACAATGTCGCGTCATCATCCGGAGCAAGCAATGAAAGGCATCATCCTCGCCGGCGGGTCCGGCACGCGGCTGCACCCGATCACCCGCGGCGTGTCGAAGCAGCTTCTGCCCATCTACGACAAGCCGATGATC
>JAFEFM010000188.1 GCA_018240585.1 Pseudomonadota bacterium
CGGAAGCGCAGCGGGTACTTGTGCTCGAACGACAGCTCCTGCAGCTCGCGGAACAGGTCGTTGAGGCCGAGCCGATTGGCGATCGGCGCGTAGATCTCGAGCGTCTCGTTGGCGATGCGCCTGCGCTTGGCCGGCCGTACCGCGTCGAGCGTGCGCATGTTGTGCATGCGGTCGGCGAGCTTGATCAGGATCACCCGCAGGTCGCTGGCCATCGCCAGCAACATCTTGCGGAAGTTCTCCGCCTGCGCCTCCTCGTGCGAGCGGAACTCGATCTTGTCGAGCTTGGATAGCCCGTCGACGAGTTCGGCCGACACCTTGCCGAAGCGCTCGGCGATCTCTGCCTTGGCGATGTGGGTGTCTTCCATCACATCGTGCAGCAGCGCGGCGATCAGGGCCTGGGGGTCCAGGTGCCAGTCGGCGACGATGGAGGCGACGGCGACCGGGTGCGAGATGTAGGGGTCGCCGCTGATGCGGAACTGGCCGTCGTGGGCATTGGCGGCGAAGTGGTACGCCGCCTCCACGCGGCCGATGTCCTCGGGCTTGAGGTAGCCGGAAATCTTCTCCTTCAGGTGCGCGAAGTCGAGCGCGAGCACCGGGGACGCTGGCGGAATGGCCAGCGGCGGGGGAATGGTCACGTCACTGTCAGACATGGGATTCCCCCGGGGTCAGGCTCAGGCCTGGCCTCGATTGAGCATCTCGAGGCCCACCTTGCCGGCCGCGACCTCGCGCAGCGCGATGACCGTGGGCTTGTCCTTGTCGTGCGGGTCGATGTCGATCTGCGGCGTGCTGCCGATCGTCAACTGGCGCGCACGGTAAGTGGCGGCAAGGGTGAGCTGGAAGCGGTTCGGGATCCTTTTCAGGCAGTCTTCGACGGTGATGCGGGCCATGTTCAATCCTGTTCGAGAAAGTCGAAATATTGCGGGTGGCGCACGTGCTGGGTGGCGTAGCGCAGCCTTGCGGCGCGCACCACGGCAACCAGATCTTCAAGAGCCTCCTGCAACTCATTGTTAATTATAACGTAGTCAAACTCCGCCACATGGCGCATCTCGCCGCGCGCTGCAAGAAGCCGGCGGCTGATGACATCGTCACTGTCGGTGTTGCGTCCACGCAGGCGCCTTTCGAGCTCTTCCAGCGCGGGCGGCAGGATGAACACACCCACCGCCTCGGGGAAGGTCTTGCGCACCTGCTGCGCGCCCTGCCAGTCGATCTCGAGCAGGGTGTCGCGGCCGGCGGCGACCTGCTCCTTCAACCAGACCCTGGAAGTGGCGTAATAATTCCCGTGCACTTCGGCCCATTCGAGAAACTCGCCGCGGTCGCGCAGCGCGCGGAAAGTCGGCACATCGACGAAGTTGTACTCGCGGCCGTTCTGCTCGCCCGCGCGCGGCGCGCGCGTGGTGAACGAGACCGACAGTTGCACGCGCGGGTCGCGCTGCAGCAGGCCGCGCACCAGGGTGGTCTTGCCGGCACCGGAAGGGGCAGTGACGACGAACAGGGTTCCCGGCATGTCTGGCGTCCTCACTCGATGTTCTGGACCTGCTCGCGAATCTGCTCGATCAGCACTTTCATCTCCATGGCGATGCCGGTGATGTCGGTGGCCGGCGACTTGGAGGCGAGCGTGTTGGCTTCGCGGTTGAGTTCCTGCATCAGGAAGTCGAGCCGCTTGCCGGCGGAACCGCCTGCCTTGAGGATGCGCTCGACTTCGTCCAGGTGGGTGGTGAGCCGGGTCAGCTCCTCGGCGACGTCGATGCGCTGCGCGTAGAGCGCGACTTCCTGGCGGATGCGGTCCTCGTCGAGCGCGGCCACTGCCTCGCGCAGTCGGGCGGTGAGCCTGTCCTGGTATTCGGCGACGATCAGCGGCATGCGCGGCGTCGCAGTGGCGACCAGCTCGCGCATGCGCGCAACGCGCTCGCGAATCATGTCGGCGAGCTTGTCGCCCTCGCGCCTGCGGGTGGCCACGAACTCGTCGAGGGCGGCGTCGATGAGCGCGGCGATGGCCGGCTGCAGTTGCTCGAAAGCGAGGCTGTCGTCGGCCAGCATGCCGGGCCAGCGCAGCACGTCGGAGACCGACAGCGGCCTGGCATCGGGCATGCGTTCGCGCACCGCGGCCTGCGCCTCGGCGAGTTGCGCGATCAGCGCGCCATTGATCGCCAGGCTGCGCGGCGCGGCGTCGTTGGTCTGCAGGTTGAGGCGGCATTCGACCTTGCCACGCGTCAGGCGCGCGCTGATGCGCTCGCGCAGCGCCGGCTCGGCCTGGCGCAGGTCGTCGGCGATGCGGAAGGTGAGGTCGAGATAGCGCGAGTTGACGCTGCGCAGCTCGAGGTGAAGCGTGACGGCACCGAGGTCGCGGTTCTGCACCGCGAACCCGGTCATGCTGTGGACCATTCAAGTCTCCGGGAAGCTGCAGCGGTCGTGCCGCGATCGAGTAAACTGCAGCATCCAGTCAGGAAAATGCGGCGGAAAGCCGAATCTTATCCCCGCCGAAGATGCCGCCTCAAGCCAACTGCGCGCTGCCTCAGGGTTACCACCTCGACCGCTACCGGATCGAGCGCCAGTTGTCGGTCGGCGGATTTTCCATCGTCTACCTCGCGATCGACGCCGACGGCACGCCGGTCGCGCTCAAGGAATACCTGCCCAACTCGATCGCCTTGCGCGCGGAAGGGGCGATCGAACCGCAGGTGTCGGAGCAGAACCTGCCCGCCTTCCGCTACGGCATGAAGTGCTTCTTCGAGGAGGGGCGCGCCCTCGCCAAGCTGATGCACCCCAACGTGGTGCGGGTGCTGAACTTCTTCCGCGCCAACGGCACCGTCTACATGGTGATGCAGTTCGAACGCGGACGCACGCTTCATGAATACATCCAGCGCCATCGCGAGGGCCTGCGCGAGAGCGTCATCCGCGCGGTGTTCGCGCGCATGCTCAACGGCCTGCGCGAAGTCCATGCCCACAAGCTGCTGCACCTCGACATCAAGCCTTCCAACATCTACCTGCGCAACGACGGCACGCCGGTGCTGCTGGATTTCGGCGCCGCGCGGCAGACGCTGATGACCGACCAGCCCATCCTGAAGCCGATGTACACGCCCGGCTTCGCCTCGCCCGAGCAGTACGAAGGTCGCAACGGCCTGGGGCCGTGGAGCGACATCTACAGCGTCGGCGCCAGCCTGCACGCCTGCATCGCCGGCAGCGCGCCGCCGCGCGCCGACGAGCGGGTGAAACAGGATACGCTGCAGCCGCTGGCGAAGACCCACGCCGGGCGCTACTCGAACCACCTGCTCGAGCTGGTCGACTGGTGCCTGCGCATCGATGCGCTGGAACGCCCGCAGAGCGTGTACGCGCTGCAGAAGGCCCTGATGCAGTCCCAGACCGGTGGCGCGGTGGCGCATTCCTGGTTCACCGACATCGGCACCCGCCTGAAGTCCTTCATCGGCCGCAAGTGAGGGCACGAGCATGCGTTTCACGATCTACCAGGAAAGCCGCATCGGCCAGCGCCGCAGCAACCAGGACCGCATCGCCTACTGCTATTCGCGCGACGCGCTGCTGATGCTGGTGGCCGACGGCATGGGCGGGCACCAGCACGGCGAGATCGCCGCGCAACTGGCGGCGCAGGTGATCACCCGCTCCTTCCAGCGCGACGCGCGGCCCGCGCTGCGCGAACCGGCGCTGTTCCTGTCGCGTGCCTTGACCAACGCGCACCACGCCATCCTCGATTACAGCTTCGACCGCAACCTGGCCGAATCCCCGCGCACCACCATCGTCGCCTGCGTGGTGCAGGAGGGCGTGGCATGGTGGGCGCATGCCGGCGATTCGCGCCTCTACCTGCTGCGCCACGGCCACATCCACGCGCAGACGCGCGACCACTCGCGGGTGCAGTTGATGATCGACCAGGGCCTGCTCGAAGCGCGCGAGGCGCTCAATCATCCCGGGCGCAACCGCATCTACTCCTGCCTGGGCGGCACGCAACCGCCGCAGATCGAGTTCTCGCGCGGCACGCGGCTGTGCAATGGCGACGTCATCGCCTTGTGCAGCGACGGTGTGTGGGCGCCGGTCGGTGACGAAAGCCTGGTGCTCAGCCTCGCCGGCAAGTCGGTCATGCAGGGCGTGCCCCTGCTGCTGGACCGTTCGGAAGCCAATGCGGGCGCCAGCGCCGACAACATGTCGCTGATCGCGATGTGTTGGCAGGACGAATCCGCGCCACCTGCGATCGACAGCATATCCACCCGCACCATGGCGCTCGACGAGCACACCACCCGGGTCGACCTCTTCCAGGGCGAGCGCAAGGGCGCAGCGGGTACGGGGACGGATCTCACCGACGAGGAAATCGAGCGCGCCATCGCCGAGATCAACGCCGCCATCAACAAATTCGACAAACCCTGACCGAGGACCATCATGCGACCCAGCCAGCGCCAGCCCGACGAACTCCGCCCCGTCCGCCTCACCCGCGGCTACACCCGCCACGCCGAAGGTTCGGTGCTGGTGGAGTTCGGCGACACGCGCGTGCTGTGCACCGCCAGCGTCGAGGACAGCGTGCCCGGCTTCCTGCGCGGCAAGGGCCAGGGCTGGCTCACCGCCGAATACGGCATGCTGCCGCGCGCCACCCACACGCGCAGCGCGCGCGAGGCGGCCAAGGGCAAGCAGAGCGGCCGCACGCAGGAGATCCAGCGGCTGATCGGCCGCAGCCTGCGCGCCGTGATGGACCTGACCGCGCTGGGCGAGCGCCAGATCGTCATCGATTGCGACGTGCTGCAGGCCGACGGCGGCACCCGCACGGCGGCGATCACCGGCGCCTGCGTGGCGGTGCACGACGCGCTGCAGAAACTTGTCGCCGACGGCAGGCTCCAACGGAGCCCCATGACCGATTTCGTCGCCGCGGTGTCGGTCGGCATCCATCAAGGGGTGCCGGTGCTGGACCTCGACTATGCGGAAGACTCGGACTGCGACACCGACATGAACGTGGTGATGACCGCTGCCGGCGGCCTCATCGAGGTGCAGGGAACGGCGGAAGGCGCCGCCTTCTCCCGCGCCGAACTCAACGTGCTGCTCGATCTCGCCGAAGGCGGCATCCGGCGCCTGAACGAACTGCAGCGCAGCGCTGTCTCCGGAGCCTGAACCATGAGCAATCGACTCGTCCTCGCCAGCAACAACGCCAAGAAGGCCGCCGAGATGCAGGCCCTGCTCGCGCCGCTCGGCATCGAGGTGATCCCGCAATCCGCGCTGGGTGTCAGCGAAGCCGATGAGCCGCATTCCACCTTCGTCGAGAACGCCCTGGTCAAGGCGCGCCATGCCGCCGCGGCGACCGGCCTGCCGGCGGTGGCGGACGACTCCGGCCTGTGCGTCGAGGCGCTGGGTGGTGCGCCGGGCGTGCAGTCGGCGCGCTTCGCCGGCGAGCCGAAGTCCGACGCCCGCAACAACGCCCTGCTGCTGGAAAGGCTGGCGGGCGTGAGCGACCGCCGCGCCTATTTCTACTCCAGCGTGGTGCTGGTGCGGCATGCGGAAGATCCGCGCCCGCTGATCGCCGACGGCGAGTGGCGGGGCACCATCCTCGAGGCGGCACGCGGCGAAGGCGGCTTCGGCTACGACCCCCTGTTCTGGCTGCCGGAGCTGGAGCAGACCGCCGCCGAGCTCGACGCCAGGCTCAAGAACAACCTCAGCCATCGCGGCGCCGCCATGCGCCACCTGCTCGACCGCCTGAAGCAGCATCCGCTGTGACGCGACCCGCCCGATGACCGAACGCCGCATCATCCCGCTGCAGGCCGCCGCAAGCTCGCGGCGCAGCCTGCCGCTGCCCCAACGCCCGCAACTCGAGACGCCGCCGCCCTTGTCGCTGTACGTGCATTTCCCGTGGTGCGTGCGCAAATGCCCTTACTGCGACTTCAACTCGCACGCGCCGCGCGGCGACGCGGGCATTCCCGAGGCAGAGTGGATCGACGCAGTCATCGCCGACCTGCAGGCCGCGTTGCCGCAGGTGTGGGGGCGGCGGGTGCACAGCGTGTTCTTCGGCGGCGGCACGCCCAGCCTGATGTCGGCCGCGGGGCTGGACCGTCTGCTGACCGCCATCCGCATGCTGCTGCCGCTCGATCCGCTGGCCGAGATCACGCTGGAAGCCAACCCCGGCACGGTGGAGGCGGCACGCTTCCGCGACTATCGCGCGGCGGGCGTCAACCGCCTGTCGCTGGGCATCCAGAGCTTCGACGACGCCATGCTGGCGCGCATCGGCCGCATCCACGGCGGCGACGAGGCGCGCCGGGCAATCGATGCCGCGCAGGCGCACTTCGAGCGGGTGAATCTCGACCTCATGTATGCGCTGCCGGAACAAAGCCTGGACATGGCGCTGGCCGACCTGGGCATCGCGCTCGGCTTCGGCGTCAGCCACCTGTCCTGCTACCACCTGACGCTGGAGCCGAACACACCCTTCGCCCACAGTCCGCCGCCCTTGCCCGACGACGACACCGCCGCCGACATGCAGCAGGCGATCGAGGACACGCTGGCGGGCGCAGGCTTCGTGCACTACGAAACCTCCGCCTTCGCGCGACCCGGCGAGCAATGCGTGCACAACCTCAACTACTGGACTTTCGGCGACTACCTCGGCATCGGCCCCGGCGCGCACGGCAAGCTCTCCAGCCATGAAGGCATCCGCCGCGAGATGCGCCACAAGCACCCCGCACGCTACCTCGAAGGCGCGGCGCGTGGCGACTTCATCCAGGAGGCGCGCGAAGTCGGCACCGCAGAACTGCCCTTCGAGTTCATGATGAACGCGCTGCGGCTCACCGACGGCGTGCCGGCGCAGCTATTCGCGGCGCGCACCGGCGTGCCGCTCGGCGCCGTGGCAGACGAGCTGCGCCAGGCGCGAGAGCGCGGCCTGCTCGACGCCAGCGACGCTCGGCTTCGCCCGACGGCGCACGGACAGCGCTTCCTCAACGAGTTGCTGCAGGGCTTCCTGAAGGATTGAAGCCTTTGCGCTCGGGGCATCCCGTCAAGGCGTTGCCGCCAGCGGGAGAACGCCCGGATTCGCCGGCCACTGCGCCAGTGGCAGCGGCCGGCTGAACAGGTAACCCTGGAACAGGCGACAGCCCTGCGCGTGCAGGAAATCCCGCTGCGCCTGCGTCTCCACGCCTTCGGCCAGCACTTCGAGGCCGAGCGAGGTGCTCATGCCGAGGATGGCGCGGACGATGGTCTCGCTGCTGACATCGGCGAGCATGTCGCGCACGAAGGACTGGTCGATCTTCAACTGGTCGAAGGGCAGGCGCTTGAGGTAGGACAGCGAGGAGTAGCCGGTGCCGAAATCATCGAGCGAGAAGCGCAGCCCCAGCGCGCGAAGCTCCTGCATCCTGGCGATCGTCTCGTCGAGATCTCCCAGGATCACGCTCTCCGTCAGCTCCAGCTCGAGGCCGCGGGGGTCGATGCCGCTCGCCTTCACGCTGGCGAGCACCTGATCGACGAAATCGGGCTGGTGGAACTGACGCGGGCTGACGTTCACCGCCAGCCTGAAATCCGGCGCCTGCGCCTGCCAGGCGGCCAGCCGGGCGCAGGCGGTATCGAGCACCCACTGCCCGATCGGCATGATGAGGCCGGTGTCCTCCGCCACCGGGATGAACGCCGCCGGCGACACGGCGCTGCCGTCGGCAGCGAACCACCGGATGAGCGCCTCGGCGCCCACCACCCGGCCCCGCGCGTCGACCTGGGGCTGGTAGAAGAGCTCGAAGGCACCCTGGGCCAGCGCGTCGCGCAGCCCCGCCTCGGTCGCCGCGTGCGCGTCGACCATCGCCTGCATCCTGGGGCTGAAGAAGCGGATGGCATTGCGCCCTTCGCTCTTGGCCATGTAGAGCGCGACCTCGACCTGCTTGAGCAGGTTCTCCTCGGACCACTGCCGCCCCTGGAACAGGGTGACCCCCACGCTGTGCGTCGCATAATGCTGCCGGCCGCTGTCGTCCAGCTCGTAGGGCTCGTTGAGGGTCTGGTGGATCTCCTTGGCGAGCGCCTCCGCGCGCACCACCGCATCGGACATCTGGTCGCCGAGGTTCTCGACGATCACGGCGAAGTCGTCGTCGCCGTGACGGGCGACGGTGTCCTCGTCATGCAGCAGGTGGTTCAGGCGGCGCGCGATCTCCATCAGCAGCCGGTCGCCGGCAGCATGCCCGCGGGTGTCGTTGAGCTGCTTGAAGCGGTCCACATCGAGCAGCAGCAACATCGCATGGCTGCCGGACTGCGCGCTGGTGAGCAAGGCGCGCTGCAGGCGGTCGTGCAACATGGAGCGATTGGGCAGACCGGTGAGCGGATCGTAGTAGGCCAGCCTGTGCACCAGTTCCTCCGAGCGCCGGCGCAGGGTGATGTCTTCCTTGACCGCCACGTAGTGCGTGACGACGCCGTCGGCGCGCTTGACGGGGGCGATCGTCGCCAGCTCAATGTAGCGGCGGCCGTCCTTGCGCCGGTTGATGAACTCGCCGCGCCAGACCTCGCCGCGCAGCAGGGTCTCCCACATTTCGCGGTGGGTGCCGGGCGGGGTTTCGCCGGACTTGAGCACGCGCGGATTGTTGCCCAGCAGTTCCTCGCGCGAATAGCCGGCGGTGGCGAGCCCGGCGTTGTTCACATACTCGATGCGACCGGCGGTGTCGGTGATGACGATGGTCGTCGGACTCTGCTCGATGGCCAGCGACAGACGGCGCAGCTCCGCTTCACGCTCGCCGAGCTCCGCCTGTCGCCGCTCCAGTTCGGCCGCCATGCGGTTGATGCCATCCTCCACCGCGCCCAGTTCGCGCACCCGCGAGCGCTGTGTGACGCGCGTGTCCAGCCGTCCGGCGGCGATACGGCCGACGGCGTCCTGCATCTGCACCGCCCACCGGCCAACCAGACCATCGATGAAGTAGCGCGCCGCCACGGCCGACAGCAGCGTGACGCCCAGCAGCACGGCCACGCGCCGCCAGAAGCCGCGGTCGACCGCAGACAGGGAGCTGTCCAGCGGCGCGCCGATCGCGACGAAGATGTCGCCGCGCGCGAATTTCAACGGTTCGACGCCGTACAGGCGCCGATACCCGTCGAACCCCTCGGCCTCGGCAAGCGGGCGGTCCGCATCCTTGATGCGCAGGAAGGTGTCGAGCAGGGCGCGCGGGGTTTGCTCGGGCTGCCACTTCTGCGGCACCGGATACTGCGCCAGCACCTGACCCGCGGTGGTGATCAGGCGGGCCTCCCAGCCCTTCGGCAGGCGGTAACCGGCCACCAGGCGATTGAACCAGTCGAGGCTGAGCGAGGCGAACAGGATGGCGCGTGTCCCGTGCGCCGCACCACGCAGCGGGTAGCCGAACTCGACGGTGGGGACACCGCCCTCGTCCAGCAGATAGACGCCCCCGGTGATGCCGTCGGACTGCAGGGCTTCGCGGAGCCAGCCGTGCTCGCGCGCCGGCTTCGTCGCGGGCAGGTCGATGGCGCTGCACAACATGCTGCCATCGGGCAGTACCGCGCCCAGGTTGTGGAAATTGGTCATCGTCGAGAGGACGCGCCGGGCGATGCCGGCGCACTCCTGCGGATCGAGCGTGCGCAGGTTGTCCGACTGCGCCATCAGGCGAAAGACGCTGATCACCGTGCGATGGGCGACATCTTCCTCTTCGGCGGCAGCCGACAGCATGCGCACCATGTCGGCCTCGATCGCATGCCCGGTCTCCAGGCGCAAGGCGCGATAGTCGACGAGCACCATCAGCAAGATGGGCACGACGGCGAGTGCGATCACCGACCACAATCGCAGGTTGAGCGAAGTCGCTCCCGGAATGCTCATGGGCGCCTGCCGGACTCCAGTGGGGGGCAGCAGGGATTGTGTCAGAAATCCGGCGAGAGGCACCCAATTTGGGCACAACGTTCGGCAGAGCCGCCGCTTCCCGCACGCGCAGACGCGCCCTCGGGCATGAGGGGCATGTCAGGGAGATTCACACAGGCAATGCACGTAGCGATGCTGCGGATCGTTCCAGCGCATCAGTTCGCGCGCGTTGCGCTCCATGTCCGCCAGTGCGCCGCCCAGCGGCGAAACGGCCACCGCGGCGACCCCATGCAGCGCATCGACCCTGCCCGCGAGGCCGATCAGGCGGCGCATCAGGCGCTGCTCGATCGATTCGATCGCCTCCGGCCACACGACCTCGTAGTCGGTGAGCCCGGCACGGCGCGCCGTTGCGGCGAGTGCGGCGTCGAGACCGCCGACATGGTCGACCAGACCCAGCCCTGCGGCAGCCTGTCCCGTCCACACGCGGCCGCGCGCTACCTTGTCGACATCGGCCGCGCTCATGCGGCGCGCCTTCGCCACCGTGTCGAGGAAGCGCCGGTAGCCATGATCGATGCCCAGTTGCATCGCCTCGGCGGCGGCCGGATCGAGCGGGCGGCGCGGATCGAATGACGCCGCGAGCGGCGACGTCGCCACCCCGTCCACGCTGATGCCAAGACGCCTGAGCGGCTCGTCGACTTCCGGGAATAGGGCGAAGATGCCGATCGAGCCGGTGAGCGTCGCCGGCGCCGCCCAGATCTCGTCGGCACCGGCGGCGATCCAGTAGCCGCCGGACGCGGCCACCGAGCTCATCGACGCCACCACCGGCTTGCCGGCCTGCCGCGTCAGCTCCAGCTCGCGGCGGATCAGCTCGGACGCGAAGGCGCTGCCGCCGGGGCTGTCGATGCGCAGCAGCACGGCCTTCACCGTCTCGTCCTCGCGTGCCTCGCGGATCAGGCGCGCGTAGGTGTCGCCGGCCACGACGCCGGCCGGCTCCTCGCCGTCGATGATGGTGCCCTGGGCGACGATCACCGCGATGCGATCGCTCGCCGCCGGACGCGCCCGGCGCACCGCCTCGAGGTAGGCGTCGGCGTCGATCTGGCGGAAGTCCTTGCCGGCGCTGTCGCGGCCGACGCGCTCCATCAGCAGGGCGCGCCACTGGTCGCGCGTGCTGAGGCGATCCACCAGGCGCGCACCGAGCGCCGCCTGCGCGGCATCGCCGCCGGCCGCCGCGAGCACGTCGCGATAGCCGTTGACGTATGCGTCCACCGCATCCGGGGTGAGCTTGCGGCTGGTGGCCACGGCATCGCGGAGTTGCGTCCACAAGCCCTCGAGCAGGTCGCGCGAAGAGGCGCGGTCCTCCTCGGACATGTCGTTGCGGGTGAAAGGCTCGGCGAAGGACTTGTATTCGCCGACACGGAACACATGCACCTTGATGCCCAGCCGGTCGAGGGCGTCCTTGAAATACATCCCGTAGCGCGCCAGGCCGCGCATCAGCACGAAGCCGTCCGGCGCCAGATGCACCTCGTCGGCCGTCGACGCAAGGTAGTACTGCGCCTGGTCGTAGTGATCGCCACGTGCGAGGACCGGCTTGCCGGCAGCCTTGAAGGCCGCGATCGCATCGCGCAGTTCGGAGAGCTTGGACAGGCCGGCACCCTGCAGGCGGTCGGTCTCGATCACCAGCGCGGCGATGCGCTCATCGCTGGCGGCCGCGCGGATGGCCTCGAGCTGTTCCGACAGCACCACCCGCCCGGCCGACACGCCGCCCGCGCGCAGCAGGGCGAAAGGCTCGTCGAGCACCGCCTGTTCGACGATGGTGCCGGTCGGCCGCAGCACCAGCGCGGCGCCCTGCGGCACCTGCGGCGCGGGATGCATGAAGATGGCGACGAAGACGCCGAGCATCAGCGCGACGAGCAGGTAGATCACGCCGCGCGCGAAGAACTCGATGCTGCGGCCGATGAAGCGCAGCACCCCCAACACGAAGCGGAACAGCTTACGGATCACGCCGCGCTCTCCTTCAGCCGCCGCGCCGACGGAACAGCAGGTCCCACACGCCGTGGCCCAGCTTCAGGCCGCGGTTCTCGAACTTCGTCAGCGGCCGGTAGTCGGGACGCGGTGCGAAGCCGTCGGCGGTGTTCTGCAGCGCCGGCTCGGCGGAGATCACCTCCAGCATCCAGTGCGCATAGTCTTCCCAGTCCGTGGCGCAATGCAGGTAGCCGCCGGGCGCGAGCTTCTGCGCCACCAGCGCGACGAAATCGGGCTGGATGATGCGGCGCTTGAAGTGCCGCTTCTTGCGCCAGGGGTCGGGGAAAAAGATGTGCACGCCGGCGAGCGCGCCGTCGGCGATCATGTCGCGCATCACCTCCACCGCGTCGTGCTGCATGATGCGCAGGTTGGTCAGATGGCCCTCGGCGATCAGCTTGCACAGCGCGCCCACGCCGGGCGTATGCACTTCGATACCGAGGAAGTCGTGGCCGGGCATCGCCGCGGCGATCTTCGCGGTGGTCTCGCCCATGCCGAAGCCGATCTCGAGGATCTTCGGCGCCTGGCGGCCGAAGGCGGCCTCCAGGTCCAGCGGCGCGGCGCGGTAGTCGATGCCGATCTTCGGCAGCATGTCGTCCAGATAGCGCTGCTGCGCTTCCGACATGCGTCCCTGGCGCAGCACGAAGCTGCGGATGCTGCGGCTGGAGAAGCGGTGTTCGGGGCTGTCGCGGCCGATGATCTCCACGCCGGCCACCGCCTGCGGGTCGGCGGCCGCGCCGTCGTTGTGCACTTCGCTCATGAACCGATCAGCCCCTGGGTCGGCGAGCTCGGGTCGGCCGAGTAGAACTTGCGCGGCATACGCCCGGCAAGGAAGGCCTCGCGGCCGGCCTCGACCGCCTTCTTCATCGCGCTCGCCATCAGCACCGGGCGGCCGGCGGCGGCAATGGCGGTGTTCATCAGCACGCCGTCGCAGCCCAGTTCCATCGCAATGGCAGCGTCCGACGCGGTGCCCACGCCGGCATCGACCAGCACCGGCACCCTCGCGTTGTCGATGATCAGGCGCAGGTTCCAAGGGTTGAGGATGCCCATGCCGGAGCCGATCAGCGAGGCCAGCGGCATCACCGCAACGCAGCCGATTTCTTCGAGCATCTTCGCCTGGATGGGGTCGTCGGCGCAGTAGACCATCACGTCGAAGCCGTCCTTCACCAGGGTTTCGGCGGCCTTCAGCGTCTCGGGCATGTTGGGGAACAGCGATTTCGGGTCGCCCAGCACCTCGAGCTTCACCAGCGCATGGCCGTCCAGCAGCTCGCGCGCCAGGCGCAGCGTGCGCACCGCGTCGTCGGCGGTGTAGCAGCCGGCGGTGTTGGGCAGGATGGTGAACTTCTCCGGCGGCAGCACGTCGAGCAGGTTGGGCTCGCCCGGGTTCTGACCGATGTTGGTGCGGCGGATGGCGACGGTGACGATCTCGGCACCGCTGGCGTCGATCGCTTCGCGCGTCTCGGCGAAGTCCTTGTACTTGCCGGTGCCGACGAGCAGGCGGGAATGGTAGGACTTGCCGGCGATGACCAGGGGGTCGTTCATGTTGGGGACCTGGAAAAGAAAATTCTGACTTGTGGGCACGGCAATTCGCGGCCGGGAATCCGCCTCCCTCCCCTTCAAGGGGAGGGCTGGGGTGGGGATGGGGGCGACCGATGCATGCTCAACCCCATCCCCACCCCGACCTCCCCCTTGGAGGGGGAGGAGCCGGATCTATCCGCCACCCACCGCGACGACGATTTCGAGCTTGTCGCCGTCGACAAGTTTCACGTCGGCGTGGCGCGCCTTGGGCACGATCTCGCCGTTGCGTTCGACCGCCAGCCGCTTGCCGACGAGGCCGCGGGACTCGAGCAGGGCGAGGACGGTGAGCTCGGCTTGCAGCGCTTCGCGCTGGCCATTGACGGTGACCTGGATCATGGTGTGCGGGACTTGCGTGGCGGGGGTGACGAGCAAAAATCTTATCACGCCGGCGGTTTGACTTTTCCCGGGCGGGGCGCTACTTTCGGCCGATAGCGCTGATTTGAACCAACAGCTTGCGGGCGCTCAATAAATTCGGCTAAAGCGAGGGCGACCCAGTCCGCGTTTGAAGCCGGCTGGGTTTTTTGTTTCAAGACGACGACCATGATCCAACCCCAATCCGTCGGCACCGTCGCGCCGCAGCGGGCGCGCTTCACCGAGCCGCTGCCCTTGCGCAGCGGCGGCACGCTGAACGACTACGAACTGGTGTACGAAACCTACGGCACGCTCAACGCGGCGCGCAGCAACGCGGTGCTGGTGTGCCACGCGCTGTCCGGCTCCCACCACGTGGCGGGTACCTATGCCGGCCAGCCAGGCAGCACCGGCTGGTGGGACAACCTCGTCGGCCCGGGCAAGCCGCTCGACACGCGCAAGTTCTTCGTCATCGGTGTGAACAACCTCGGCAGTTGCTACGGCTCGTCCGGCCCCAACACGATCAACCCGGCCACCGGCAGGTTGTGGGGCGCGGACTTCCCCTTCGTCACCGTCGAGGACTGGGTGCACAGCCAGGCGCGGCTCGCCGA
Source organism: Pseudomonadota bacterium (assembly GCA_018240585.1). GTDB lineage: Bacteria > Pseudomonadota > Gammaproteobacteria > Burkholderiales > Rhodocyclaceae > Thauera. Next base: position 14,293 of record JAFEFM010000188.1, read on the forward strand.
CCTGCTCGGCATCGAGCGTCTCGCCGCGGTGATCGGCGGCAGCCTGGGCGGCATGCAGGCGCTGTCATGGACGCTGCAATACCCCGAGCGCGTGGGCAATGCCGCGGTGATCGCCTCGGCACCCAAGCTCACCGCACAGAACATCGCCTTCAACGAAGTCGCCCGCCAGGCCATCCTCACCGACCCCGACTTCCACGGCGGCCACTACTACGAGCATGGCATCGTGCCCGAGCGCGGCCTGCGCCTGGCGCGCATGATCGGCCACATCACCTACCTGTCGGACGACGCGATGGCGGAGAAATTCGGCCGCAGCCTGCGCCACGGCAAGGCGGTGTACAGCTACGACGTCGAGTTCGAGATCGAGTCCTACCTGCGCTACCAGGGCGAGAAGTTCGCCGGCTTCTTCGACGCCAACACCTACCTGCTGACGACCAAGGCGCTCGACTACTTCGACCCCGCCTTCGAGCATGGCGGCAACCTGAACGCTGCGCTCGCACGCGCGACTGCCGACTTCCTGGTGGTGTCGTTTTCGACCGACTGGCGCTTCGCCCCCGAGCGTTCGCGCGAGATCGTGTACGCGCTGCTGCACAACCGGCGCAACGTGAGCTACGCGGAGATCGACAGCGTCGCCGGCCACGACTCCTTCCTGCTCGACGATGCGCGCTACCACGCGCTGCTCGGTGCCTGGTTCGACCGCCTCGAGGTGTGAAATGAAACAACCCCCACGCTTACTGCGTTCGCTGCCCCCGAGGGGGCGTCAGTACCCTTGAGACGGCTCGGCGCACACTGATATGACTACCTACCGTTACGACTACGACGTGATCACGCAGTGGATCGAGCCCGGCGAGAAAGTGCTCGATCTCGGCTGCGGCGACGGCAGCCTGCTCGGACACCTGATGAAGGTGCGCCAGGTCCAGGGCTATGGCGTCGAAAACGATCCCGACAAGCTGGTGAG
>JAFEFM010000189.1 GCA_018240585.1 Pseudomonadota bacterium
GGGCCGGCCGGAGCCGGCCCCAAGGCGCTGCACGGGAGGAGAGAAACGGCCTGCGCACATGCGGTGGACTCGCCCTCCACCGCGGAGCCGGGCAGGCCAGCCGGCCCCGATTAGAAATGCGTCAGGCCTGCAGGTCGTGGCTCAGATCCCCTGCTTGGACTCGTTGCCCGGGATGAACGGGCTCCACGGCTGGGCGCGGATCGGCTCCTTGGTCTTCCACACCACGTCGAACTGGCCGTCGCCGCGCACTTCGCCGATGTACACCGGCTTGTGCAGGTGGTGGTTGGTCTTGTCCATGGTCAGCGTGAAGCCGGATGGCGCCTTGAAGGTCTGGCCGCCGAGCGCCGCGATGACCTTGTCGGTGTCGGTGGACTTGGCCTTCTCCACCGCCTGCTTCCACATGTAGATGCCGACGTAGGTCGCCTCCATCGGGTCGTTGGTGACCACGGTGTCGGCATTGGGCACGCCGTTCTTCTTCGCCCAGTCGCGATACTTCTTCACGAAAGCGGCGTTCTCCGGGTTCTTCAGCGACATGAAGTAGTTCCACGCCGCCAGGTGGCCGACCAGCGGCTTCGTATCCACGCCGCGCAGCTCCTCCTCGCCGACCGAGAATGCCACCACCGGCACGTCGGTGGCCTTGAGGCCGGCGTTGCCGAGTTCCTTGTAGAAGGGCACATTGGAATCCCCGTTGATCGTCGAGATCACCGCCGTCTTCTTGCCCGCCGCGGCGAACTTCTTGATGTTGGCGATGATGGTCTGGTAGTCGGCATGGCCGAAGGGGGTGTAGTCCTCCATGATGTCCGCATCGGCCACTCCCTTGCTCTTGAGGAAGGCGCGCAGGATCTTGTTGGTGGTGCGCGGATACACGTAGTCGGTGCCGAGCAGCACGAAGCGCTTGGCGCCGCCGCCCTCCTCGCTCATCAGGTATTCCACCGCCGGGATCGCCTGCTGGTTGGGCGCGGCGCCGGTATAGAAGACGTTCTTCTCGAGTTCCTCGCCCTCGTACTGCACCGGGTAGAACAGCAGGCCGTTGAGCTCCTTGAACACCGGGTTCACCGACTTGCGCGACACCGAGGTCCAGCAGCCGAACACCGCCGCGACCTTGTCCTGCGCCACCAACTGGCGCGCCTTCTCGGCGAACAGCGGCCAGTTGGAGGCCGGATCGACCACCACCGGCTCGAGCTTCTTGCCCATCACGCCACCCTTGGCGTTGATCTCTTCGATCGTCATCAGGGCGACGTTCTTCAGTGCGGTCTCGGAGATCGCCATGGTCCCCGACAATGAATGCAGGATGCCGACCTTGATCGTGTCGGCCGCCTGCGCCCCGACGGGCAGGCCGATGGCGGCGATGGAAGCGGACAGCGTGAGCGCTTTGACGAAATTGCGACGGTTCATCGACGGACCCCTTGTTGTGAGCTGAGA
>JAFEFM010000018.1 GCA_018240585.1 Pseudomonadota bacterium
CCCCAAGAGCGCCGCCGACATGTACATGGCGCGCCAGTTGATGCGCGCGGCCGGCGGCGATGTGCTGCTGATCGCCAAGATCGAGCGCACCGAGGCGGTGGCCAACCTCGACGAGATCCTCGACGCCTCCGACGGCATCATGGTGGCGCGCGGCGACCTCGCGGTGGAAGTGGGCGACGCGGCTGTGCCGGCACTGCAGAAGAAGATGATCCGCGCCGCGCGCGACCGCAACAAGCTGACCATCACCGCCACGCAGATGATGGAGTCGATGATCAGCAGCCCGGTACCGACGCGCGCCGAAGTGTCGGACGTCGCCAACGCGGTGCTCGACGGTACCGACGCGGTGATGCTGTCGGCCGAAACCGCATCGGGCCAGTTCCCGGTCGAGGTCGTCGAGGCGATGAGCCGCGTCTGCCTGGAAGCGGAAAAGTCCTCCGAGGTGAGCCTCGACCGTGAGGTGCTGAACCGCGTGTTCACCCGCATCGACCAGTCGATCGCGATGGCGGCGATGTGGACCGCCTATCACCTGAAGGTGAAGGCGATCGCGTCGCTGACCCAGACGGGCTCGACCGCGCTGTGGATGAGCCGCCTGAACTGCGGCGTGCCGATCTACGCCCTCACCCCCGAGATCGGCGCGCGCAACCAGATGACGCTTTACCGCGAGGTGTATCCGCTGCTGATGAGCCAGACGCACAACGATCGCGACGTGCTGCTGTGGGAAGCTGAGCAGGTGCTGCTCGAGCAGGGCGTGGTCGACTACGGCGACCTCATCGTGCTCACCATCGGCGAGCCGATAGGCGCCTCGGGCGGCACCAACACGCTGAAGATCGTGCGGGTGGGGGATCATCCGGCGCCGGGCGCGGTGGAATGATGCGTGTTCCGGGCTGCAAGCGCTCGGGCTAGAATTCAGTTTTTACCTCACCCGCACTGCCGGCCCCGTCCGGCCCCTCGGAGATCAGAAATGCCCCTCGTTTCCATGCGCCAGCTGCTCGACCACGCTGCCGAACACAGCTATGGCCTGCCCGCGTTCAACGTGAACAACCTCGAACAGGTCCAGGCCATCATGGAAGCGGCAGCCGAGTGCGACAGCCCGGTGATCATGCAAGCCTCGGCCGGTGCGCGCAAATACGCCGGCGAGGCCTTCCTGCGCCACCTGATCGACGCCGCCATCGAAGCCTACCCCAACATCCCGGTCGTGATGCACCAGGACCACGGCCAGAGCCCGGCGATCTGCATGGGCGCGATCCGCTCCGGCTTCTCCAGCGTGATGATGGACGGCTCGCTGATGGAAGACGGCAAGACGCCCTCTTCCTACGAATACAACGTCGCCGTGACGCGCGAAGTGGTGAAGTTCTCGCACGCGATCGGCGTCACGGTGGAAGCCGAGCTCGGCTGCCTGGGCTCGCTCGAAACCGGCATGGCGGGCGAGGAAGACGGCATCGGCGCGGAAGGCAAGCTCGACCACAGCGCGCTGCTCACCGACCCCGACCAGGCCGCCGACTTCGTCAAGCAGACCGACTGCGACGCGCTCGCGATCGCCATCGGCACCAGCCACGGTGCCTACAAGTTCACCCGCAAGCCCACCGGCGACATCCTCGCCATCGACCGCATCAAGGCCATCCACGCGCGCATCCCCAACACCCACCTGGTGATGCACGGCTCGTCCAGCGTGCCGCAGGAGCTGCTCGAGATCATCCGCCAGTACGGCGGCGACATGAAGGAAACCTACGGCGTGCCGGTCGAGGAGATCGTGCAGGGCATCAAGTACGGCGTGCGCAAGATCAACATCGACACCGACATCCGCCTGGCGATGAC
>JAFEFM010000190.1 GCA_018240585.1 Pseudomonadota bacterium
GAATGCGCGCTTCTTCGATTACGCGGGGGTGGACCACGGTTTCAACTGCTGGGGCCGGCCCAACTACGAGCAGCGCAGCGCGGCGCTCGCCCGCGGCCGCACGCTGCAGTTCCTCGCCGAACACCTCTGATCGGGCGGGCATCGGCGAGAGGCCGCCAACGATGAGCGCGACGAAGCCGACGCTTCGGCAGCGGGGGGCATCGAGGTTCCCCCGCCACCTCGAGTGGTGCGTGGCGGCCGGCGCCGCCTGGCTCGCCGCCGCCTGCGCGGTGCTGACCCCGGCCCCGCTGCAACAGGGCGTATCGAGCCGGGAGGAGGTCCTCGCGGCACTGGGCGAACCCGCCATGCGCTGGCAGGACCCGGATGGGCACGAGCAACTGGCCTATCCGCACGGGCCGGCCGGCACCGAAACCTTCATGGCCTTCCTCGCCCCGGACGGTCGCCTGGAGAAGCTGGAAAAGGTGCTCAACATGGAGCATTTCGCGCGCATCGAGCCCGGCCGCAGCGACCGCGCCGCAGTGCTGCGCCTGCTCGGCCCGGCGCTCGCCGGCGGCACGTCCTACTTCGCCCGGCGCGACGAACTCGTCTGGGAGTGGCGCTTCTGCGACGAATGGAACCGCCAGGCTTTCTTCGACGTGCTGTTCGACGCGTCGACCGGCATCGTGCGCTCGACCATGCAGCGGCCCGAGCTGGGCGGCTGGGACGGCGTCCAGCCCTGGTGCAGCCAGTGGGTCCTGCCGGTGCGATGAGCGCGCGCAGGAACTGGAGGGCTCCGCATCGCAGGAGCCCTCCATGAGCGACGACGTCGAGCGCTACGCGCAGAACCTGCGCGACGAACTGGACGGCGCCGCACTTTACGAGGGCCTGGCGCGCGCGGAGACCGATCCGGTGCGCAAGGACCTTTTCATGCAACTGTCGCAAGCGGAAGCCGAGCACGCCGGGTTCTGGCGCGCCAAGCTGGAAGCCGCCGGCGCACGGTCTCGCCCTTTCAGGCCGAGCTTTCGCACGCGCATGCTGAGCGGCCTCGCCAGGCGCTTCGGCACGCGCTTCGTGCTGCCCGCCCTCGCCATGGCGGAATTCGCCGACCGCGACAAATACGCCGACCAGGTCGACGCCCAGGCGATGTCGAGCGAGGAACATTCCCACGCCGCGGTGATCGAGGCCGCCGCCGGGGGCCCCAGCGGCCTCGCAGGGGCCGACATCGCGCGTGCCGAACGCTGGCACCGCGGCGGCACCGGCAACGAACTGCGCGCGGCCGTGCTGGGCGCCAACGACGGGCTGGTGTCCAACCTTTGCCTGGTGACGGGCGTGGCGGGCGCGGGCGCATCGGCGCAGACGATCCTGCTCACCGGGCTGGCCGGGCTGGTCGCCGGTGCGGTGTCGATGGCCCTGGGCGAATGGCTGTCGGTGACCAATTCGCGCGAGTTCGCGCGCGCGCAGATCACCCGGGAGCAGCAGGAGCTCGAGGAAACACCGGAAGCCGAGCGCAAGGAGCTGGCGCTGATCTTCCAGGCCAAGGGGCTGGCGCGCGAGGACGCGCAGCGGGTGGCACGCGAACTGATGAGCAACCCGCGCTCGGCACTGGAAACCCTGGCGCGGGAGGAACTGGGCATCGACCCCACCGAGCTGGGCGGCAATCCGTGGAGCGCGGCCGGTTTCTCCTTCGTGCTGTTCGCCACGGGCGCGTTCGTCCCGGTGGTCCCGTTCTTCTTCAACGACGGTTTCTCCGGCATGGCCTGGAGCATCGGCCTCAGCGTGCTGGCGCTGGGCGTCATCGGCCTCGGCACCTCGCTGTTCAGCGGTCTCGGGCCGGCGTACTCGGCGATCCGGCAGATCGTGATCGGGGCCGCCGCGGCAGGCGTCACCTATGGCGCGGGCGCGCTGATCGGCGTGTCCATCTCGTGATTGCGCGGCGGGTCTCCGCACCGATGCCGTCCCGGTCCCGGCCGGGGGGCATTGATGCGCGACGCGGCAGATCCCTGCGACGCCTCAGCGCCGCTTGACCAGCCAGTCGAGCAAGGGCTTCCACTGAATGAGGTCGACCGGGTCGATGGTGCCGCCATCGAACAGCGTCACCCCGGTCTCGACCGCGTGGACGTAGCGCTGCGCCTGGCGGATGCACGTGACGAGCTGCAGATCGAACTGCTGCAGGAACTCCACCAGTTGCCGCGATGCGATCGTGCGCGGATCGACGCGCATGCCGATCACCCCGATATCGACCCTGTCCTTGCGCACCGCCTTCATTTCCGAGAGTTCCTCGAAGAATTCGCGGCTGGCGAGCATGTCGAAGCGGGAAGGCGACACCGGCACCACGACCTTGTCCATCTCGTTGAGGAAAAGCTTCAGCCGCTTTCCATGCAGCGCCGCCGGCGTGTCCAGGACGGCCACGCTGCAATCCGGCGGCGGTTTGTCGAACTCGTCGCTGTCGACATCCCAGTGATGGATGGGAGCCAGGTGACGCGGCCGCCCCTTCAGCCAGTTGCGCGTGGACTGCTGCCGGTCAAGGTCGGCCAGATAGACGATCTCGTC
>JAFEFM010000191.1 GCA_018240585.1 Pseudomonadota bacterium
GCGACATGCCACGCTTGGGATCGGTCGTGTACTCATGCTCGGACGACCATTGCGGCACATGGAATTCGCTCTCCTCGTCGAACATGTCGAGGTAGGCATCCCAGTCCTGCGTGTCGCACAGCTCGGCCTTGCGGTACATGAACTGCTCGACCGCGTATTGAAGATTCGGATTCATGCGCTTACTCCTCGTTCGCCATCTGCAGTTTCTTGTCCAGGCCCTTCAGCAGGAACTTCTGCCAGGCGCCGTGCTGATTCACGTACAAGCCTTCCTGGGTGAATTCGGTGCCGGTCAGCACCGGGCGGATGCCGATCGCCTTGCTGTTGGCAGTCTCGCCCTCGACCCAGTTCTGGTGGCCGCGCGAGATGTCGCTCCAGCGCTCCAGCCGCGCCTCGAAGCCGCGTTGCGCTTCACGGAACTCGACCAGATCGTCCGGCGTGCCCATGCCCGACACGTTGAAGAAGTCCTCGAACTGGCGGATGCGGCTCTCGCGGTCCTTGTCCGACTCCCCCTTCACACCGATGCAGTAGCTGTGGATTTCGGTCTTGTTCCACGCCACCGGACGGATCACCCGCAGTTGCGAGCTGATCTGGTCCATGAAGAAAAGGCTCGGGTAGATGTTCAGGTTACGCAGCCGGTGCATCATCCATTCCGCCTTCGACTGGCCGAACTCTTCCACCAGCCGCGGCATGATAGTCGCGTAGCCGGGGCGCACCGACGGGTTCGGCATGTCGCTGAACAGCAGGCTGTGGCCATTGCGGAAGGAGAAGAAGCCATCGTCGGTTTCGGCGTCGCCGGCACCCAGCTTGCTGTAGTCCAGCGTGCTTTCCACCTTGCCACCCTTGTCGGCGTTGACCTCGTGGCGATGCTTCACGGTAGCGACGTAGTTGTAGTGCACCGTGCTGACGTGGTAGCCGTCGAGCCCGTTCTCGCACTGCAGCTTCCAATTGCCGTCATAGGTGTATTGCGAGCGTCCGGGCAGCACTTCGAGTTCCCCAGTCGGCGACTGCGCGACCATCATGTCGAAGAAGGCCTTGGCGTCGCCGAGGTATTCCTCCAGCGTCTCGGTACCGTCGACATCCAGATTGATGAAGACGAAGCCCTTGTAACTCTCGATGCGCGCCTTCTTGAGGTCGTGCTTGCCGAGATCGAAATTCTCCTCGTACTCGGAAGGCGCCTTCACCTTCAGCAGGCGGCCATCGCTCTTGTACGTCCAGGCGTGGAACGAGCAGGTGAAGCTCGACGCCTTGCCCTTGTGCAGGCGCGTCAGGGTCGCGCCGCGATGCTGGCAGGCATTGACCAGGGCATTGAGCTTGCCGTCCGCGCCGCGGGTGATGATCATCGGCTGGCGACCGGCACGCATCGTCACATAGTCGTTCGGGTTGGCGATCTCGCTCTCGTGGCAGGCGAAGATCCAGTTCTTCTCGAAGATCATTTCCATCTCGAGATCGAACAGCTCCGGCTCGGTGAACATCTCGCGGGCAATGCGATAAACGCCTTCGACAGGGCGGAAGTCGAGGCAGTCTTTGACGAAATCACGCCATTCGGCGTAGGTGCGCTGGGTATTCATGTTGTCCCCTCATGTCAGGTGTGCGATGGGGGCCATTACACGCCTGTCGCACCAGCCGCTCTATCCGCGGAGTTGGCCATTTCTGTCCACTTTTTCCGGCGCGGGATGAACGCGGCTGCCGGGCGCTGCGCCACCGATTGCGCGGCCGGGCGAAAAAGCTATGATTTACAAGGAAGTGAGCAACAGACTCACTCGCACTCGACGACTCCAGCCCAAGCCCCCCCGACGGGACACCCTCCCCGATGCCGAGACACATCGTTCCTCTTGCCCCCGAAGCTGCCGAAACACCCGACATCCGCGTAGTACGCCGCGACCTGGATGGCGCGCGCTCGTGGATGGAAGCCATCTGCGGGCCGCACTGGCTCAAGGTCGGGGCACCAAGCCGGCTCCAGTTCCAGCACTCGGGCAACGTGCTGAAATCGATGTCGACGACGATGGGGCTGATCGAGTACGGCACCGACGTCACTGTCGGCATCGACACCGAGACACCGCTCAACTGCTACAGCGTCAGCCTGCCCGTCTCCGGCCAGCAGGAATTGTCGATACGCGGGGACCTGCTCGTCTCCGACCCCGACACCGGCGTGATCGTGTCGCCCGACGCCCTGCAGGAACTCACCATCGCCGGCAACTGCCGCAAGCTGCTCGTCGCCATCCCGCGCCCGGCGATGCGGCAGGTGCTGGAGGAACTGCTGCAGCATCCGGCCGAAAGACCGCTCGTCTTCGAACCAGGCATGGACGCCGCAAATGGCCGCCAGGCCTCGTGGTGGCGCATGGTGCGGCACATGATCAGCGAGATGGAGGGTGCGGCCGGCGACCTGTATGGCAACACCTTCTTCTCCGGTGATCTCGAGAAGGCGCTGATCAAGGGGCTGATCCTGTCGCAGCCCAACAACTACACGATCGAACTCGAACGGGCCGGAAGCGTCCGGCTGCCCCATTACCTGCTGCGGGCGCGCGATTTCATGCACGCGAACGCGCGCGAGGACATTGCGCTGGACGACATCGAGGCCGTCTCCGGCGTCGCGCGCTCCAGGCTGTTCGAAGACTTCAAGCACTACCTGGGCCTGTCGCCCATGGCCTACCTGAAGAAATTCCGCCTCGAGCAGGTGCGCCGCGCGTTGATCACGGACCGCGGAACCGGCAACGTATCGTCCATTGCGATGGACTGGGGCTTTTCCCACCTCGGCCGTTTCTCGATCGAGTACCGCAAGCTCTTCGGCGAGACACCTTCCCAGACGCTGGCCCGCCATCAGGCCAAGGCATCGGGATGAACCGGGTGTGGCACCACCCGCTCAGCAGAAGCCCACTGCTGCCTATCAGGCAATCCGTATGTAGGCTATCAGCCGCGGCATCGCATGCGCCCCGGCCCTGCTCCTAAACTCGGCGTCGAGCATGCGACCGCGGGCATCATGCCGGCCGCGGTCGCCCAATAGCGAACTCGCCACTCAGGAGTTGAAGCATGAGCTACGAAATCAAGTCCATCCTGTACGCCTCCGACCTCACACCGCGCTCGCCCGCGGTGTTCCTGCATGCGGTCGGACTCGCGA
>JAFEFM010000192.1 GCA_018240585.1 Pseudomonadota bacterium
ACGCTTCCTGGGCGATCACCGGCACCAGGCCCTGCGCGTCCCACTGGACCTCGTTGAGCCACTTCGTGCTGACGCTCACAGCCGCACCTCGATGCCGCGCGCGCGCATCAGCTCCTTGGCCTCGCGCACCGTATGCTGCCCGAAATGGAAGATGCTCGCTGCCAGCACCGCGTCGGCCCTGCCTTCGGTCACGCCATCGGCCAGGTGCTCCAGCGTGCCCACGCCGCCGCTGGCGATGACCGGGATACGCACCGCATCGGAGACTGCGCGGGTAAGCCCGAGATCGAAGCCGACCTTGGTGCCGTCGCGGTCCATGCTGGTGAGGAGGATCTCGCCCGCGCCCAGGGCTTCCACCTTGCGCGCCCACTCGATCGCATCCAGACCGGTGTTGTTGCGGCCACCATGGGTGAACACCTGCCACTTCCCGGGCGCCGTCTGCTTGGCGTCGATGGCGACGACGATGCACTGACTGCCGACCTTGCTTGCCGCGTCATGCACGAGCTGCGGATTGTTCACCGCGGCGGTGTTCATGCTGACCTTGTCCGCGCCGGCGTTGAGCAGCCGGCGAACGTCGTCGACGCTGCGCACGCCACCACCAACCGTCAACGGGATGAAGACCTGCTCGGCCACCTGCTCGACGACGTGCAGGATGATGTCGCGCACGTCGGAACTGGCGGTGATGTCGAGGAAGGTGATCTCGTCGGCGCCCTGCTCGTCGTAACGCCGCGCGATCTCCACCGGATCGCCAGCGTCGCGCAGCTCGACGAAATTGACGCCCTTGACGACTCGCCCGGCGTTGACGTCCAGGCAGGGGATGATGCGTTTGGCGAGCATCAGTGGCGCTCAGCAGGAGTATTCATTCGGTGACGCCGCTCAGTTCGTCGGCGCGCGCCTGCGCAGCGGCGAAATCCAGCGTGCCTTCGTAGATCGCGCGGCCCGTGATGGCACCCATGATGCCCTCGTCCTCGACCGCGCACAGCGCGTCGATGTCGCGCAGGTCGGTGATGCCGCCGCTGGCGATGACCGGAATGCGCAGCGCGCGCGCCAGGCGCACCGTGGCCTCGATGTTGACGCCAGAAAGCATGCCGTCGCGACCGATGTCGGTGTAGATGACTGAATCGACACCGTAGTCCTCGAACTTTTTCGCCAGATCAACCACATCGTGACCAGTGAGCTTGGACCAGCCATCCACCGCCACTTTGCCGTCCTTCGCATCCAGGCCGACGATGATGTGGCCGGGGAAGGCACCACAGGCGTCGTGCAGGAAGCCCGGGTTCTTCACCGCCGCGGTGCCGATGATGACGTAGCTGATGCCGTTGTCGAGGTAGTGCTCGATGGTGTCGAGGTCGCGGATGCCGCCGCCGAGTTGCACCGGAATGTCGTCGCCGACGACATCGGTGATGGCACGGATCGCGGCGCCGTTCTTGGGCTTGCCGGCGAAGGCCCCATTCAGGTCAACCAGGTGCAGCCGACGCGCACCGGCATCGAGCCAGTGCCGCGCCATCGCGCCCGGATCTTCGGAGAACACCGTGGCGGCATCCATTTCGCCTTGCTTCAGGCGCACACAATGACCGTCCTTGAGGTCGATGGCGGGGATCAGCAACATACCGGGTCAGATTTCTTGAACGGGAAGGAAACGTGGGCAGGACTGAATCAGGGTGCCCACTGGACGAAATTCGCGAGCAGGCGAAGGCCGGCTGCCGCGCTTTTCTCGGGGTGGAACTGGACCGCGAAGATATTAGCCCGCGCTACCGCACTGGTAAAGCGCACGCCGTAGTCGGTTTGCGCGGCCACCTCCGCCAGATCGGCCGGCTGCACGAAATAGCTGTGCACGAAGTAGAAGCGCTCGCCATCGGGAATGCCTTCCCACAGCGCATGCGGACTGCTTTGCCACACCTCGTTCCAGCCCATGTGCGGCACTTTCAGGCGCGCGCCATCGGCCGCCACCATGCGCGCGTCCGGGAAGCGGACCACTTCGCCCTGCAGGATGCCCAGGCCCGGGACGTCGCCTTCGGCGCTGTGCTGAAACAGCATCTGCTCGCCGATGCAGATCCCCAGGAAGGGCTTGCTCGCCGCGGCCCCGAGTACCGCCTGCCGCAGGCCGCGCAGGTCAAGCTCGCGCATGCAGTCGGGCATCGCGCCCTGCCCCGGGAATACCACCCGTGCCGCCGCGGCGACGCGGGCGGGATCGGAAGTCACGAACACGTCGTGGCCGGGCGCGACATGCTCGATCGCCTTGGCGACCGAACGCAGGTTGCCCATGCCGTAATCGATGATGGCCACTGAGGTCATCGGGAGAACTCGCTGTGGGAGACGAAAGGAATCGATGCGGAGAAACCGCCGGAGTCGCTCAGAGCGCCCCTTTGGTGGACGGAATGACACCGGATGCGCGCTCGTCGCGCTCCGCCGCCATGCGCAGCGCGCAGGCGAAGGCCTTGAACACCGTCTCGCACTGGTGGTGCGCATTGTCGCCGCGCAAATTGTCGATGTGCAGCGTGACGCCGGCGTGATTGACGAAGCCCTGGAAGAACTCGCGCACGAGGTCAACATCGAAGTTGCCGATGCGCGCACGCGTGTAATTCACGAAATAGTGCAGCCCGGGGCGTCCGGAGAAATCCACCACCACCCTCGAGAGCGCCTCGTCGAGCGGCACATAGGCGTGGCCGTAGCGGCGCACCCCTTTCTTGTCGCCGAGCGCCCGGGCGAAAGCCTGGCCGATGGTGATGCCGACATCCTCGACGGTGTGATGATCGTCGATGTGGGTGTCGCCCTCGCAATGGACGTCGAGGTCGATCAGGCCGTGGCGCACGATCTGGTCGAGCATGTGATCGAGGAAGGGAACGCCGGTATCGAGCGCGCCCTTGCCGGTGCCATCGAGATCGATGCGCACCGAGATGCGGGTTTCGAGGGTATTGCGTGTGACGTCGGCTTGCCGCATGGCTGAAACGGGCCTGGAAGAGGTAGGTTCGGGCCATGATAACATCGCCCGGCGAAGTGGCTGCAACGCGCAACCCTTCCTTTGGACCGGCCAGCCGCACACGCGTTGCAGGAGGTCCGCCGACTGATCGCCATCAACCGCAGACATCCGCATGAGCCGCTACTGGAGCGCCGTGGTCCACGGCCTGACCCCCTATGTGCCGGGCGAGCAGCCCAAGATGGACAATCTCGTCAAGCTCAACACCAACGAGCACCCGTACGGTCCATCCCCCAGGGCGCTGGAAGCAATCCGCGCCGCAACCAGCGATGCATTGCGCCTGTATCCGGATCCGAACTGTGACGCCCTGAAGACAGCGCTGGCAAGGCGTCACGGCCTGCAGCCGAACCAGATTTTCGTCGGCAACGGCTCCGACGAAGTCCTGGCCCACGCCTTCCTGGCGCTGCTCAAGCATGAGCGGCCGCTGTGGTTCCCCGACATCACCTACAGCTTCTATCCGGTTTATTGCGGCCTGTATGGCGTCGAGCACCGCACGATCCCGCTGGCCGACGACTACTCGATCCGCGTGGAAGACTACCTCCCGCAAGGAGACGACCGCCCGGGCGCGATCATCTTCCCGAATCCGAACGCGCCGACCGGCCGGCTGATGGCGCTCGCCGACGTCGAGCGTATCGTCGCCTCGAACCCGGACGCGGTGGTGCTGATCGACGAAGCCTATGTCGACTTCGGAGGCGATAGCGCGATCGGACTGGTCGACCGCTACCCGAACCTGCTCGTCGTCCACACATTCTCCAAGAGCCGCTCGCTCGCCGGTCTGCGCGTGGGCTTCGCCGCGGGTCACGCCGACCTGATCGCAGGACTGGAGCGGTTGAAGAACAGCTTCAACTCCTATCCGCTGGACCGCCTCGCGATCGCGGGCGCGGTGGCGTCAGTCGAGGATGAAGCGCATTTCCAGGAAAGCTGCCGCAAGGTCATCGCCACCCGGGAAGCGCTGGTCGCGCAGTTGGCCGAACTGGGCTTCGACGTCCTGCCCTCGGCCGCCAACTTCATCTTCGCCCGCCATCCGCAGCATGACGGCGCAGAGTTGGCGGCAGAGTTGCGCAAGCGTGCGATCATCGTGCGCCACTTCAAGGCGCCACGCATCGACCAGTTCCTGCGCATCACGGTGGGGACAGACGAACAGTGCGAGGTTCTGGTAGCTGCGCTAAGAGAGATTCTCGACCGCT
>JAFEFM010000193.1 GCA_018240585.1 Pseudomonadota bacterium
CATGGTGCCGAACGGCTCCTCGATCTCGTCGCTGAGCGCTTCCAGCGCAAAGAAAGTGTAGGACACGAAGGCGACGACCAGCGGCGTCATCCAGCCGATGGTGTCCACCAGGCCGAAGGGCAGCAGCATGCAGTAGAAGTAGGAGCTGCGGTGCAGGATCACCGAATAGGTGAAGGGCAGCGGCGTGTTGGCGATGCGCTCGCAGCCGCCCAGCGCCGCAGACAGCGCGTCCAGCGACTGCTCCATGTGCTGCGCCAGCATCGGCGACAGATGCCCCGCCTCGCGCACACTGCGCAGCCACTGCGCCAGCCACAGCAGCACCAGTGCCGGCGCGAAGCGCGCCTGGCCGACGCGCTCCAGAACTTCGTCCGGCAACAGCCCGGCGAGACCATCCTCGCGCGGACGGCCGCGCAACTGGTTGCGCATCGCGGCGGCGAAGCCGATCAGCCCGAGCACGAAAGGTCGCGCATCGACTCCACCGCCGGTCAGACTCAGGGCATGGCGCGCCAGGTTGCGGCCTTCGACCAGCACCGCGCCCCAGAACTTGCGCGCTTCCCAGTAGCGGTCGTAGCTCGCGTTGATGCGAAAACCCAGGAAGATGGCGAGCGCCACCCCCATCAGCGAAAACGGCGCGGACGTCAGCGTGACCTTCCAGTGGAACATCTGCCCATGGGCGAGCACCACCGCACACGACAGCAGGAAGACAAAGATCTGTTGCGAGAGGATGCGCCGCACGAGCGAGCCGCGGCGGACGAAAATGAGACGAATCCAGTGGGGGCGGGGGCGGACGATCAATTGGGCAGGGCGCCTGTGGAAGGCGCAAGGCGGCGGAAGGCGCGATTCTGACAGCAGCGGCTGCGCCATGCGCATACGCTTGCAAATTTCAACAGACCGTGCAACACCTGATCCAGCGCAAGGCACAAGGGTGTGCGCTTTGCCTACAATAAAACTTTCCGGTCCCGTTTCATCGTCGGTACAAAACAATAACCGCCACACGGCGGACCCCTCGATGTCCAGGCTTGCCCCTGCAGGGAGACAGTCGGCACGCCCCGGATCTCATTGCAACTTCTGGAGATTCGCGTGAAGTCCAAACTGGTGTGGTTGCTCGTCGCCCTCGTGGGCGCAGCGGGCTTTGCCATGCTCGCGCTGAGCCGCGG
>JAFEFM010000194.1 GCA_018240585.1 Pseudomonadota bacterium
ACCATCCACGCCGCAGCCAGCACGGCCGCGTAGGCGATGCCGCCGGCGAGCTGCACTGCGCCCGCGCGCCTCAGCGCGCGCGCTGCCCGCACCTGGGTGGCTGCGGGCACCGCCGTTGCCGGCCCGGTGAAAAACTCGAGCTGCAGTTCGACCGCAGGCGGCGGCAGCACGGTGGCGGGTGCTTCGGGACGAGCGTCGGTGGCAGCCTCGCCGCGTTCGGCCATCGAGCGCAGCACTGCGCGCCGGTACAACGCCAGCAGCGCCATCGACACCGGCGCGGTGAGGGCCGCGCTCACCAGCACCACGAAAGGCAGCATCCCGGTGGCGATCAGGGTCGCACCACTGGACTCGCTCATCGCGATCTCCTTCCGCGGCCGGCGTCCGCGGTTCCGCGCTCAGTTCAGCTCAATGCAGTATAGGCACCCGCCGCGACAAGGTTGCGCCAAGTCCCGCGTTGGTGCTCAGCCGTTGCGACCGAGCCGGTACACCGCCACGCTGGCGAGGAAGTTGGGCTCTTCGAGCACCAGCTTGCCCTCGTCGAAGGCCAGGCGCTCGCGCACCGCGATGCCGTTCATGTCGCACAGCGCGTCGAAGTCGGCGATGGTGAAGAAGCGCACGTTGGGCGTGTTGTACCACTGGTGCGGCAGGCTTTCCGACACCGGCATGCGGCCGTTGAGGATGCTCTGGCGGTGGCGCCAGTAGCCGAAGTTGGGGAAGCTCACCACCGCCTCGCGGCCGACGCGCAGCATCTCTGCCAGGATGCCCTGGGTGTTGTGCATCGCCTGCAGCGACAGGCTCATGATCACGTGGTCGAAGAAGCCGTTCTCGATGCCGGTGAGGCCCTTCTCCATGTCCATCTGGATCACGTTGATGCCGCTGCGGATCGAGCTCACCAGCTTGTCGGGATCGTTTTCGACGCCATAGCCCTGGACCTGGCGCACCTTCATCAGGTGTCCGAGCAGGCTGCCGTCGCCGCAGCCGAGATCGAGCACTTTCTCGCCGGGC
>JAFEFM010000195.1 GCA_018240585.1 Pseudomonadota bacterium
GATTGCCAGCCGAAACGGTCGAGCAGCACGCCGGCGAGCGAGGGCGCTGCCGCGGGCGCCAGCACGATGCCGAAGCCGATCATGCCGTGCGCCCTGCCCTGGCTCGAAGCCGGGAAGTGCCGCATCACGACCATGATGGTCAGCGGCTGCAACAGGCCGGCGGCGACGCCTTGCAGCACGCGCATCGCCACCACGAAACCGAAATCCGTGCCGAGGGCACCCGCCACGCTGGCGAGGGCGAGCATGAGGTTGCCGCCGAGGAACAGACGACGGAAGCCGACCCGCTCGATCAGCCACGGGGTCGGCAGCATGGCCAGCGTGAGCGCGGCGAGGAAGCCGGTGATCGCCCATTGCACCTGGTGCTGCCCGAGCCCGAAGTAGCTGCCGAGCGCGGGAACCGCGACGTTGAAGCTGGTGGTGGCGAACACCGAGGCGATGATGCCGGTGCCGACCACCGCCAGCGCAATCCACTTGTAGGCCTCGCCGTAGCGGGCGAGAAGCGCATCGAGGTCGGGTGCCGCCGGTAGCCAGCGCATCACGCGGTCAGCGCGCCGCTGGCTGCCACGACACACCATTGATGTGCGAGCCGCCGTCGAGGAAGACGGTGTTGCCGGTCATGTAGCGGCCGGCGTCGCTGCAGATGAAGGCGACGGCGCTGCCGATGTCCTGCTCGGGCTCGCCCATGCGGCCCATCGGGTTCTGCTTCAGCAACTGCGCCGCGTTCTCCGGCGACGCGGCGGCGAAGCGCTCGTAGGCTGGGGTGCGCGCACCGGGGCAGATGGCGTTGACGGTGATGCCGTGCGGCGCCCACTCGCGCGCTGCGCTGCGGGTGAGGCAGCGCAGCGCTTCCTTGCTGACGTTGTAGTCGGCCGTATACATGTGCGCGTTGACGCCGTTGAGCGAGCACATGTTGATGATGCGGCCCCAGCCCTGTGCCTTCATGAACGGAAAGACCCGCTGCATTGCCGCCAGCGGGGCGTACAGGCTGCCCTGCAACGCGCGCGCGAAGTCGCCCGCCGCCTTGCTCTCGAGCGGGCCGGGCATGTTGCCGAGGAAGGCGTTGTTGACCAGGATGTGGATCGCACCGAAGTGCGCCGCGACCTCCTCGACCAGGGTCTCGACGCTCGCGCTGTCGGCGATGTCGCAACCGATCGCCAGCGCGTCACCGCCGCGCGACCGCGCGATCGACACGGTTTCGGCTGCGGTGTCGGCGTTGATGTCCGACACCACCACGCGCGCGCCCTGCTCCGCCAGTTGCAGCGCGACCCCGCGGCCGATGCCCTGGCCCGCTCCGGTGACGATGGCAACCTTGCCGGCGAGGAAACCGCGCTCCTTCGCGTCCATGACTTCAGACCTCCGCCGCCGTCAGCTCGCCATAGCGCTGGCAGTGGAAGTCGCCATCGCCGAGGCTGGCCTGGGCGACACGGATGCGCTTCAGGTAGAGGCCGACGTCGAGCTCGTCGGTGACGCCCATGCCGCCGTGCATCTGCACCGCCTCGCGGCTGATGCGGTGGGCGGCGTCGCCGGCCTTCCACTTGGCGAGGCTGGCCATGCGCGCGCGCGCGGCCGCGTCGAGCGCCGGGTCGTCCATCGCCGCCAGGCCGGCCATCACCGTACTGCGCGCGAGCTGCAGGTGGGCGTAGCACCACGCCGCGCGGTGCTGCAGCGCCTGGAAGGAGCCGATCGGCACATCGAACTGCACACGCGTCTTCAGGTACTCGACGGTGGTGTCGAACAGGCTCTGCGTGGCACCCAGCATTTCAGCCGCCAGGCACACGCGCCCGCGGTCCAGCGCAGC
>JAFEFM010000196.1 GCA_018240585.1 Pseudomonadota bacterium
CGCGCCAGCCGCCAGGCGCCCAGTCCCAGGAAGATGGTCAGCACGACCGGGAGTTCCTCGGGAAGGATGGCCATCGCGAGCGTGAGCCCGGCCAACAGCCCGTGCACCCAGTCCCCGTGCGTGAGACCCCACGCCAGCGCCAATCCGGTCGCCAGGGTCAGCCCGAGAGCGGCCACGACGGTGACGATGCGCTGCGTTTCCTGCTGCACCGGCGTGCGTTCGAGCGAGATCGCCTGCAGCGAGGCGCCGATGCGTCCCAACGCGCTGCGGTCACCGGTCGCCCGAATCACGCCGCGCCCGGTTCCCTGCGTCACCAAGGTGCCCGAGAACGCCAGGAAGCGCGGATCGTCGCTCGCCACATCGGCATCGCAGTCGTGCTGCTTGATTACCGGCGCCGACTCACCGGTCAGCAGTGACTCGTCAATCGACAGGTTTGCTGCCTCGACCAGGCGCAGGTCGGCCGGCACACGGTCGCCTTCGGCGAGGAGGACGATGTCGCCGACGACGAGCTCCCGGCCCGCGACGCGGACCGGCTGACCATCACGAACGACCAGCGCACGCGGACTGGACAGGTCGCGCAAGGCCTCGATGGACTTCTCGCTGCGGCGTTTCTGCACGTAGGTGATGACGATGACCACGAGCACGAAACCGAGCAGCATCAAGGCTTCGTGGCGATCGCCGAGGACAAGATAAATGGCCCCGCACGCCACAAGCAGCACGAACATGGGTTCGAGCACGACGTCCCGCAGGATCCCCCAGGCACCGCGCCGGGTTGCGGGCGGCAGTTCATTGGGACCATCGCGCTCGAGGCGTTCGCGGGCCTCGATCGCAGTCAGGCCACGCGCGAGATCCGGCTCCACCGCGAGGCCTCAGCCGGTGGTCATCGGCACGACCGCTGCGTGGTCACGATCGGGCCGCTGCCACGGATCCACGTGCGTCATCACGTTGAGCACGCGATGGCGCTTCATGACGCGACTGCGCGCCTCGACGGCAATGTCGTGCCCGGCTTCCACGCTGAGCGTGGCCTCGACCATCAAGTCGTGCAAGGCGTTGGCGATCAGCACGACGAGGTTGGCAACGATGCTGACCGAGGTGCTGCGCCTGACCGCTGCGTCCTTGTCCGGGCCGTCCCCGTACACCGTGAAATCTTCGATCGTGTCCATCTCATTCTTCAGTCACTGGTCGACGGGCTCCAGAATGCCTGAGTTACGCATTCAAGCGCAGACAGTCTGGCGACGAGGGCATCCAACTGCTCGCCGTCGACCGAGGTCGATGCCAGCACGGCCTGGATCTCCACGGCATCGGTGCCGAAAGCACGCATGTTGAGACCGCGTGGCGACAATCTCACGTCACTCGCTCAGCCCATACTTGCGCACCTTGTCGTGCAGCGTGGTCTTGGCGATGCACAGCGCTTCGGCGGTGCGTGCCAGGCTGCCGTGGCGGCGCAGCGCGTCGGCGATGAGCGCGC
>JAFEFM010000197.1 GCA_018240585.1 Pseudomonadota bacterium
CCTTCACCGCCTGCCGCGCGAAATCCTCGCGCCTGGCCACATCGACCGAGCCGAGCGCCTGCTGCACCAGCTTGTCCACCGCCGGGTTGCTGTACTTTCCCCAGTTCCAGGTGCCCCAGCCGGTGTCCGGGTTGGGTGTGCCGACGATGGAGCGCAGCGTGAAGTCGCTCGCCAGCGAGCCCCAGCCCAGCATCGCCATGCTGTAGTCGCTGGCGCGCGCCTTGCCGAAATACACCGACAGCGGCTGTGTCTCCACTTTGGCCTGGATGCCGACGCGGTTAAGGAACTGGGCAACGGTCTGCACCACCTGCTCGTCGTTGATGTAGCGGTTGTTGGGGCCGTGCAGCGTGAGGCCGAAGCCGTCGGGGTAGCCGGCGTCGGCGAGCAGCTTCTTCGCGCCCTGCGGATCGTAGGCTTCGACCTTCAGCTCGGCGTTGTAGCCGAAGATGCCCGGCGAGTTCAGGTTGGAGGCTGGCTGCGCCAGCCCTTCCAGCGTGCGTTCGACCAGCGCCTGGCGGTTGATCGCCTTCGAGATCGCCTGGCGCACGCGCACGTCCTTCAGCGGATTCTTCGCCAGCGGCTTGCCGGCCTTGTCGGTGACGAAGGGCGAGACGTCGCGGAATTGGTCGAGCTGCCAGAAGATGGTGCGCCAGGTGGTGTGCTGCGCCAGCCCGACCTTGGGGTTGCCCTTCAGCCTTGCCAGATCGGCCGGCGGCACCGCCTCGATCAGATCCACGTCGCCGGCCAGCAGCGCGGCCAGGCGCGGTGCGTCGCTGGCGAGCACCTTGAACTGCACCTTGTCCCATTCGGGCTTCGCGCCCCAGTAGGCGTCGTTGCGCGCGATCTCGATGCTCTCGCCCTTGCGGAAGCTCACCAGCTTGAAGGGGCCCGTGCCGATCGCCGCGGCGCCGCTGTTGAACTGCTCCTGCGTGGCCTTCGCCGCGGCCTTCTTCGACACGATGAAGATCGAGATCAGGTCCAGCGGCAGCGGGCCGTAGGCGCTCGCCGTCTTCAGCCGCACGGTGTAGCGGTCCACCGCCTGCTTGGCGACGATGGGCTTGGTGTAACTGGTGAAGGGGCCAGGGCTGGCGGTGATCTGCGCCGGGCGGTCGAGCGAGAACAGCACGTCGTCGGCGGTCATCTCGCTGCCGTCGTGGAATTTCACGCCGCGGCGCAGCTTGAATTCCCAGGTGGTGTCG
>JAFEFM010000198.1 GCA_018240585.1 Pseudomonadota bacterium
CGCGCCAGCCCGCGCCGCGTTTCTTCAGGCCGCTCGACGTCGCCCGCCGCATCTCCGGCAACGGCAGCCTGGGGGTGGAGCGCTACATCATCCTGGTGGAAGGCAAGGGCTCGCCCGACGGCAACGATCTGCTGGACCTGAAGGCGGCGCAGCCATCCTCGCTGCTGCCCCACCTCGCTGCGCGCCAGCCGCAATGGGAAAGCGAAGCCCGGCGCGTCGTGGCCGTGCAGCGGCGCATGCAGGCCATCTCCATGGCCTTCCTGCAGCCGGTTCACCTCGACGGCCAGTCCTGCGTGCTGCGCGCCCTGCAACCGTCCGAGGACCGCGTCGATCTGACCGGCTGCAACAGGCGGCAGAAGCGGCTCGCGGACTTGATCGGGACGATGGGGAAGATCGTCGCCTGGGCCCAGTTGCGCAGCAGCGGCCGCGACGGATCGGCGATCGCCGACGCGCTGATCGACTTCGGCACGCACCCCGTCTGGCGCGGCGAACTGATCGAGCTTGCGCGGCAGTGCGCCGCAGCCGTGAACGGAGACTGGGCCACCTTCTGCGCCGCGTACGACGACGGCGCGTTCCGCATCGACTGAACCCGCGGCCGCGGTGTGCGCCGCGCGCCGCGTCAGATCAAGGCCTCAGCCTTGAGCTCGGCCTTCACATAGGCGTAGGTCACCGGCGCGATCGCCAGTCCCCCGGGGCCGAACAGGCGCTCCATGACCAGCATGGCGAGCAGGATTTCCCACGCCTTGGCGCCGATCTGCTCCCCCACCACCTTGCCGATCACCAGCCATTCGAGCTTGTGCACCAGGATCAGGAAGGCGAGCGACAGCACCGCGGCCAGCGCGGACACCGACAGGCTGATCAGCACGATGATCGTGTTGGAGATCAGGTTGCCGGCCACCGGCAGGAAGCCGACGAGCCAGGTCACCAGGATCATCGTCTTGACGAAGGGCAGCGAGATGCCGAGCGCCGGCAGCACGCCCAGCAGGTAGATGCCGGTGAGTGTCGCGTTGATGGTGGCGATCTTGCCCTGCGCCACGAACACGGTGCGGAACATCGCGTAGAAGCGCTCGATGCGCTCGCTCAGCGCCTGCGCGAGGGGCCGCTGCTGATGCGGCTCGTCCACCTCCTGCACCGCGACGAGGGCGGCGACGAGCATGCCGATCAGGATCTGCACCACGCCCACGCCCGCCTCCTTGCCGACGAGGCGCAGTTCCGCCGCATGCTCGCGCAGCCAGTGCACCACCGCGTCCTTCAGGTCCGACGCGGTGCTGGGCAGGCTGGCGAGCACCCAGGCGGGGAGGATGCCGTTTGCGCTGTCGATGGTCTCGGCGATCTTCACCCACAGCGCGTCCAGGCCCGAGCCGCTGTGCAGCAGCACCGCGATCCACAGCCCCGCCTTCACCAGGCCGCCGACCACGATGATGGCGATGCCCAGCGTGGCCAGCACCCTGGCGTTGTGGCCGGAGGCGAACCGGCCCACCAGGGGCTGCGCAAGCTGCACCAGCAGGAACACGAGCAGCCCGCTGAACAGCGCACCGACCATGTGCGACGCGAGCACGCC
>JAFEFM010000199.1 GCA_018240585.1 Pseudomonadota bacterium
GCGCGCTCGTTCCGCCGCATCGGCAAGATCACCGGCCGCTCGGACGACATGCTGATCGTGCGCGGCGTGAACGTGTTCCCGACCCAGATCGAGGAGCAGATCATGCGCGACAAGCGCCTGTCGGGTAACTACCAGATCGTGCTGACGCGTGACGGCCACCTCGACAACGTCGAGATCCGCGTCGAGGTCCAGCGCGAGCTGTCGGGCAAGCTCAGCCGCACCGAGAGCGAGGGCATCGCGCGGGAACTGCAGCACCACATCAAGACCATCATCGGCATCAGCACCAAGGTGAACGTGATGGAGTTCGAAGCCATTCCGCGCACGCTGACCGGCAAGGCACGCCGCGTCATCGACCAGCGCCCGAAGCAACTGTAAGGAGCAGGCGATGACCCAGGCATTCATCTGCGACGCCATCCGCACCCCCATCGGCCGCTACGGCGGCACCCTGGCCGCCGTGCGCGCCGACGACCTCGGCGCGGTGCCGCTCAAGGCGCTGATGACGCGCAACCCGCAGGTCGACTGGGCCGCGGTGGAAGACATCATCTACGGCTGCGCCAACCAGGCCGGCGAAGACAACCGCAACGTCGCCCGCATGTCGGGCCTGCTCGCCGGCCTGCCGATCGAAGTGCCCGGCACCACGGTCAACCGCCTGTGCGGCTCCGGCATGGACGCCATCGGCCTGGCCGCGCGCTCGATCAAGTCGGGCGAAACCGACCTGATGATCGCCGGCGGCGTCGAGAGCATGTCGCGCGCGCCCTTCGTCATGGGCAAGGCCGAGTCCGCCTTCTCGCGCAATGCCGCGATCTACGACACCACCATCGGCTGGCGCTTCCCCAACCCGATGATGAAGAAGCTGTACGACACGCACTCGATGCCGCAGACGGCGGACAACGTCGCCGAGCAGTTCGGGATCTCGCGCGCCGACCAGGACGCCTTCGCGCTGCGCTCGCAGCAACGCTGGGCTGCCGCCAACGCCGCCGGTCGCTTCCGCGAAGAGCTGGTGCCGGTCGAGATCCCGCGCAAGAAGGGCGACCCGATCCTGTTCGACACCGACGAGCATCCGCGCCCCGACACCACGCTCGAGATGCTGGCCAAGCTCAAGGGCGTCAATGGTCCCGATCTGACCGTCACCGCCGGCAATGCCTCGGGCGTCAATGACGGTGCCTGCGCGCTGCTGCTCGCCTCCGAGGCCGCCGCCGAGCGCCACGGCCTGACGCCGCGCGCCCGCGTGGTGGCGATGGCCACCGCCGGTGTGCCGCCGCGCATCATGGGCTTCGGCCCGGCGCCC
>JAFEFM010000019.1 GCA_018240585.1 Pseudomonadota bacterium
CGGCATCGAGATAGCAAATACGTAATGAAAAACGCAACAAGGATAACATCCATGAGCCTGAGCACACGATCCCGCCGCACCTTCCTCGCCGGTCTGGCCGGCAGCCTGCTGTTTCCGTCCTGGGCCGCCGGCCTTGCGCGGGCCGAGGACGCGCCACAGGCGCCTGCCGAGGTGGACGAAGCCGCGGTGCGCGCGGTGACGCGTGCCGACGAGATCCGCTTTCCGCGCGAGAGCTTCCAGACGGAGATCTCCGTCAAGAGCAGCAGCGAGGGGCAGACCACCGACGAGCGCAAGTTCCGCGTGTTGTCGCGCGGCAATGAGAACACCATCGTCATGACGCTGGAACCGGCCACCGACCGCGGCCAGACGCTGCTGATGCGCGGACGCGACCTGTGGATCTTCATGCCCACCGTGTCTCAACCGGTGCGCCTGTCGCTCGCCCAGCGACTCACCGGCCAGGTGGCCAATGGGGACCTCGCGCGCGCCAACTTCGCCGGCGACTATTCGCCGCGCATCGTCGGGCGCGAGACGATCAACGGGCAGCCCGCGCTGGTGCTCGACCTGACCGCGGTCGATCGCAGCGTGACCTATGCGAAGGTGAAGTACTGGGTGAACGAGAAGGACAATCGTCCGGTGAAGGCCGAGTTCTACGCCTTGTCGGGCCGCCTGCTGAAGAGCTGCCGCTACGAGGAATTCCGCGAGCTGGCCGGACGCGTGCGCCCCACCCGCCTGGTGATGGAAGACGCACTGAAGAAGGGCGACGTGTCGGTGCTGACCTACGACAACATGGCCGTGCGCGACCTTCCCGAGCGCATGTTCACCCGGGAGTACCTGCGCAAGATCGAGTGAGCGCTCCCCGGAATATTCTTTTGGGATTGTCATTCATGACATATACAATGCAATCCCCATGAACCCGACCATCGTCCATCATGGTGCACGCCACGGCGTGACCGGCTCGTGCCACCAGCTCTTCGTCGAAGGCGATGACAGCCTGCTGATCGACTGCGGGCTGTTCCAGGGCGCGGAA
>JAFEFM010000001.1 GCA_018240585.1 Pseudomonadota bacterium
ACGCTGAAGTGCAGCCGCAGCTTCTGCTCCTGCTGGCCCCAGGCCAGATCCATCGCCAGCGGACCGGCGGGACTGCGCCAGCGAGCGCCGACGCCGTAGCCGGTACGCAGGTTGAAGTTGCGGCGGTCATCGGTGGCATCGCCGGCGTCGATGAAGACGGCGGTGCCCCAGTCCGGGCGGAACCAGCGCACGTACTCGGCGCTCACCACGCCCAGATAGCGCCCGCCCACGGTGGCGTTGCCCTCGCGCACGCCCACGCTTTGATAGGCGTAGCCGCGCACCGTCTGCGCCCCGCCGGTGCGGAACAGGAAGTCCTGCGGGATGCCGTCGCGGCTCGGTGCCAGCGTGGCGCCGCCCTCGGCGCGCAGGATCAGCACGTCGCGCTCGCCGACCGGGCGGTAATGCACCAGGCGGCCGTAAAGGCGAACAAAGTTCTGGTCCGACAGCGCGATGCTGCTGCCGCCGCCGACCTGGAACTCAAGGACGTTGCCGCTGCGCGGATCGAGCAGGTCATTCACCGCGCGCCGGATCCAGGTCCAGTTGGCGGTCAGCGTGTTGTGTTCGCTGGCCCTGGCACCATCGGGCTGCACACGCTCACGTTGCAGACGCAGGGCGAGCTGGGTTTCGATGTCGCCGCGTACCGTCTTGCGTGCCACACCGACGGCCTCGGAAGCGATCTTCAGGCCTTCGACGTTACTGCGGTCGATCAACGCACCGAAGCTGTCGCGATGTGCTCCCGCGGGCGGCATGAACACATCCGCATACAAGGACTGGCGCCGCTGTTCCAGGCGCAGGCCGGTGCCGAGCTCCCAGCCGCGCCGCAGCAGATTGACGTCACGGTAGCTGGCTTCGACACGGTAGCCGGTGTTGGTGGAGAAACCGCCGCCGAATCCCAGGGTCTTCGGCTTGGCTTCGGCCACCTGCACTCGCACCGGCACGGCGGCGGCGAGCGCCGGGTCACGATCGATGTCGACCACCACCGACGCAAAATGCGGCGTGTTCTGCAGACCGCTCTGGAAGGCGAGCAGCGCGTCGCGATCGTAAGGAGCGCCGGGTTTCAGCGTGCTGTAGCGGCGTACGAGATCCTCGGGCAGCGCCTCCAGGCCCTCGACCTGCAGTTCTCCGAGATAGAAGGCGGGGCCGCTGTCGAGCGTCAGCGACAGCCGGGCCGTAGCCGCATCGGGGTCGACTTCGGCACGGCTCTGCACGATGCGCGCTGCCGCATAGCGGTGCGCGCTGACGGTGTCGAGCAGTTGCTGCTTGGCCGCATCCCAGGCCGCCTGGCGGAAAGGCTCGCCCACCGGCAGCCGCCAGCCCTCGCGCAGCGCACGC
>JAFEFM010000200.1 GCA_018240585.1 Pseudomonadota bacterium
CGGACTCTTGCCCCCTTTCCTGCACTATCCTGAAAGACATCCAGGTCCGCCCGCGGGAGCCTCTGATGGAAACCCCCGACACGATCCACGCCTTCTGGTTCGGCCCGCATGCCGACGATGCGGAAGTCATCGACCGGCAATCGGCGCTGTGGTGGCGCAAGCAGGCGGAGGTGGATGCGGAGATCGGCCGGCGGTTTTCGCCGATGGTGCAGCAGGCCGCGTTCGGCCAGCTCGATGCCTGGCTCGGCGGCCTGCGCGGACGGCTGGCGCTGGTGCTGCTCACCGACCAGTTTCCGCGCAACATCTGGCGCGGCAACGCTGCCGCCTTCGCTTTCGACACGCTGGCGCGGCGCTGGGCCCGGGAGGCGATCCGGCTCGGGCTCGATGAAGCGGCGCGGCCGATCGAGCGCGTGTTCCTGTACCTGCCGCTGGAACATTCCGAGGATCTCGCCGACCAGCGCGAGGCGGTGCGCCTGTTCGACGGTCTCGCCGGTTCCGTGCCGGCCGCACAGCGCGCGGCGTTCGACGGCTACCTGGACTACGCGCGCCGTCACTGCGAGATCATCCAACGCTTCGGCCGCTTCCCGCACCGCAATGCCGCGCTCGGCCGCGAGACGACCGCGGAGGAAGCCGAGTTCCTGCAGCAGCCTGGCTCATCGTTCTGAATGCCCGGAGCCACGCCTGCTCCCGCTCGCGGGCGCCAAGCATGGGCGCAAACGAAAAAAACCGAACAGCGCAAGGGCCGGTCGGTCCTTCTTCGTTTGCACTGAAGCCGCGCAAGACCCCTGCAGCTCGCGCTGCTGCAGGGGTCAATCCAAACCGATCAGGCCGGATCGAAGCGGTCGGCGTTCATCACCTTCGTCCACGCGGCGACGAAGTCACGCACGAACTTCTCCTGGTTGTCGTCCTGCGCATACACCTCGGCATAGGCGCGCAGGATGGAGTTGGAGCCGAACACCAGATCGACGCGGGTCGCGGTCCATTTGGTGGCTCCGCTCTTGCGATCGACGATGTCGTAGCTGTTGCGCCCGGTGGGCTTCCAGCTATACGCCATGTCGGTCAGATTGACGAAGAAGTCGTTCGTCAGCGCGCCGACGCGATCGGTGAACACGCCATGTCGGCTGCCGCCGTGGTTGGTGCCGAGCACGCGCAGGCCACCGATCAGCACCGTCATCTCGGGTGCCGTCAGGCCGAGCAACTGGGCGCGGTCGAGCAGCATCTCCTCGGGCTGGACCACGTAGTGCGCCTTCTGCCAGTTGCGGAAGCCGTCGTGCAGCGGCTCGAGCACCGCGAAGGAGTCGACGTCGGTCTGCGCCTGGCTGGCATCGCCACGGCCCGGGGCGAAGGGCACGTCCACATTGAAGCCCGCGGCCTTGATCGCCTGCTCCAGGCCGACGTTGCCGCCCAGCACGATGACGTCGGCCACGCTGGCGCCGGTCTCCGCTGCGATCCTCTCGTACGCCGCCAGCACCTTGGCCAGGCGCGCCGGCTCGTTGCCCTCCCAGTCCTTCTGCGGGGCTAGGCGGATGCGCGCGCCATTGGCGCCGCCGCGGTAATCCGAGCCGCGGAAGGTGCGGGCGCTGTCCCAGGCGGTGGCGACCATGTCGCCGACCGACAGTCCGGCAGCGGCGATCTTCGCCTTCACCGCGGCGACGTCGTAATCCTTGCGGCCGGCGGGCACCGGATCCTGCCAGATCAGGTCTTCGCTGGGCACGTCCGGGCCGACGTAGCGCGCCTTCGGCCCCATGTCGCGGTGCGTGAGCTTGAACCAGGCGCGGGCGAAGACGTCCTCGAAGTAGGCCTGGTCGTCGCGGAAGCGCTCGGCGATCTTGCGGTACTCGGGGTCGAACTTCAGCGCCATGTCGGCATCGGTCATCATCGGCTTGCGGCGGATCGACGGATCCTCGACGTCCGCCGGCATGTCCTCTTCCTTGATGTTGACCGGCTCCCACTGCCAGGCACCGGCGGGCGACTTCTGCAGCCACCAGTCGTGCTTGAACAGCATGTCGAAGTAGCCGTTGTCCCACCTCGTGGGCTGGGACGTCCACGCGCCTTCGATGCCGCTGGTCACGGTGTCGCGGCCGATGCCACGCGCCTTGTGGTTCATCCAGCCCAGGCCCTGTTCCTCGATGTCGGCGCCTTCCGGTGCGGGGCCGAGGTTGGCCGCGCTGCCGTTGCCGTGCGCCTTGCCGACGGTATGGCCGCCGGCGGTGAGCGCCACGGTCTCCTCGTCGTTCATCGCCATGCGGGCGAAGGTCACGCGCATGTCGTGCGCCGTCTTGAACGGATCGGGCTTGCCATCCACGCCTTCCGGGTTCACGTAGATCAGGCCCATCATCACCGCGGCGAGCGGGTTTTCGAGGTCGCGCTCGCCGGAGTAGCGGCTGCCTTCGCTGCCGCTGGGCGCCAGCCATTCCTTCTCGGAACCCCAGTAGATGTCCTTCTCGGGATGCCAGATGTCCTCGCGGCCGAAGGCGAAGCCGAAAGTCTTGAAGCCCATCGACTCGTAGGCCATGTTGCCGGCGAGGATGATGAGGTCGGCCCAACTGATCTTGTTGCCGTACTTCTTCTTGATCGGCCACAGCAGGCGGCGTGCCTTGTCGAGGTTGCCGTTGTCGGGCCACGAATTGAGCGGCGCGAAGCGCTGGTCGCCGGTGCCTGCGCCGCCGCGGCCGTCGGCGATGCGGTAGGTCCCCGCGGCGTGCCACGCCATGCGGATCATCAGGCCGCCGTAGTGACCCCAGTCGGCCGGCCACCACGACTGGCTGTCGGTCATCAACGCCTTGAGGTCGTTCTTGAGTGCGTCGACGTCGAGCTTTTTCAGCTCTTCGCGATAGCTGAAGCCCGCGCCCATCGGATTGGTCTTGGTGTCGTGCTGGTGCAGGATGTCGAGGTTGAGCGACTTGGGCCACCAGGCCGTGTTGGACATGCCCGCCGATGTCTGTCCGCCGTGCATCACGGGACACTTGCCTGCAGAACTCGCGTTGTTTTCCATCTCGGTGCTCCTCTGGTTGTGGTGCAAACACGCTCGGTCGTGCGAGTCAGGCCGACTCGCGAACTACCCGATCAAGAATGCGAATGGTTCTTAATCCTCTACGTAAGTCATCGTAGGGCATCAGCCAGCGGCTGTTGTTCCAAAAATATGCATAGGGACGATAGGGAATCATCATCAGCGCAGGAAGGGGCCGGCCGCCGGCGATGACTCTGCCATGTTCCGGGGCGGCCCGGAACAGCGGCGAAACCCGGTGCGCACACCCCGGCATGCCGCGCAGCGGGACGGCCAGGCCGACCACCGGCCGGGGAAGCGCTTAGAATGCCGACATCGCCGCCACCACATCGAAGAAGGCACGGACATGCGCTCACTCGTCTCCCTCGCCGTATCCCGCGTCGCGTCGCTCCTCGCTGCCGCGCTGCTGGCGCTCGCCTTCACCGGCTGCGCCGGCCTGCCCACCCGCGATCCCGTGCGCATGAACGTGGTCGGTCTCGAGCCGATTCCCGGCGAAGGCATGGAGATGCGCTTCCGCGTCAAGCTGCGGGTGCAGAATCCGAACGACACCTCGATCGACTTCGACGGCGTGGCGCTCGAACTCGAGGTGAACGACCGCAGCTTCGCCACCGGCGTCAGCGACCAGAAAGGCAGCGTGCCGCGCTTCGGCGAGACGGTGGTGAGCGTGCCGGTGTCGGTGTCGGCACTCGCCGCGGTGCGGCAGGCGCTGGGCCTGATGGACGAGCGCGCCGCGTCCAGGGTGCCGTACGTGCTGCACGCCAAACTCGGCGGTCCGCTGTTCTCCGGCATGCGCTTCACCGAACGCGGCACGCTGGATCTGCCCGCCCTCGACAAGCCGGCGCGCTGACCGGCGTGCCGCACCACCCCACAGGAGACGATGCGATGACGCTTCCCCCGCTCGAAGACGCCCTGCTCGCGGTCGACAACCGTGTCGCCACGCTGACCCTGAACCGCGACGACGTGCGCAATGCGCTCACCGGCACGCGGTTGATCGACGACATCGTCACCGTGGCCGAGTGGGTGAACCGCTGCGACGAGGTGTCGGTGCTGGTGCTCGCAGCCAGCGGCTCGGCCTTCTCGGCCGGCGGCAACGTCAAGGACATGGCGGCGCGTGGCGGCGACTTCGCCGGCGGCGTGGCCGAAGTGGCCGAGCGCTACCGCCGCGGCATCCAGCGCATCCCGCTCGCGATCCAGGCCATCGAGATCCCGGTGATCGCCGCGGTCAACGGCCCGGCGATCGGCGCCGGCTGCGACCTCGCCAACATGGCCGACGTGCGCATCGCCTCGCGCCGCGC
>JAFEFM010000201.1 GCA_018240585.1 Pseudomonadota bacterium
AGCAATGCCTGGCGCAGCGCCGCCGCGAGCTCGGCGCTGCGATGCAGCCGCACGTATTGCAGCAGGGGATTGTCGGCCGCCGCCACCGCGCGTGAGTCGGGCGTGTCGCCAATCAACGCGAGCAGCTCCTCGGTGCTCGCGCCGATGATCTTGGCGGGCCGCCTGCCCTGGTCGATCAGGCGCCGGATCAGCCGCAGCTTTTCCACTTGCGGCGCAGGGTACAGGCGGTCGCCGTTGGCGTCGCGTTCCGGTACCGGGAAGCCATAGCGGCGTTCCCATACGCGCAACGTGTCCTTCGACAGGCCGGTGTCGCGTTCCACGGCGGCGATGTTCAGGGCAGCGGGGAGAGTGTGTTGAGCTTCCATGTTGTCCAGGACAATTATTCGATATTGCGCTTGACATCGCAAGCCTGTGCTCCTACCTTAGAGTTGTAATCACGTTTTGTCCAGGACAATGATCATGAACGCCAAGTCACTGAGCACGCGCCGGATGTCTGCCGCGATAGTCGCCTCGCTAGTGGGGCTGGGGCTGTTTGCAAGCTGGCGGGCGGAGGCTGGCAAGAGCTCGGTGGCAGCGGGGGAGCCTGTAGTCGTTGCGGCGGTTGTCCAGGACAAGGACGCGGATGCGGGGCTGCAGACCAAGCTCTTCCTGCACCGTCAGGGCTACTTTGCGCAGCCGTCCGGGAGGTCGTCCAAATGAGCGCGACCCGCGCATGGCAGACCCGCTCGCTGCTCGCCGCAGCCGTGCTGACAATGGTCGCGTTTGCCGGTAGCGCACATGCACAGGATGCGGGGCCGGCCGCGTGCCCGGCACTGCTCGACCAGCGCTTCCCGGCCTTGCAGGACGAGAAGCCGCAGTCCCTGTGCCAGTACGCCGGCAAGGTGGTGCTGGTGGTCAATACCGCCAGCTACTGTGGCTACACGCAGCAGTACGACGGGCTCGAGCGTCTCTACGACAAGTACCGCGAGCGCGGGCTGGTCGTGATCGGCTTTCCGTCCAACGACTTCAACCAGGAGCCGGGCAGCAACAAGGAGATCGCCGATTTCTGCCGCAGCACCTACGGCGTGCGCTTCCCGATGTTCGCGCGCAGCACGGTGTCGGGCCGCAGCGCCAACCCC
Source organism: Pseudomonadota bacterium (assembly GCA_018240585.1). Lineage (GTDB taxonomy): Bacteria > Pseudomonadota > Gammaproteobacteria > Burkholderiales > Rhodocyclaceae > Thauera. The sequence goes on from JAFEFM010000201.1 coordinate 1,119, forward strand.
TTCTTCATGAGGTTGGCCGAGCTGACCGGCGAACGGCCGCAATGGAATTTCCACAAGTACCTGATCGACCGCAGCGGCACCAAGGTGGCGAGCTTCCCCAGCCAGTTGTCGCCGGAGAGCCCGCTGCTGGTCGGCACCATCGAGAAGCTGCTCGCCGCCAGGCCTTGAGTCCGGCAGCCAGGGCAGTGCGCCCCCGACCTCACCCCGACCCCGATGCACCGCGGCCCCTGGGGCCGACAAGGAGATGTGAATGAACGCACCCGACCGATTCTTCCTGCCCGACGTGCAGGCCAGCCACGACGCACGTGCGCTTGCGATCCAGCACGTCGGCGTGCGCGGCCTGCGTTACCCCTTGAGCGTGAGCGACGGTGACGGCCATGTGCAGCACACCGTGGCGACGATCGAGATGACGGTCGGCCTGCCGCCGGAAGTGAAGGGCACCCACATGTCGCGCTTCGTCGAGATCCTCGAGGCCGAGCGAGAGGCGCTCAACCTCGACGGCTTGCGCAGCCTGTTCGCCGCCATGCTGCAGCGCCTGGAGGCCCGCAGCGG
>JAFEFM010000202.1 GCA_018240585.1 Pseudomonadota bacterium
GGCGTGCCGCTGTCGATGGGCTTCGGCATGTTCCAGGGCGACAAGCTCGGTGCGGCCGCCGAGCAGTCCTACGGCCGGCTGCTCGACCAGGCTTTCCTGCCCAGGCTCGCGCTGCGCATCGAGGAGCAGTTGCGCGGCGCCAATGCCAACAACCTCGAATTCGCCTACGAGGCCCTGAAGGCCTACCTGATGCTCAACGACGGCTCCCGCTTCGATGCCGATGCGCTGAAGGCGTGGATCCGCTTCGACTGGGAGCGCTCGCTGCCGCGCGACACGACGCAGGAACAGCGCGCCGCGCTCGATGCCCACCTCGACGCCCTTTTCGCGCGCGGCGCGCCTGCCAACCCGGTGCCGGCGGACCAGAACCTGATCGCCTCGGTGCGCAACATGCTGGCCCGCTACCCTCTCGCCAACCGCGTGTACAGCCGGCTCAAGCGCGAGGGCGTGGGCCGCGACATTCCCGAGTTCACCATCGCGCGGGCGGGCGGCCCGTCCGCCCCGCTCGTCTTCACCCGGCTGTCGGGGCAGCCGCTGACCAAGGGCGTGGCCGGCCTGTTCACCTACGACGGCTACCACAAGGCCTTCAAGCGCGAAGCCGAGCGCGTCGCCAACCAGCTCGCCGACGAGGAGCCCTGGGTAATGGGCCAGAAGGATCCCGGCGTGATCGGGCGACTTGCCGATCCGGCCGCGCGTGCCCGTCTGACCGAGGACGTGCGGCGGCTCTACCTCAACGACTATGCGCGCACCTGGGAAGAGTTCCTCAACGATGTGAAGCTGGTGCGACCCGGCGACCTGCAACAGACGATCGACGTCGCCCGCCTGCTGTCGGCCCCCGACAACCCGCTGGTGCCCTTCCTGCGCGCCGCGTCGCGCGAGACGACGCTGATCAAGCCCGAGAGCGAGAAGAGCGTGGCCGACAAGGCGGCCGACCGCTTGGCACAGGAATCGCGCCGGCTGAGCACGATCTTCGGCCCCGAAACGCAGGCCCCCGCCGCGCCCGCCGACGTGGTCGAGAACATCGTCGACCGCCGCTTCGAGGCCCTGCGGCGCTACGTCACCAGCAGCGCGCCGGGCCAGCCTGCACCGGTGGACGCCGCGGTCACGCTGATGGGCGACCTGCATACCCTGCTCAATGCCACCGACACCGCGCTCAAGGCGAAGACGGCGCTGCCGCCGTCCGACGTGCCGAACAAGGTGAAGGCGCAGGCGCCGGGCATGCCGGAGCCGCTGCGTTCCGTGGTGCAGAGCCTCGCCGACGTCAGTGCCCGGCTCGCCGGCGGCGCCATCGTCGCCAACACCAACGAGGCCATCCAGACGCAGGTGGGCGATTTTTGCCGCCAGGCGATCGCCGGCCGCTACCCGCTGGTGCGCTCGTCCACGCGCGATGCCACGCAGGACGACTTCGCCACCCTGTTCGCACCAGGTGGAAAGATGGACCAGTTCTTCCAGCAGAACCTCGCACCGCTGGTCGACACGTCGACCACACCGTGGTCCTTCCGCCGCATCAACGACGTCGCCATCGGCGGTCCGGCCGCGCTGGTCCAGTTCCAGCGTGCGCAGAAGATCCGCGAGGTGTTCTTTCCGACGGGGGGGCGCACGCCCGGGCTGAAGCTCGAGTTCAAGCCCATCGAGATGGATGCCACGATCGACCAGTTCATTCTCGACGTCGACGGGCAGCTCGTCCGCTACAGCCATGGTCCGCAGGTGCCGCA
>JAFEFM010000203.1 GCA_018240585.1 Pseudomonadota bacterium
GCGCTGCTCGATCAGCACGACGTCGAGTCCGCCTCCTTTGGCTTCGCGCAGGATGTTGACGGTGGTGAGCGTACCGCTGAAGCCGGCGCCGATGATGACCACGGTCCGCGGATGGGCGCCCGGCAGCGGATGTTGATTCATCGTCATGGTGTCGGCGCTCCGGGCATGGCCGGATTCAGTAGGCGAGACATTGGAGGGTGAAACGTTCGGGCATGGCGATGGCAGCACGCTGGGCCGGCAGGCCGTAGGCATAGCCCTGCAGCAGGTCCGGCGGCTGGGCCGCGGCGAGCTTGTGCTCGAGGCGGGTCAGCACCAGCGTGGCCTTGTCGCGTATCGCGTCGAGCGCCGCGGCCTCGTTCGCGGCGTTGGCACCAGACTGCAACTTGCGGTGCGCGAGCTTGACGTAGTGCGCCGGTACGACGGTCGCCAGTGTCTTCCACTGTTCGATCGATTCGAGGTTCACCGCGGTGCGGAAGCCGTTGAGCCGGTAGTTGCGCAGCACGAAGGCGAGCAGGTCGGGCTGGCTGCTGGCGCCGACCGGCGTCTCGATGACGATGCGCTCAGGCGGAAGGCCAAGCGCATCGACCACCTTGCGGAAGGCGGCGCCGTGGTCTTCGCTGACGGCGGCGAGCAGGCGGCCATGCACATTCAGGAACAGCAGGCTGTCGTCCTGCACCGAGGTGATGAAGTTCAGCGCGTGCACCGTGCGCGCGAGCCGGTCGAGCGCGATCAGGCGCGTGTCGTCTGCATTGGACGAGAACAATGCCCAGGGCGAGAGTTCGCGTTCGCCGCTGCCATGGACGCGAAGGAAGGCCTCGAAGCCCGCGGTACGGTCGCCGGCCGCATCGACGATGGGCTGGAAGACGCTTGCCAGTTCGCAGCCGAACCAATCGCCGACGACGCTGCCGTCGGCAAGCCGGCGCAACTGGCGGCCGCCCTCGCGTTCGAGCGGGAGGCGGTCGAGAAAGGCGCGGGTGCGGGCGCTCGGGGGGGATGCAGGGTGACTCATCGCTGGCTCCGGACGGATTTCACGCGGCCCACCGCCACTGGCCGAATGCCACCTCGGCGGGCTTGGCGGGTACTTCCTCGAGCGGCGGATGCTGCAGCACGCGGCGCAGCACGTCGTCTTCCAGCGCGGCGAAGGCGGCGCTGCCGCGCTCGCGGGGGCGGGCGAGTGGAACACGCAGGTCGAGCGCGATGCTGCCGTCCTCGATCAGCAGTACGCGGTCGGCCAGCGCCACCGCTTCGGCCACGTCGTGGGTGACCAGCAGCGCGGTGAAGCCCTGCGCCAGCCAGAGCCGTTCGATGAGCTGGTGCATCTCGATTCGGGTCAGTGCGTCGAGCGCACCCAGCGGTTCGTCGAGCAGCAGCAGGCGCGGCCGATGCACCAGGGCGCGGGCCAGTGCGACACGCTGGCGCTGCCCGCCGGACAGGCGTGACGGCCACTCGTCGGCGCGGTCGGCGAGGCCGACGTCGGCCAGCGCCGCAAGCGCTGCGCGGCGCACGTCGGCGCGAGAACCGGGCAGCCCGAGCGCGACGTTGTCGACCACCGTCCTCCACGGCAGCAGGCGCGCGTCCTGGAACATCAGGCGCAGTGCGTCGCGGGTCTGCTGCAGCGGTTGGCCGTCGAGCGTGATGCCGCCCGCGCTGGATTGCTCCAGCCCGGCGAGCAAGCGAAGCAGCGTGCTCTTGCCGCAACCGCTGCGGCCGACGATGGCGATGAATTCGCCCGCCCCGACGTCGAGGCTCACATCGTTCAGGACCTGACGCGCGGCATAGGCCTTGGACAGGCCGTCGAAACGGATGCGCACGCCGGATTTGCGCAGACCAGATTTGCGCGCCTCGCCGGGCGCGGGGGCGCTGGTCAGGGCGCGGATTTCGTTCGAGTCGATGACACCCATTGGAGTCTCCTTCGCATTCATTTCAGGCAGGGGCGTAAGCCGGGTTCCAGCGCAGCAGCCGGCGCTCGAGCAGCCGGGCGGCGACGTCGGCGAGCTTGCCGAGCACGGCGTAGAGCAGGATGGCGACGACGACGATGTCGGTCTGCAGGAATTCGCGCGCGTTCATCGCCATGTAGCCGATGCCGGACGTGGCGGAGATCGTCTCGGCGACGATCAGCGTCAGCCACATGAAGCCCAGCGCGTAGCGCACCCCCACCAGGATGCCGGGCAGGGCGCCGGGCAGGATCACGTGGCGGAACAAGCTCCAGCCCGACAGGCCGTAGGAGCGGCCCATCTCCACCA
>JAFEFM010000204.1 GCA_018240585.1 Pseudomonadota bacterium
CCTTCTCCTTCGAGCAGCAGAAGGTGGGCATCTTCGGCAAGGTCAAGCCGCTCGACACGGTGCTCGCCGCCGGCGACCGCGTCGAGCTCTACCACCCGGTCACCATCGATCCGAAGGCCATCCCGAAGAAGAAGCCGGCGGCGAAGGATGCGGCCGGCGAGTGAGGCCCGCCGGCCGAGGGTCACGACGTCAAGGTCGCAAACTCCAGGCTGAAGCTGCCATCGGGCGAGGCTCCGGCGCGCGCCCGGGGTTCAGGCGTGCGGCAGGAACAGCGCGCCGATATCCACCCGCGCCCCCAGCCGTGCCGCCAGCAGGTACAACCCGCCGATCTTGCGGTGCAGGAACAGCGCGTCGATCGGCGGCGTGTGCCAGAAGTCGCGGTCATAGCCCAGGCGCATGCCGGCATCGCGCATGCGCGCCGCCAGCGAAGAGCGCCCGAAGTCGTACGCGCCCTGCCGGCGCAGCGGCTCGCAGGCCAGCAGGAAGATGTCCAGCACCATGCGCCGGTGATCGGCGCGGATACCCTGCTGAAAGTAGCCCAGCTCGGCCGCGGCCGTGTCGAGCGCGGCGAGGTCCTGTCGCATGCCGCCCACCAGCAGGCGGCGGTAGGCCTCGACGCGTTCGGCCGCATAGGCGCGGGTGGCGCCGAAGTCGAGCAGCGCCAGGCGCCGGGTCGCCGGGTCGTAGCGGTAGTTGGCGAAGTTGGGGTCGGTCTGCACCAGGCGGAAGTCGAAGATCTCGCGGAACAGCAGCGCGAACAGCAGCGTCATGACGCGGTCGCGCTCGGCCTGCGCGGCGTCGGCCAGCGACTCGATCGCCACGCCGTCGACGAAGCTCATCGCCAGGATGTTGTCGCGGGTGAGGCCGGCATCGACTTCGGGCAGCACGAAATCCGCACTGTCCGCGAGCAGCCCGCGGTAGCGGGAGAGGTGCGCGCCTTCGCTCAGGTAGTCGGCCTCTTCATGCAACTGGCGCTTGGCCTCGTCCAGCAGCGGCGCGATGTCGAGCGACTTCGGCAGCAGGCCGGAGAGGCGCAGCAGCCCGGCGACGTTGTCCACATCGCTGGAGATGCTCTGGCGTACGCCGGGGTATTGCACCTTGATCGCCAGCCGCGTGCCGGCGCGTGTGGTCGCCGCATGCACCTGGCCGATCGAGGCCGCGGCCAGCGGCGTGAACGAGAAGCGCTCGAACTGTTGCTCCCAGCCCGCGCCCCAACTGCCCTCGAGCACGGCGACGAGCTGGCTCATCGGCATCGGCCGGGCGTCGGCGCGCAGTTGCGCGAGGATGGCTGCGAGCTCCGGCGGGATCAGGTCGCCCGCGTCCATCGACAGCAACTGCCCCACTTTCATTGCCGCGCCGCGCAACTGGGCGAGCTGGTCGGCCACGCGCCGCGCATTGGCGGGCGTGAGCAGCAGCTCGCCGACGCTCGGCCGCCGCCCCTGGGCGAACTGGCGCACGCCTTCGGCGATCATGCCGCCGGCCACGCCCGAGGCCAGGCTGCCCAGCCTCGCCAGCCGCGACAGCCGGCTGCTGGGCACGGCAAAGGCGGCGCCGGCCGGTTTCACCGCTGCGCTCCCGGCTCCGGATCCTGCGGCGCATCCGCGTCATCGAGCGGATAGGCGTCGGCAACGTAGGCCGGCCCCTTCATCACCATGACGATGAAGGCCGCGATCGCCACCGTGAACACCACCGTCCAGTGCAGCACGAGCAGGCTGATCGAATAGATGTCGACGGTGGTCACCAGCGTTGCCGATGCCGCACCGCCCATAGTGTCGAACAGCCTCGCCACCAGCGAAGGAAGGCCGAGAAGCAGGCTGCCGACGATCAGGATTCGCGGCAGCAGGCGCAACACCCGGCGTTCCTCGCCGGCAGGCGTGCGTGGGAAGCCCGCCAGCTTTTTGAATGGATAGGTCATGTCGCCCTCCTCCCGAAACCGTGTCAGAACATCGCAAAGAACCCGCCGAGCAGCAGACAGACCGACGCGACGCTGGTCAGACGCAGGCGCAGCGGCAGGTACCACGCGGGCAAGGTGGCCAAGGCCGCGAGGCGGCGGTCCTGCCAGTAGTGTGCGACGAAGCCGGCCGCGAGCACCACGGCCGCGAAAAGGGGGTCGGCCAGCAGCGCTGGCCAGGCCACCAGCGCCGGTACGGTGCTCCACACGAAGCACGCGCCCCGCCGCGCCTCGGTGAGACCCGGCAGGCACATCGCGAAGCCCCAGTGCAGTGCGCCGACGAAGCTCAGGATCACCGCCCCGTAGGCGACCAGCGCGTCGCCCCACAGGAGCCCGTGGCGGGGATCGGCGAGGACCGTGATCGCCAGCCCCACGAACGGCAGCAGCCCGCCGTAGCCCAGCCAGGCGACCTGGCGCGGCAAGGCATCAAGAGTCCCATTCTTCATCGCTGCGCCTCACTTCATCACGAGAGGCCGCACGGTGGAGAAACCGCCATCGAGCGCCCACACCTGCCCGGTGACGCGCGCAGCATGTGGCGACAGCAGCCAAGCCATCAGCTCGGCCAGCTCCGCCGGGTCGCCGATGCCGGGCAGCGGGTACTGGCGCGCTGCCCCTTCGCGCGCCGCGGCACTGGCGATGATGCCGGCGGTGGCCGGTGTTTCCATGATGCCGGGCGCGACCGCATTGACGCGGATGCCCGCGCCGGCGTGGCTCGCCGCCGCGCCGCGCACCAGGCCCTCGACGCCGGCCTTGGCTGCGGCGATGGCCTCATGGTTGGGCGTGCCGATGCGAGCGGCGATCGACGACACCAGCACCGCCGCGCC
>JAFEFM010000205.1 GCA_018240585.1 Pseudomonadota bacterium
AAGCCGGCGATCCATTCGGGAATTTCTCGGTAATAGCGCGCTTCGGCCTGCCAGGCGCCGGCGCAGGCGGCGTCCATCGCCGCCGCCGCTGCCACCCAGGTCTTGGCCTCGTGCGCGGAACCGCCGGCAGCGGCGGTGATGTCAGCATTGCGGTAGGCGTCGATCGCCGCCCAGTCGCGCGCGGCCAGTTGTGCCATCAGGCGACGGTCCCATTCGGCGTTGAGCGGATGCAGTGTGCTGGTGCCGGCGGTGAAGGCCTCGGCCGCAGCAATCGTGCGCGCCTGGCGCGCATCGCGCGCTTCCTTCGACGGATTGCGGTTGTTGATCAGCTTTTCGATCACCACCGGGTCGGTCGCGGTGGCCATCTGCGGCACCGGCGGGTTGTGCGACAACCCGCCCGAGCCGATGAACAGCGCGCGCTGGCCGCGCTCGCGCGCGAAGCGACCGACTGCCTCGCCAAGCAGCCGGGCGCGGCGCATCCTCACTACCGGCGGCGCCACCGAGTTGATGAAAATCGGCACCACCGGATAGCGCGCCAGCGCGCCGGTCAGCTCTTCCAGCGGCTGCGCGCAGCCGTGGTCCACCTGCATGCGGTAGGAGAAGCCGAGATCGATGTCGGCATCCACCACCGCATTCGCGCACGCTTCCGCCAGTTCGCGCGGCACGTTCAGCGGGCCGGCGCTGGTCTGGTAGTCACCCACCGATTCCGCCGCCATGCCGATGCAGAACTGCGGCATGGTGTCGAGGAAGAAGCCGTTCAGGTGATCGGGCCAGAAAACGTAGATCACTTCCGGGTCGAAGGCCTCGACCTCGCGGCGCAGGTTGGCCACCATGCCGGCCACTTCCTGCACGACTGCGGCGTCGGGGTCGAAGAAGCCTTTCAGCGGGGTGTGCGACAGGCACTGCAGCAGGGCCTGCATCAGGCAGCTCCCCTGGTCACGTTGAGGCCCATCTTGTCGGCCACCTGGGCCAGCAGTTCGTTGATCTTCACCGGGTAGGCGAGGCCGGCGACGAAGCGGTCGGGACGGATCACCGCCACCGCGCCCGGGTAGCTGCCGAACCAATCCTTCAGGCGCATCTGCTCGTCGCCGACGACGATGGCGTCGGGGCCGATGTCGCGGTCGCGATGCATCTGCGGCACCGGCTTGGCGGTGATGATGCGCGCGCCGAGCGCAGCGATGATGTCGCGGCTCTTCTGGTCGAGCCAGAAGCTCGGATCCACGCCCCAGGCGACGATGGCAAAACCCGGTCCGAGCACGTCGTCGAGCAGCTTCACTTCACCGTCACGGGTCCGCACGCGGGGCTGGATGAAGAGCCTGCCGGCGGGCGAATTGCCCTTGCCGACAGCATTCTGGCTCGCCTTCGGCATGAAGCGCCCGAGCGGCGTCTTGCGCACCAGTTGCCCCAGCAACTGGCCGAACGAGGCTTCGGTGTTGAGTTCGGCTTCACGCACGACCAGGCCGGTCTCGTATTTCGGCATCGGCTTGAACCGCATCTCGGTGAAATAGCGCTTCAGCGGCGGAATGTAGTTCAGCACCCAGGTGGCGAAGTCGCGCGCACCCGCCACTGCCGGATTGCGCGGCGAGAAGATGCGGCCCGCGGTCACCGACAGGTCGATCATCGACTTGGCATGCGGCGGACGCTCCATCTGATAGGTGTCGAGCAGCTTCTCGGAGGCGATGCCCTTCACCACGTAGGCGAGCTTCCAGCCCAGGTTGGTCGCATCGCGCATGCCCGTGTTGTAGCCCTGCCCCTGCCACACCGGCATGATGTGCGCTGCGTCCCCGGCGAGCATCACACGGCCGACCTTCCAGCGGTCGGCGATGCGTGCGTTATGCGTATAGACGCGCTGGCGGATGTAGTCGAGCCTGGTCGAATCGACGCCCGGTGGCAGCACCTTGGCCATCAGCTTGGCAAGGTTGGCCGGCTGGGTCATCTCCTCTTCGCTTTCGTTCTCGAAGATCATGAACTCGAAGCGGCGGATGCCGTCGGGCAGCGCGCCGGACACATACGGGCGTTCCGGGTCGCAGTGCATGTACATGTGGGGAACGCCGATCGGATCATTGCGCACGTCCACCACCAGCCACTTCGACGTATCGGTGAAGCCGCCGAAGCCGACATTGAGCGCGGTGCGGATCGGGCTGCGGCCGCCGTCGCTGCCCACCAGCCAGCGGGTGCGCAGCGAGGACACCGAGCCATCGGTGCGCTTGACGTCGAGCGTCACGCCGTCGGCGTCCTGCTCGAAGCGCATCACGTCCTGGCCGAAACGCACCTCGACGTTGGGAAAGCGCTTCAGGCCATCGAGCAGCACGCGGTCGACCAGCGGCTGGTTGAATGCGTTGCGGCGCGACCAGCCGAACTCGTCGGTGCGCGGCTCGATCGAGGCGAAGCAGCGGCCGGTCTTCGTGACGAAGCGCATCCAGTGGTAAGGCGTCAGGTGCTCCTGCACCGCCTCCGCCATGCCGAAGCTCTGCAGGCTGCGCAGGCATTCATCGTCCATGCCGATGGCGCGAGGGTAGTCGATCAGCTCCTCGCCCCGCTCGAGCAGAACGGTCTTTACGCCATGCACGCCGAGCATGTTGGCGATGCTCAGGCCGACGGGGCCGGCGCCGACGACGATCACGTCGGCATCGAATTGACGGGCTTCATTCATGGGGGTCTCCTGATCGACCTGCGCATCGGGTCGAGCTTCGCTCTGTCCGCGCAGACGGGGTTAATTAATTTGTCTGATGCATGAATTTTTGATCTGGAACAAATTCTAGAAAGGCATGGCCCGCCGCTCAACAAGACTTGCACTTTCGTCCACGTAATGCACAATATTGTTTTACAAGGATTTTCTTAATGCGCCCACGGACCGATGCCGACTACAGTACCGTACGCAGTCTGGTTCGCGGCCTGAACTTGCTGCGGACACTGAACGGTCACGACAAGGGTCGCGCCTCCCTGACCCAGCTTGCCGAAGAAACCGGCCTGCACCGCACCACGGTGCGGCGGCTGCTGGAGACGCTGATCGAGGAAGGCTACGTGCGACGCAGCGAATCGGATGACCGCTATGTGCTGGCGCTGAAGGTGCGCTCGCTGTCCGAAGGCTTCACCGACGACGAAAGGGTGTCATCGGCAGCAGGCCCCGTGCTGGGCGATCTTCTGCAGCAGGTGCGCTGGCCGTCGGACCTATGCACGCCCGACGGCGGCGCCATGCTGATCCGCGAATCGACGCACCGTTTCAGCGCGCTCTCGTTCAACCCGGGGATGGTCGGCACCCACCTGCCCATGTTGATCACCGCAGCCGGACGCGCCTATTTCAGCTACTGCGAGGACGAGGAGCGCGAAGCCCTGCTCGCGCTGCTGCGCCAGGATCCGCAACAGGGCAAGTTCGCCGCCGACCGCCGCTACATCGACAACCTGGTGGAACGGACGCGCGCCCGCGGCTACAGCTCGAACGAGGGCGACTGGGAAGCCGAGCGCAAGATCGGTGCCATCGCGGTGCCGGTGTTCGAGGAGAGCAAGGTGCTCGCGACCCTCAACGTGATCTACCTGACGCGCGCGATCTCGCATGCCGAGGCCGCCGAGCGCTACCTGCCGGCGCTGCATCGCGCATCGCAACAGATCGAGGCAGCGCTGGCCCGGCTGCCGCGCACCTGAAGCCGGCCGGAGCGCGCCCGTGGCTCCTGCCTGCGCCGATCCCTCCATCCCGCGCCTGGCGCTTCCCCCACCGCGCAACAGGCGGCATTGGACACTCGCGCGAGCGCTGGCTATGTTTGAGACGTGATCCTCAGCCACTTCCAGGCCATACCCGACATCTGACGATGGCATCCTCCCGCCGCCGAACAGCCGCTACCGTCCTGCCCTGCGCGATGCTGCTCGCCACGGGCTGCACGACGGTGGTCATCCACACCGACGGGGAGGTGAGGACGCAGACGTATTTCGGCGTGCTCAACCTCAGCATTGACGATGCCCGCGTCAGCGCGGTTGCGCTGTCGGGGGTGGGCATCGTGACGCTGCCGGGCAGCTTCTCGCTGGGCTGGCTGCAATGGCGCGGCGCATCCATCGGCCAGCGCAGCGAGGACACCTGCCTGTTGATCGACTTCGGCCCCCAGGCCACCGGGAGGAATGAACCATGACTGCCTCAGCGACACTGCGTCCGCCCCGCTGCGCGACGCGCAGGCCCCTTGCGTGGTTGAGTGCGGCCCTCGCGGCGGTTTGCGCCCAAGGCTGCTACACGGTGCCGATGGCGCCGCTCGTCTACGGCTCGAAGACGACCGGCGGCCTCGATATCTCCACCGGCGGCTCGGCCAATCCCTCGGTGAGCATCTCCGTCGGCTACAAGCGCGACGACGTCGCCCTGGTGCCGGTGGCGGTGCGGGAGGACAGCAAGGCCGGCGACGAGAGGTTGACCCTCGTTCCCGGTGGCGGCCCGGCGCCTGGCGCACGCGGTACGGTGAGGGACTCGATGTCGGTGTTCGGCATTTTCGAAGGTCGCGGCATGACCGACACGGCCGCACAGGCCACCCGCCTCGACAGCCGTGCCGCAAACTACTTCTCCACCGGCATCGCCGCGCAGGAACTCGCCCGCGGCTTCGGCACCGCCCAGGCGGCACGGCAGATGACAGCCTGCCTCGAGCAGGTGAAGGCGATTGCCGACACGCTGACGACAGGCAAGGATGACTACCACAAGCGGGGCCTTGCGGCGTGCGCCGCCGGGCAGAACATCCCGACCCAGTAAGCC
>JAFEFM010000206.1 GCA_018240585.1 Pseudomonadota bacterium
CGACGATGTTGCCGCCGCGCTCGCCGGGGCCGGGGCCGATCTCCAGCAGCTCGTCGGCGGCCACCATCACCTGCGGGTCGTGCTCGACCACCACCAGCGTGTTGCCGGCATCGCGCAGCCGCGTCATCACGCCGAGGATGCGGCCGATGTCGCGCGGATGCAGGCCGATCGACGGCTCGTCGAGCACGAACAGCGTATTCACCAGCGAGGTGCCGAGCGCGGTGGTCAGGTTGATGCGCTGCACCTCGCCGCCCGACAGCGTGCGCGACTGGCGGTCCAGCGTCAGGTAGCCGAGGCCGACGTCGGCGAGGTAGGTGAGCCGACTGCGGATCTCGCCCAGCACCAGCTCGGTGGCCTCGTCCGGCACGCCGGGAATGTGCAGCGCCGCCACCGCCTCGCGGATGCGATCGACCGGCAAGGCCATCAGCTCGTGGATGGCGAGCCCGGCCGGCGCTTCCCGTAGGGCGGGCTTCAGCCCGCCGGACTGACCGCGAGGTTGGCGGGCTGAAGCCCGCCCTACGGATGACATCGGCAGCCGCCACAACAGCGCATCCGGCTTCAGCCGCGCGCCATGGCAGGCCGGGCATTCCGTGTAGCTGCGGTAGCGCGACAGCAGCACGCGGATGTGCATCTTGTAGGCCTTGGTCTCCAGCCAGTCGAAGAAATGGCGCACGCCGTACCAGTAGCGCGGCCACGAGCTGTCCCAGTTCTTCCACTTCGCGTCGCCCTCGAACAGCCACTGGCGATGCTCGGGCGGCAGATCGCGCACCGGGATGTCCATCGCCACGCCGTACTTCTTCGCCATCTTCTCGAGGTCGTGCTGGCACTCGCGGTAGCTCTCGGTCTGCCACGGCTTCACCGCGCCTTCGGCGAGCGTCTTCGATTCGTCCGGCACGACCAGGCCGAAATCCACCCCGATCACCCGCCCGAAGCCGCGGCAGGTTTCGCAGGCGCCGATCGGCGAGTTGAACGAGAACAGGCCGGGCGTCGCTTCCGAATAATGGATGTCGCAGTCCGCGCAATGCAGGCCGGACGAATAGCGCCACATCGCCTCGCCGGGCGTCCCATTCGTCTTCTCCGACTCCACGCCCTCGCCCGACGCATACACCGACAGCCGGCCATGGCCCCGATGCAGCGCAGCCTCCAGCGCCTCAGCCAGGCGCGCATCCTCGGCATTCGACGCGCGGAAGCGGTCCTGCACCACCTGCAGTACATCGTTGCCCTCGGCGCCGCCCGCGACGATGCGTTCCTGGATGCGGGTGTAGCCCTGCGCATTGAGCAGGCCGGTCACTTCCGCTTCGCTGAAGTTGGACGGCACCGTCACCGGAAAACACACCACCAGCCGCGGGTCGCCCTCGGCGGCGGCGCGCGCGCGCAGATCGGCGGCGATGCTGTCCGCCGAATCGCGCCGCACCGGTTTGCCGCAGCAGCGGCAGTGCAGGTGCGCGGCGCGCGCGTACAGCAGCTTGAAATGGTCGGCGAGCTCGGTCATCGTGCCCACCGTCGAGCGCGAGGTGCGCACCGGGTTGGTCTGGTCGATCGCGATCGCCGGCGGCACGCCCTCGATCCGATCCACCTGCGGCTTGTCCATGCGGTC
>JAFEFM010000207.1 GCA_018240585.1 Pseudomonadota bacterium
GCCATCCCCTCGCTGATGCGCGACTTCGGCCTGGGGCAGGAACAGGTGCAATGGACCATGACCGGTTTCATGGCGGCGATGACCGTCGGCATGCTGCCCACGCCCTGGATCCTCGACCGCGTCGGCTTCCGCAGGCTCTTCCTCGGCGCCATCGTGCTGCTGATGGCCACCAGCATCGCCGGCAGCCTCGCCACGAGCTACCCCTTCGTCGTCGCGATGCGCATCCTGCAAGGTCTGGCCGCGGGCGTGCTGCAGCCGCTGGGCACGCTGGCCGTCGTGCGGCTGTTCCCTGACAAGGGCCAGGGGCGCGCCTCCGGGACCCTTGGCTTCGGCATCGTGCTGGCGCCGGCCGCCGCGCCCAGCCTGGGTGGCATGTTGCTCGACCACTTCGGCTGGCCGGCGATCTTCCTGCTCAACCTGCCGGCGTGCCTGCTGGCCGGCGCGCTCGGCCTCTACCTCCTGCCGCTGCCGCGCGACATCGTGCGCCGCGATTTCGACTGGCTGGGTGTGGCCCTGCTGACGGTGTCCACGCTGGCGATCGTCGAGGGCATCGCCAGCCTGCAGCACAGCGGCCCCGCAGCGGGCTGGACGCTGCTGCAGTTCGGCCTCGCGGCGCTGGCGGTGGGGGCCTTCGTGCTGCATGCGCGCAGGGCGCGCCATCCCATCATCAGCCTGGGGCTGTTCCGCCGCCGCTCGTTCTCGATGGGCACGCTGGTGTCCTTCGCCTACGGCTTCGGCCTGTTCGGCTCGTCCTACCTGATTCCGGTGTTCCTGCAGCACGCGCAGCATTTCTCCGCCACCGCGGCGGGCACGGCGCTGCTGCCGTCGGGCATCGTGCTGGCGCTCACCATCCCGCTGGCCGGGCGCATGGCCGACCGCCATTCACCGCAGGGCGTGACCATCGCCGGCCTGGCGCTGTTCTGCCTGTCGTTCGTGTTCTTCAGCGTGGTGGCGGCGCACATCACCTATCCGGAAATCATCACCGCCACCGTGCTCGGCCGCATCGGCCTGGGCCTGGTGCTGCCGGCGCTGAGCCTGGCCACGCTGAAGCACCTGGAGCCGCACCATCTCGGCCAGTCGTCGGTGGTGATCAGCTACATGCGCCAACTGGGCGGCGTGCTGGGCATCGCCATGTCCGCGGTGTTCGTGTCGTGGCGCGAGACGGTGCACGCCGGCGCGGCGGACGGCGTCGCCAGCGCCTATGCGGACGGCTTCATGCTGGTCGCGGGGGTGTTCCTGGTCGCGCTCGCGGCGGCCTGCCTGATGAAGGCGCAGCCGCCGCACCGCCAGGACGTGCGGCCGTTGTAGGCGCGGGGGCTGATGCCGCGGCAGGATCAGGGTTCGCGGTCGGCGATGAGGCGGTGCTGCCCCAGGTAAGCCAGCACCTGGTCGGCGGCTTCCTCGACGCTGCAGGTCGAAGTGTCGATGCGCACCTCGGGCGTCTCCGGCGCCTCGTAGGGCGAGTCGATGCCGGTGAAGTTCTTCAGCTCGCCGCGGCGCGCCTTCTTGTACAGCCCCTTGGGGTCGCGCTCCTCGGCCACCGCCAGCGGCGTGGCGACGTGGATCTCGACGAACTCGTCCGCCTCCAGCAGGCCGCGCGCCATGCGCCGCTCGGAGCGGAAGGGCGAGATGAAGGCGGTCATGACGATGAGGCCCGCATCCACCATCAGCTTCGCCACCTCGGCGACGCGGCGGATGTTCTCCACGCGGTCGGCGTCGGTGAAGCCCAGGTCCTTGTTCAGGCCATGGCGCACGTTGTCGCCGTCGAGCAGATAGGTGTGGCGGCCCATCGCGTGCAGCTTCTTCTCGACCATGTTGGCGATCGTCGACTTGCCCGCGCCAGACAGGCCGGTGAGCCACAGCACGCAGCCCTTCTGCCCCTTCATCGCGGCACGCGCGGCCTTGTCCACATCCACGTGCTGGAAGTGGATGTTGTGCGCGCGGCGCAGCGCGAAGTTGATCATGCCTGCGCCCACGGTGTTGTTGGACAGGCGATCGACCAGGATGAAGCCGCCGGTGTCGCGGTTGTGGGCGTAAGCGTCGAAGGCGATCGGCCGGTCGAGGCTGAGGTTGCATTCGGCGATGCCGTTCAGCTCGAGCTTCTTGGCGGCGATGTGCTCCAGCGTGTTGACGTTCACCTGGTGCTTGATCTCGGTGATCGTCGCCGTCACCGTCTTGGCGCCGATCTTCATCAGGTAGGGGCGGCCGGGCAGCATGGGCTCGTCGTGCATCCACACCAGCGTGGTCTCGAACTGGTCGGCCACTTCGGCAGGGGCGTCCACCGTCGAGATGACGTCGCCGCGCGAGATGTCGATCTCGTCGGCCAGCGTCAGCGTGATCGACTGCCCCGCCACCGCCTGCGCCAGGTCGCCATCACGGGTGACGATGCGCGCCACCGTGCTCTGGCGGCCCGACGGCTGCACGCGGATGCGGTCGCCGGGGCGGATCACGCCGCTCGCCACCTGGCCGGCAAAGCCGCGGAAATCCAGGTTGGGGCGATTGACCCACTGCACCGGCAGGCGGAAGGGCTCGCGCTGCATGCGCGCGTCGTCGATCTCCACCGTCTCCAGGTAGCCCATCAGCGTCGTGCCGTGGTACCACGGCATCGCGTTGCTCGGCTCGATGATGTTGTCGCCCTTGAATGCCGACATCGGGATGAACGTCACGTCCTGCAGGCCGAGCTGGCGGGCGAAGGCGGAATAGTCCTCGACGATCTGGCGGAAGGTCCTTTCCGAGTAATCAACGAGGTCCATCTTGTTGATCGCCACCACGATGTGGCGGATGCCCAGCAGCGACACCAGGAAGCTGTGCCGCCGCGTCTGGGTCAGGATGCCCTTGCGCGCATCGACCATCAGGATGGCCACATCGGCGGTCGACGCACCGGTGACCATGTTGCGGGTGTACTGCTCGTGGCCCGGCGTGTCGGCGACGATGAACTTGCGCTTGTCGGTGGAGAAGAAGCGGTAGGCCACGTCGATGGTGATGCCCTGCTCGCGCTCGGCGGCCAGGCCATCGACCAGCAGCGCGAAGTCGATCGCATCGCCCTGCGTGCCCCATTTCTTCGAGTCCGCTTCCACCGCGGCCAACTGGTCCTCGAACAGCATCTTCGATTCGTACAGCAGGCGGCCGATCAGCGTGCTCTTGCCGTCGTCCACGCTGCCGCAGGTGATGAAGCGCAGAAGGCTCTTGTTCTCGTGCGCTTTCAGGTACTGCTCGATGTCGGTGGCGATGAGATCCGATACGTGTGCCATTTAGAAGTAGCCCTCCTGTTTCTTCTTCTCCATCGAGCCGGCCGAATCGTGGTCGATCACGCGCCCCTGGCGCTCGGACGTCTTCGTCAGCAGCATCTCCTGGATGATCGCCGGCAGCGTGTCGGCTTCGGACTCCACCGCGCCGGTGAGCGGGTAGCAGCCCAGAGTGCGGAACCGCACCTTCTTCATCATCGGCACCTCGCCCGGCTTCAGCGGCATGCGCTCGTCGTCGACCATGATCAGCGTGCCGTCGCGCTCCACCACCGGCCGTTCAGCCGCGTAGTACAGCGGCACGATGGGCACGTTCTCGAGGTAGATGTATTGCCAGATGTCGAGCTCGGTCCAGTTCGACAGCGGGAACACCCGCATCGACTCGCCCTTGTGCTTGCGCGCGTTGTACAGCTTCCACAGCTCCGGGCGCTGGTTCTTCGGGTCCCAGCGATGGCCGGCGGTGCGGAACGAGAACACGCGCTCCTTGGCGCGCGATTTCTCCTCGTCGCGACGCGCGCCGCCGAAGGCGGCGTCGAAGCCGTACTTGTCGAGCGCCTGCTTGAGGCCCTCGGTCTTCATGATGTCGGTGTGGATGGCCGAGCCGTGGGTGAAGGGGTTGATGTCCTTCGCCACGCCTTCGGGGTTGATGTGCACCAGCAGGTCCATGCCCGTCTCGCGCACCATGCGGTCGCGGAAGGCGTACATGTCGCGGAACTTCCAGCGCGTATCCACATGCAGCAGCGGGAAAGGCGGCCTGGCCGGGTAGAAGGCCTTCATCGCCAGATGCAGCATCACCGCGCTGTCCTTGCCGATGGAATAGAGCATGACGGGGTTGTCGGCTTCGGCGACGACCTCGCGCAGGATGTGGATGCTTTCGGCCTCGAGCCGTTGCAGATGGGTGAGCGTGGTGGGGCTGATCGTGGGCATGGCGTGCAAGGCAGTTCGGTCGTGCGCACATGCTCGCCCGGTTCGCGCAGGCGCATGGAGCCGACTTGGACTCGAAGAGGAACTATTTCCCGGAAAGGCGCTATTAAACCGCGTTCGCCCCGCGCTGAATATAAAAGCGATCGCTAAAATGGCGACTGCCATGATTCACACCGGATCTCTGTCGTGACGAATGCGTCCTGCGCCGAGCGCCTCGACCTCATCGAGCACCTGATTCCCGTCATCCGCGCCGCCGGCGATGTGGTGATGTCCATTTACGAAACCGATTTCGCCGTACGCGGCAAGGACGATGCCTCGCCCGTCACCGAGGCCGACGAACGCGCCGAAGCGCTGATCGTGCCGGCGCTCGACGCGCTGCTGCCCGGCGTGCCGGTGGTGGCCGAGGAAGCCGTCGCCGCCGGCCAGGTGCCCGAGGTCGCCGAGCGCTTCTGGCTGGTCGATCCGCTCGACGGCACCAAGGAATTCATCAGCCGCAATGGCGAATTCACCGTCAACATCGCGCTCATCGAGCACGGCGAACCGGTGCTCGGCCTGGTGCATGCGCCGGCGCTGAAGAAGACTTTCGCCGGTGCGACCGGCTGCGGCGCCTTCATCGAGAACTGTATCGGCCGCCGGCCGATCAAGTGCCGCCGCCCGCCGCTCGAAGGCCTCAGCGTGGTCGCCAGCCGTTCGCATGGCGATGCCGCCGCGCTCGACGCGTTTCTTGCCGGGCGCAAGGTCGGCGAACTGAAGAGCGCCGGCTCCTCGCTCAAGCTGTGCCTGATCGCGGCCGGAGAAGCTGATCTCTACCCGCGCCTGGGCCGCACCATGGAATGGGACATCGCCGCCGGGCACGCGGTGCTGGTGGCCGCGGGCGGCAGCGTCACCCAACTGTCGGGCAGCCGCCTCAACTATGGCAAACCGGGTTTCGACAACCCGCATTTCGTCGCCCAGGGCCTGACCGGCTGACCGGCGACCGCGCCGGCCCTCCGTTTCATGCCCGCATGACGGCCTACCTCGTCCTCGGCTCCATCGCGCTGCTGCTGGCGCTGCTCATCCACGGCCGCATCAGCCCGGCGGTGCTGTTTGCCGGCTGCGCCGCTTCGTATTACCTGCTTGGCTGGGTGGACCAGGCGTCGCTGCTCGGCAGCTTCACCAACCCGGCGCTGGCCACGCTGATCCTGCTGCTGCTGGTGTCCCTGACGCTGGAGCGCTCACCGCTGCTCGACCGCCTGTCCGACGCCTTGCTCAAGGGCAGCACCGCCGTCGCCACGCTGCGCCTGTCGAGCTTCGCGGTAGTGCTGTCGGCCTTCATGAACAACACCGCGGTCGTCGGCGCCCTGCTCGGCATGGTCAGCCGCCAGCGCCTGCAGCCTGCGTCCCGGCTGCTGATCCCGCTGTCCTACGCTGCGATCCTGGGCGGCATCACCACGCTGGTGGGCACCTCCACCAACCTGGTGGTGAATTCCTTCGCAGTCGGCGCGGGGCTGCCGCCACTGGAGATGTTCCAGTTCTCCATCGTCGGCGTGCCGGTGGCCATCGCCTGCATCGCGGTCATGGCGCTCACCAACCGCCTGCTGCCGGCCCATCCGCCGGGCGACAGCGAAGCCGGCAGCCCCTACTTCCTCGAGGCGCGGGTGATGCCGGGCTCGGCACTGGCCGGCCGCAGCATCGAACACAACCAGATGCGCAACCTGGAAGGCCTGTTCCTGCTCGAGATCGAACGCGGCGACCGCCTGGTGTCGCCGGTCGGCCCCGATGAAGTGCTGCAGGAGGGCGACCTGCTGGTGTTCACCGGCGAAGTGCGTCGCGTGCAGGCGCTGCAGCGCTTTCCCGGACTGCAGGTGTTCGGCGCGCGGGCGGACAAGCTGCTGAAGTCCAACCTGGTGGAAGTGGTCGTCTCCAGCCAATCGGAACTGGCCAACCGCACGCTGCGCGAAGTGGATTTCCGCACCATGTTCGACGCCGGCGTGGTCGGCATCCGCCGCGGCGACAAGCGCCTCGCCGGCCAGCTCGGCCGCATTCCGCTGCGCGTGGGCGATTGCCTGCTGCTGGCGGCCGGTGCGGATTTCTTCCAGCACCGCAACCTCGACCGCAACTTCCACGTGCTCAATGGCCAGGGCGTGCGGCCCAAGCTGACAAGCGGACAGAGCACGGCGGCGCTGTCCGGTTTTGGCGCGGTGATCGCGCTGTCGGCGCTGGAGTGGCTGTCGCTGTTCGACGGCCTGCTGCTGCTGATGGCCGCCCTGCTCGCCACCCGACTGCTGACGCTGGGCGAGATGCGGCGCCGCTTCCCGTTCGAGTTGCTGGTGACGATAGGCTCGTCGCTGGCGATGGCGAAGGTGCTGGAGAACTCCGGCGCCGCCGAGCTGATGGCGGGCTGGATGCGCGCGGCCTTCGCCGACTACGGCGTGATGGGCGCCTTCGTCGGCGTGTATCTGATGACCGTGGCGCTGACCGAACTCATCACCAACAACGCCGCCGCCGCGCTCGCCTTTCCGATCGCGCTGACCACCGCACGCGCCTTCGCCGTGGATCCGACGCCCTTCGTGATGATCGTCGCCTACGGCGCGAGCGCCGGCTTCCTCATCCCCTTCGGCTACCAGACCCACCTGATGGTGTATTCGGCCGGCCGCTACCGCATGGCCGACTTCATCCGCGCCGGCCTGCCGGTGAGCCTGACCTTCGGCATCGGCGTGCTGACCTTGGTACCGATCGCCTTTCCGTTCGTGAAAGGCTGATCGCGGCCAGATCCGGCGCGGATCAGTTCGCCGACAGGCGGCTGACGAACTCCACCACCGTGCCGACGGTGGCGAAGGAGCTGCCGTCGATTTCGTCGTCCGGCACGGCGATGCCGAAGCGCTCTTCGATGGCGTGGATCACCGCGATCACCGCCATGGAGTCGAGCTCCGGCAGGCTGCCCAGCAGCGCGGTATCGGCGTCGAAGCTCAGGCCGCGGCCGTTCAGGCTCAGCGTCTCGTCGAGCAGCGA
>JAFEFM010000208.1 GCA_018240585.1 Pseudomonadota bacterium
CGGTCGCGCCGCACGGTGAGCACGCTCAACCTGGACGGCTGGCAGTTCCTGAATGTTTCCCACCTGACCGATCCGGCAGACATCGCGACGCTGGACGTCGCCGAATGCTTCCGCCTGAAGGAGAAGCTCTGGCGCAAGGCGCGCCTGCTGAGCGACGCCCACCGGCTCGCCCGTCTCGGCCACTGGGAATACCTGGTCGACGAGGGCAGCATGCGCTGGTCGCTGGAGATCATGGAGATGCTGGGCTTCGAGTCCGAGCATGGTCCGCCTTCGCCGTCTCAACGCGCCGGCATGCACACCCCGGAGAGCTGGGCACGGCTCGACGGCGCGCTCGAAAGCACGATCACCACCGGCAAGCCCTTCCAGCTCGACGTCGAACTCAAGCGCCCGGATGGCGAGCATCGCTGGCTGACGGTGCGGGGCGAGGCCGTGCGCGACGACACCGGCCGTGTCGTCAAGGTGATCGGGATCGCGCAGGACATCACCGAGCACAAGAACATCGAGGCCGCCTTGCGCGCCAGCGAGCAGCGCCTCGAGGAAGCGCAGACGCTGTGCCAGGTCGGCAGTTGGGAGCTCGATCGCGACAACGCCACGATGCGCTGGTCGCGCGAAGTCTTCCGCCTGTTCGACCGCCCGGAATCGCTGGGCGTGCCCGATCTGAACGAGGCGATGTGCTACTACACGCCCGAGTCGCTGGAACAGACGCGCAACGCCTTCTGGCGCGCAATCGACACCGGTGAACGCTGCACGCTGGAGCAGGAGGTGCGCCTGCCCTCCGGTGCGATGCGCCATCACGTGACCGTGATCGTGCCGCTTGCCGATTCCAATGGCCGCACCTGCAAGCTGTTCGGCACGGTGCAGGACGTCACCGAGCGCAGGCTGCTGGAACTGGAACGCAGCAAGCAGCTCGGCCACGTCGCCGAATTGTCGCGACGCCTGGTGATGGTGCAGGAGCGCGAGCGGCGCAGGCTTGCCAGCGAGCTCCACGAGCGCGCGAGCCCCAACCTGGCCGCGCTGCAACTGACCTTCTCCAACCTCGCCAGCGCCTTGCCGCCCGACGTGCTGGCCGAGGTCGAACCCCTGCTCGACGACATTCGCGGCCTGCTGGCCGACACCACCGCCGGCATCCGCGAGATCTCGACCGAGATGCGCCCTGCCACGCTGGACCACGCCGGCCTGCTGCCCGCCCTGCAGGACTACACCTACCTGTTCAGCCAGCGCAGCGGCATCGAGGTCGAGCTCGCCATCGACGACTTCGATGTACAACTGGCGCCCGAGCTGCAATCGGTGCTGTTCCGCATCGTGCAGGAGGCCCTGACCAACTGCGCCAAGCACGCCTCCGCCGGCTGCGTTCGCGTCAGCCTCGCGCAGGACGGCACCGCGCTCGAGCTGCGCATCGCGGACGACGGCGTCGGCTTCGAGCCCTCCATGCTCACCGAGCCGGGCAGCGCGGTGGGCCTCGGGCTGATCACCATGCGCGAGCGCGCGGAGTTCGTCGGCGGCCGCTTCAGCCTGTCGTCCTACCCGGGCAAGGGCACCGAGATCCGCATTTCCTTCGATCTGCACCAGGACACACCGTGACGGTCCGACTCATCCTCGCCGACGATCACCAGATGTTCCGCCACGCGCTGCGCGCGCTGCTGGAAAAGGACATGCACATGACCGTCGTCGCCGAGGCGAGCAGCGGCGACGAGCTGCTCGACATCGTGCGCCAGGTGCAGGCCGACGTCGTCTGCATCGACATCGCCATGCCGGGCATGAACGGCATCGAGGCGACGCGGCGCCTGCTCGCCATCCAGCCCGGCATCAAGGTCATCGGCCTGTCGGCATTTTCGGACCGCCAGTTCGTGATGGACATGCTCAACGCCGGCGCCACCGGCTACGTGACCAAGGCGGAAGCCGGCGACGAGCTGCTGCGGGCCATCCAGACGGTCCGCAAGGGGCGCAGCTACCTCTGCCCGGACGTGGCGGCGACGGTGACCAGTGCGCTGATGGAGAACATGCAGATGGCGACCGCCGCGCCGCGCATCTCGGCCCGCGAGCGGCAGGTGCTGCAACTGATCGCCGAGGGCCACACCTCGGTGCGCATTGCCGAGCGCCTGCACGTGGCGCCCTCCACCGTCGAGGTGCACCGGCGCAACATCATGCGCAAGCTCGATCTGCACAGCGTGGCCGACCTCACCCGCTATGCCATCCGCAACGGCATCACCTCGGTGTCGAACTGAGC
>JAFEFM010000209.1 GCA_018240585.1 Pseudomonadota bacterium
CTCGTCGGTGAAGCTCAGCGCGTAGCCTTCGGCGGTGGCGAAGAAGCGCGCATCGACGCGGATGCGGCGCTCGGCGGATTTCTTCTCCAGCGCGCGTTCGAACTCGTGGTCGTGGTTGCGGAACAGCGACGTGCCGGGGACCAGGTCGGCAGGCAGCGGATCGGACGGGAAGACACGGTCGATGCCTTCGCCGCCGCCATTGGCTTCCGCGCGGTTGACGCGCAGGCCAGTGAGCTCGCCCTTGGGGTTGTACCAGGTGAGTCCGTCGGCATTGTGGATCGGGGCTGCGCGCTCGACGTCGAAGAACTTGTGGCCCTTGGAGTCGATCTTCGTCACCCGGCCGATCGGCTCGCCGACGAACTTGGGCGACTCGAAGGCCTCGATGCCGTGGTGGCGGTCGTTGGCGAAGTAGTCGGTGTAGCCGCGGTTGAAGGTCTTGTCGGCCAGCGGGGTGAACAGGAAGGTGCTGCGCCCGCTGGAGGCGCGGCGATACACCGGACCGTCGGCTTCCGGATGCTCGATGATCTCGTCGAGAAGGGTGCGGTAGTGGGCGGTGATGTTCTTGACGTAGGAGAGGTCCTTGTAGCGGCCCTCGATCTTGAACGAGCTGACGCCTGCGGCAGCCAGCGCGCGCAGGTTGGCGCTCTGGTTGTTGTCCTTCATCGACAGCATGTGCTGGTTGTTGGCGATGGTATTGCCGTCCTTGTCCTTGAGGTCGTAGGGCAGGCGGCAGGCCTGCGAGCATTCGCCGCGGTTGGCGCTACGCCCGGTATGCGCGTGGCTGATGTAGCACTGGCCGGAATAGGCCACGCACAGCGCGCCATGGACGAAATACTCCAGGTAGCAGTCGGTCGCCGCAGCGATCTGCTGCACCTGCTTCAGGCTCAGCTCGCGCGCCAGCACGATCTGCGAGAAGCCCACGTCCTGCAGGAAGCGCGCCTTGCTGGCGTCGCGGATGTCCGTCTGGGTGCTGGCGTGCAACTGGATCGGCGGCAGGTCGAGCTCGAGCAGGCCCATGTCCTGCACGATGAGCGCGTCGACGCCGGCGTCATACAGTTGCCAGACGAGCTGGCGCGCGGGTTCGAGCTCGGCGTCGTGCAGGATGGTATTGAGCGCGACGAAGATCTCGGCGTGGTAGCGGTGCGCGTGCGAGACCAGGCGTGCGATGTCGGCGACGGTGTTCTCCGCCGACGAGCGCGCGCCGAAAGACGGGCCGCCGATGTACACCGCATCCGCGCCGTGGTTGATCGCCTCGATGCCGATGTCGGCCGTCTTGGCTGGGGCGAGGAGTTCGAGGACCTTGCGGTCGCGGGGGGCTGCAGTGCTCATCGGCGAAAACGTGCGCAAGCGCTTGATCGGAAAGGGCGCAATGATACCGCGTCCGCCCGCTTCAGGCGTTGCGATGTGGGTGCCGCAGCACGGCTGGCAGCAGCACCAGCAGGCCGATCGCGTCCGCCAGCCAGTCGAGCGGGTCGCCGACACGGGTGGGTGTGAATGTCTGGGCGACTTCCATCGCGGCGCCGTAAACAAGCAGGCCGCGCGCCAACGCGGCAGTGCGCTGTGGCCAGCCGGCACGCCCCAGCAGCGCCAGGGCGGCGAACAGCAGCGCATGCTCGACCTTGTCCTGCCACGACACGATCTGCACGATGTCGGGCGCGGGGAGCAGGGCGAGCCAGAAGAAGAGCGGCAGGGCGACGGTGAAGAGGAGGCGTGCGGGGAACTTCAGCGAAGGGTGGGGCATCAGTTTTGGGATTGAAAGCAATCCGCGAGATTGTCGCATTGGTCGATGTGCGTGTAGGAGCGGGCTTGACCGCGATCTCGGGAGCCGGTCAGGGGCGCGGGTCAGGGGGGCCGGTCGCGGTCAAGCCCGCTCCCACGGGATCTCTCGACGCGATGAGGGCTGAGGATCATTCCGGAGTGAAACAATGAAACGACTCGCTGCACGCGCCTTGCTCTTCACCTTCTGCATCGCCGGCTTTGCGCCGGGGATCGCCGCTGCGGCCGGCGTGCAGGTGCAGACCGAGACCGGTCCCGTCGTGCTGACCGAGGTCGCACGCGGTCTGGAGAACCCCTGGTCGCTCGCCTTCCTGCCCGACGGCCGCATGCTGGTCACCGAACGGCCGGGGCGCATGCGCCTGGTGTCGCCGTCCGGGGCGTTGTCTGCGCCGCTCGCCGGCCTGCCGGCGGTACATGCCAGCGGCCAGGGCGGCTTGCTGGACGTGGTGCTGAGCCCGGGCTTCGCGACCGATCGCCTGATCTACTTCAGCTTCGCCCAGCCCACTGCCGGCGGTGCGCGCACCGCGGTCGCGCGCGCGCGGCTGGACGAGGATGCGCTGCGGCTGCAGGACGTCAGGGTGATCTTCGTGCAGAAGGACGACCCGCCCGGCGGCCATCATTTCGGCTCGCGGCTGGTGTTCGGGCGTGACGGCACGCTCTTCGTGACGCTGGGCGAGCGCTTCAACCATCGGGACCGTGCGCAGGATCTCGACAGCCACCTGGGCAAGGTGGTGCGCATCAATCCGGACGGCAGCGTGCCGGCGGACAATCCTTTCGTCGGCCGCGCGGGGGCCTTGCCAGAAATCTGGAGCTACGGCCATCGCAACGTGCAGGGCGCGGCGCTGCATCCCCAGACCGGCGCGCTGTGGGCGCACGAGCATGGGCCGCAGGGCGGCGACGAGCTCAACATCCTGCTCCCCGGCCGCAACTACGGCTGGCCGCAGATCACCTTCGGGCGCGAGTACGTCACCGGCTTCAAGATCGGTGAAGGCACCGAGCGCGCCGACGTGCAGCCTCCGCTGAAGCAATGGACGCCGTCGATCGCGCCGTCGGGCATGGCCTTCTACACCGCCGACGTGTTTCCGCGCTGGAAAGGCAATCTCTTCATCGGCGCGCTGAAGTACCGCATGCTCGTGCGCCTGGTGCTGGACGGCGACAAGGTGCGGCACGAAGAGCGCCTGCTCGGCGACCAGGGCATGCGCATCCGCGACGTGCGTCAGGATCCCGACGGGCGGCTGTGGCTGCTGGACGACAGCAACGGGCGCATCTTGCGGCTGGACCCGCGCTAGAAATCACCCGGATATCAGGCAGCCTGCTTGATCGCGAGCAGGGCCTGGTTGCGCAGCGTGCGCAGCAGGGCGAGTTCGGGTTCCGCGATGGCGATGTCGCCGGCGTGATCCTTGTCGGCGTAGATGAGCGCCACCGGCTTGTTCTTGAGGGTCAGCGGAAACAGCACGAAAGTCTGCGAACTCAGCGCCTTGCGATACCAGGCGGGAATGCGGCTGGCGATCTGCGGATCGTCCACGTCGCTGATCAGGATGTCCACACCCTTGGCGGTGGCGACGTTGAACACGTTGTCCGGCTGCGTGGCGAGGCTGAAGCGCACGCTGCGGATGAGCATGTCGACGTCCGGCCCGAAGCCGAAGCGCCCTGTCATGGTGTTGTTGCGGGCGTCGCGGATGCACAGCAGCACATGCTTGAAGCCCATTGCCCGATAGATGGTCTCGACGATGATGCGCAGCACGTCGTTGAGTTTCAGCCCTTCGAGCAGTGCATTGCTGATGTCCTGGATGCCCGCCGTCAGTACGGACTGGGGGTCTGGCCGCGGGGATCGTGCTTCGCCCGACGCCATCACGCCGCCCGGTGGGGTGCGCTCCTCCAGCAGCCCCGGCACTGGCGCCTCCGCGGCGGACGATGCCGTGCCCGCTGCGGCATTGAGGAAGTGATGCAACTGCCGGCCGATGCGGGTGGCCGGCAGATGGACCTGGATGATTCCGGCGATGTCGGTGAGTTCGTCTATCGCCGTGTCGAGCACTTCTTCCACGGCGTTCTCGGCCATCGGCACGGCGTCGCTGAA
>JAFEFM010000020.1 GCA_018240585.1 Pseudomonadota bacterium
CGGTCGAGGACGTGCGCGTTGTTCGCGATGCCGTGGGCAATGTGCTCCAGGACGGCGACAGCGTCACCGTCATCAAGGACCTGAAGGTGAAGGGATCGTCGGCCGTGGTGAAGGTCGGCACCAAGGTCAAGAACATTCGCCTCGTCGATGGCGATCACGACATCGATTGCAAGATCGACGGCATCGGTGCGATGGGGCTGAAGTCGGAGTTTGTAAAGAAGGCCTGAGGCGGCGCGCCCGCGACGACCGCCGCGCCCCCCGAGTTCGACAGTTGCGCTCGCAAGCCCTTGTTTTTGCTAGATCGCGCTTTCAAAAATGCCACTACAGCAGCGCCAACTGCTCCGGCGCTGCTGGCTTTCCTATCCCCAGTGCATGAAGCACCTCATTCTGCTCCGTGCTGATCGTCGCCACCCCCGCCACCGGCTCGCCGCCGTTCAGACGGACGCGGTGGTGCTGGATGCGCTGTAGTTGCTCGAGCGCCCGCTCGGGCGTGTAGCCGGCATCGGCGGCCTTCAGTCGGTTGCGCATCACCCGGTGCAGGATCAGCGCCATGAAGCAGATCGACGCGTGGGCGCGGGTCCGCTCGGGCAGGCGGTGATACACCGGCCGAGGCCGTCGAGTCGCACAACGTGTTCGCGAAGCTGATCGGCTTCGAGCGGCACGACCGGCTGTCCGACAGGCATTCTGGAGTCGGAGTACGACCGAGCAATCTCGCACTCCCGATGGTGGCTTAGCCGCTCTTTCGCGACATGAGCCCGCACATCGACGCGGAAATGTCGTTTCATCGACAAATGTCGTCTTTCGATCGAAAGAGCGGCCCGTGCAGATTCGTTAGCATGACCGGCGTGACTCGATCAAGTGAAACGCCCATGAATGCCTTCGCCGCGGCCATGACGAAGACTGAGCAGGATGAACGTCGTCGCGTCGTTCTCGCCGGTATCTGCGCGCTCATCCTCACCGTGGGGTTGGCACGCTTCGCCTACACGCCGATGCTGCCGGTCATGCGCGATCAGGCGGGCTTGTCGCCTCTGGCAGGTGGCTGGCTGGCAAGCGTCAACTACGCCGGTTACCTGTCGGGGGCCCTGCTGGCCGCCTCCATTAGCGACCTTGGCCGCAAGTTCATGCTTTACCGCCTGGGCCTGGTCATTGCGGTCTTGAGCACCGGGGCCATGGGCCTCACCGACAACGTCCTGGTCTGGGCCGGGTTGCGATTCGCCGCAGGTTTCTCCAGCACAGCCGGCCTGCTGCTGGCCTCGGGCCTGGTGCTGAACTGGCTGATGCGCCAGGGCCACCGTCCAGAGCTTGGATTGCATTTCATGGGCCTCGGGCTGGGCATCGTCGTGTCGGGCGTCGCCGTCGCCACGATGGTCGACTGGCTCACGTGGGACGAGCAGTGGATGGGCCTTTGCGTCCTCGGCGCCGTCTTCCTCCTGCCGGCGTGGTGCTATCTGCCTGCACCCGCCGCCCTCCAGGCCAAGGCCGCCGCAGCCCGGCCGGCACCCGCACCGATCGCGCCGAACAGGCGCTGGCTGTGGCTCCTCACCGCGGCGTACTTCTGCGCCGGCTTCGGCTACGTCGTCAGTGCCACCTTC
>JAFEFM010000210.1 GCA_018240585.1 Pseudomonadota bacterium
GGCGCGTACTGGCAGGCGTGCAGGCAGGCGCCGCAGTTGTGGCAGAGGTTTGCCAGGTAGTGAATGTCGGCCTTATCGAACTCCAGGCGACGGGTCATGGCCGGGAACACGGCGCAGAACCCTTCACAGTAGCGGCAGGCGTTGCAGATCTGCATGACGCGACCGACCTCGGCCTCGGCAATGCTGAGGGGCGCAACACCCATGGCAAGGTCCTGGGCCTGGCGGGCGAGGGCTTCAAGCGCTTGCATGGCGGACTCCTTGGTTCCGGTGGGCGGCGGCAGCGGCCTGGGTGCCGGCGATGCGACCGAAGGCGGTGCCGATCGTCATTCCGACCCCGGCCGTGTAACCCTGGCCCAGCACGTTGCCGGCCATGATTTCGCCGGCTGCGAAGAGGTTGGTGCTGGGGTGACCACCAAAATGCACGGCCGCCTGTTCATTGATCGTGAGGCCAAGATAGGTAAAGGTGACCCCGGGCTTGAGGGCGTAGCCGTAGAAGGGCGGGGTGTCGATGGGCCGGGCCCAGTGGGTCTTGGGCGGGGTGAGCTCTTGGGTGACGCAGTTGTCCAGCACCGTGTGGTCGAAAGTGCCGGGGCGGCAGGCGGCGTTGTAGTCGCGCACGGTTGATACGAAGCCCGGCTCGGGCAGCCCCAATTGCCGGGCCAACTCCTCCAGCGTGTTCGCCCTGGCGCCCTGGAACACCGGGGGCATGAAGCGACCGACGGCCTTGGCGTCGATGATGGAATATCCCACCTGACCCGGCTGCTGGGCCACCAGGCGGCCCCAGATGGCGTAGCGCTTGGGCCAGAAATCCTCGCCCTCGTCGTAGAAGCGCTGGCCCAGTTTGTTCACCACGATGCCCAGGGAGACGCAATCGATGCGCGTGCAGATGCCTCCGTCGTAGAGCGGGGCGCGGGCATCCACGGCCACCATGTGGGCTTGGGTGGGGTCGCCGAGCGTATCGGCGCCGCTGTCGATGAGGTGGCGCAGCATCACCCCCATGTTGAAGCGGGTGCCGCGGATGGCGAAGTTGTCGGCGGGCCACTCCCCGGCGGCGTTCCGGCCCCAGGCCTCCCTCAGCCATTCGCGGTTGGATTCAAAGCCGCCGCAGGCCAGCACGCAGGCGCGGGCGGGAATGCGCTCCGTCCCGACCCAGGCGGCGATGAAGCGGCCGTCGGCAAGCTCCAGGCGATCCACCGGCGCTTCATAGCGGATCTGCACGCCGAGGGCCTCGGCGCTGCGGTAGTAGCCATTCACCAACGCCTTGCCGCCGCCCATGAAGAAGGCATTGGTGCGGGACAGGTGCAGGGTGCCGGAGAGGGACGGCTGGAAGTTCACGCCGTGCTTGCGCATCCAGTCGCGGCAGCGGGAAGACTCGCGGATGGCGAGGCGGGCGAGTTGCTCGTTGGTGCGCCCGCCGGTGACCTTGAGCAGATCCAGCCAGAACTCCTCCTCCGGGTAGGCGTCGGTGAGTACGTCCTGGGGCGCCTCGTGCATGCAGCGCAGGTTGCGGGTGTGCTGGGAGTTGCCGCCGCGCCACTCGCGGGGCGCCGCCTCCAGCAACAGGACGGAGGCGCCTGCTTCCCGGGCCATCAGGGCGGCGCACAGGGCGGCGTTGCCACCGCCGATCACCAGCACGTCGGGCATCTGGGCGTCAGCAGCGGTCATCGGGGTGTTGGGCATGGGGTCTCCTCGGGTGGGTCTGTGCCACCACTAGTCAGGCAAGGCGGCCCAGCACCTTGTCCACCATCACGCCCGCCTGGCCGAGATAGTTGGCCGGATCACACAACTTGGCCAGGGCTGCACGGTCCAGATGGACGTTGATCTCCGGGTGCTCGGCCAGGATGTCCAGCAGCGGCCGATTGGTCCTGATGGCGTCGCGGCACAGGTCGTAGACCAGGTCGTGCGCGTACTCCCGGCCGATGTAGGGGCCCAGCCCCATCATCACCGCCTCGGACATCACCAGACCCTTGGTCAGCTCGATGTTGGCCATCATGGCCGCAGGATCGACTTCCAGGCCTTCGAGGACGAAACGGGTCTGCTTGAGGGCCCCGGCCAGCAGGCAGAAGGCTTCGGGCAGGGCAATCCACTCGATCTCCCACGGGCCGGTGGAGCGCTCGTGATCGGCGATCATCGCGTCCATCAGGGCGGCGGCATGCTGGCGAACCACCGACACGGCGGCGTGGATGTAGCAGCTCGAAATGGGGTTGCGCTTCTGCGGCATGGTGCTGCTGGAGCCGCGGCCGGGGGCGAAGGGCTCATACACCTCGGCCACCTCGTGCTGCATCATGAGCTTCACGTCCATGGCGATCTTGCCCAGTGAGCCGCCGACGATACCGAGGAAGGCGCCCACCTCGGCAATGGTGTCGCGCACGGTGTGCCAGGCGATGTCGGGCTGCGCCAGACCGAGTTCTTCCATCAAACCCGCCTGGGTTTCCATGGCACCTTTCTCGATGGAGGCCAGCGTCCCGCAGGCGCCGCCGAACTCCCCCATCAGCACACGCGGCTTGAGCTGGGCCAGGCGCTCGCGGTGGCGTTCGATGCCCGCCAGGATCGCCGCCGTCTTGAAACCGAAGGTGACGGGAATCGCCTGCTGCAGGTTGCTGCGGCCGATCACCGGCGTGTCGCGATAGCGCTTGGACAACTCCGCCAGGGCGGCGGAGATGGCCTTCAGCTCGCCATCGATGATCTCCAGGCCCTCGCGCATCTGCATCACCGTGGCGGTATCGGTGATGTCTTGGGTGGTCGCGCCCCAGTGGCAGAATTCGCCCAGTTTGTCGCGGCACAGCGCGTTCAACTGGGAGACCACGCCCAGGACCGGGTAGCCGATGCGCTCGGTCTGCTGACGCAGTTTCTCCATGTCGATCTTGTCGATGTCACAGTTGCGGACGATTTCGTCGGCCGCCTCCTGGGGAATGATGCCCAGGCGGCCCTGGACCACGGCGAGTGCCCGTTCGATGTCCACATACTTTTCGGTCCGGTTGCGGTCGGACCACACGTACTTCATTTCTTCGGTGCTGAAGATGTTTCCGAAGATGCTCGAGTCGATGATGCTGGCGCCCATGACGGGTCTCCTGTTGGCTTGAATGTGGGAAGTGATTTGATATGGGGTTCAGAGGCTGCTGCGCTCGAGAACGGCCTGGGCCTTGAGGACCACCGGGCGGTCGATCATCCTGCCGTCGAGCTGCGTGGCGCCCTCGGCGGCGGCGGCCGCTGCCAGCACCCGCCGGGCCCAGGCCACCTCTTCGGCAGCGGGGCGGAAGGCGGCATGCACGGCAGCCACCTGCTTGGGATGGATGCAGAGCTTGGCGCCGAAGCCGAAGGCCCGGGCGAAGGCGAAGTCGGCGCGCAATTGCGCCTCGTCGTCGAGGCCGGGGGTGACGCCGGCCACCGGCGAAGCCAGATCGGCACAGCGGGAGGCGATGGCGATGCGGCTGGCGGCGTAGATCAGGCCCAGGGGGTCGCCGGACAGGTCCAGATCCACGCCGTAGTCCAGGGTGCCGAAGACCAGACGCTGCACGCCGCCCGAGGCGGCGATCTCATCGACGTTGCAGACGCCCCGGGCGGTCTCGACAAGGGGCAGGATCCGGGCCTCGGCCACCACGCCGTTCCTCACCAGGTCGATCTGCTCCCGCCACTCGGCCTTCGGCAACATGACCTGGGTGAGGCCCAGATCCCGCAGCAGTGCCAGATCGGCATCGAACCAGGGCGACAGGGCGTCATTGATGCGGACCACGATGCGCCCTGCTTCCGCGGCCCGGGTCGGGGCCCAGTTGGCGATGGCGTCTCGCGCCGCGGCCTTGTCGGCCGGCTGGACTGCGTCCTCCAGGTCAAGGACGATGGCGCCCGCGCCCGTATCCAGCGCCTTATCGAAACGCTCGGGGCGATTGCCGGGAACGAAGAGGTAGGAGATTGGAGCTTTCATGATGGCTGTCTCCGCACCCTAGATTGCGCCCGCAGCATGCAGATCGCCGATCTGGTCATGGCTGTAACCGAGGTCTAGAAGGATGGCTTCCGTATGCTCGCCAAGGGCCGGCACTGCATCCATGCGCGGCTCCCCTTCCTCCCAGGAGCCGGGTGGCAGCAGGGCCGGAACCTGGCCTGCCGGTGTGCTGACCTCGCGCCAGCGCTGGCGGGCCTTGAGCTGGGGGTGCACCCACACATCGTGCATGGTGTTCACGTGGGCATTGGCAATCTGCGCGTCATCGAGGCGTGCGATGACCTGTTCCGCGGTGAGGTCGGCGAAGGCGGCGACGATCAGGGCGCGCAATTCGTCTCGCGCCGCGCTGCGCTTGGAGTTGCTGGAGAAGCGCTCCTCCTGGGCCAGACCAGGCTGGAGCAGGACCTTGTCGCAGAACCCCGCCCATTCCCGCTCGTTCTGCAGGCCGAGCATGACCACCTTGCCATCGCCGGCCGGGAAGGGTCCGTAGGGGTAGATGGTGGCGTGGCTTGCCCCGGTACGCCGCGGCGGGGTGGCGCCCTCGAAGGCGTAGTAGAGCGGGTAGGTAGTCCATTCCACCAGGCTCTCCAGCATCGAGATGTCCAGGTGCTGGCCGTGGCCGGTTTTCTGGCGTTGAAGCAGGGCCGCCAGGATGTTGCTGTAGGCATACATGCCGGCGGAGATGTCGGCAATGGAAGGCCCGGCCTTGGAGGGCTCGGCCTCGGTGCCGGTGACCGACAGGAAGCCGGATTCGCTCTGGATCAGGAGGTCGTAGGCCTTCTTGTCCCGGTAGGGGCCGTCACTGCCGTAGCCGGAGATGTCGCAGACGATGATTCCGGGCTTCACCTCGGACAGGGCCGCGTAGGACAGGCCCAGGCGAGCCGCAGCGCCGGGGGCCAGGTTCTGCACCACCACATCGGCCTGCTCGGTGATGAGGCGCTTGAGGATCTTCTGGGCCTCGGGGTGCTTGACGTCCAGGGTCAGGCTCTCCTTGGAGCGGTTGGTCCACACGAAGTGGGAGGCCAGGCCACGCACCCGTTCGTCGTAGCCGCGGGCAAAGTCGCCGACACCGGGGCGCTCGACCTTGATCACCCGGGCGCCGAGGTCGGCGAGCTGGCGTGTGGCGAAGGGGGCGGCGATGGCGTGTTCCAGGGTGACTACCGTGATGCCTTCAAGGGGTCGCATGAATTTGTCCTTATTTGATGACCGCGGTGGCTTCCATGGTCAGCCAGCCTTCGTGGTCCTTGGCCCACAAGCGGAAGGTCTTGCCATCGGCCTGGGGTTCGCCGCAGACGTAGAAGTGGTTGATGTCGAAAACCGGGCGCACGGCGCGGAATTCGTAGCGGGCCACCTCGGCATCCGGGAGCTTGTGGCGCAGCAGGTCGAGCAGCAGGGTGGCGACCATCGGCCCGTGCACGATCAGGCCCGGGTAACCCTCCACCTCGGTGACGTACTTGCGGTCGTAGTGGATGCGGTGGCCGTTGAAGGTCAGCGCCGAGTAGCGGAACAGCAGCACATCGTCGGGCACCCACTTGGTTTCCCAGGTGGAGGTGGCCGGGGCGGCCTTGGGGGGAGGCGCCACGTCGTCGGGCTTGGCCAGTTCGCGATAGACGATGTCGTGGAACTCGGTGAGGGCGATGTCCGATTCGCCCTCCCGACGGATCTCGTGGCGCACCTTGACGAAGACCAGGGGGCCGGTGCGGCCGCTCTTCTCCGTGACGTCGTGGATGGTGGAGGTGCGCGTCAGGACATCGCCGATCCGCAGGGGCTTGTGGAACTCGAACTGGCTGCCGGCCCACATCCGCCGCGGCAGGGGCACTGGGGGCAGGAAACCGCCGCGCTTGGCGTGGCCGTCCGGCCCGACTTCCGACTGGCGGTAGAGCGGCAGGAAGTACAGCCAGTGCCACAGGGCCGGCAGGGGGGTGCCCACGGGTGGACGCTCCGCTGGCCGGTCGAAGGTGGCCGACAGGGCGGCGTAGGGGAAGGCGGTGGCCACGTCGGACACGGTCTCGGACTTGCCGATCCACTCGCCAAGGTTTTGCTTGTCCATGATTTCTCCTGTTAGGGACGGTTTAGCTTGCGCGGCTCAGACGAGTGGGCTCGGCGTGGTCGGCCGATGCGATCTGCGCTTCTGCGGCCAGGGCTTCGAGCGCCTGCTCGCTGGCCAGGTAGTTGCTGTCGAGCTCGGTTCGCAGGACTTCCCGGTCGCAGGCCTTTTCCCAGATCGAGACGACCACGCTGACCACGACGTTGCTCATCGTGCTGGTGAGGGCGCGGGCTTCGGACATGAAGCGGTCGATGCCGACGATGATCGCCACCCCGGCCACCGGCAGGTCCGGCATGACGGTCAGTGTCGCCACGAGTGCCACAAAGCCGCTGCCGGTGACACCCGCCGCACCCTTGGAGGTCAGCAGCATGACGCCGAGCATGGTCAGGATCTGGCCGGTGCCGAGGTGGATGTCGCAGGCCTGGGCGATGAACAGCGAAGCCAGGGTCAGGTAGATGGCGGTGCCGTCCAGATTGAACGAGTAACCCATCGGCAGGACCAGGCCCACCACGCCCTTCTTGCATCCCAGCTTCTCCAGTTTCTGCAGCAGGCGCGGAAGCACCGGTTCGGAGGACGAGGTGCCGAGCACAACAAGGAGTTCTTCGCGGACGTAGCGCAACAGTTTCCACAGGCTGAAGCCGTGCAGTCGGGCCAGTGCGCCCAGAATCACGACCACGAAGAAGGCGCAGGCGACATAGAAGGTCACGATCAGCATGCCCAGCGAGCCGATCGAGCCGACGCCGTATTTGCCGACGGTAAAGGCCATCGCACCGAAGGCGCCGATGGGGGCCGCTTTCATGATGAATCCGAAGACGGCGAAGAGCGCGCTGGCAAAGGACTCGATTGCCGATTGTGCAAGTTCCCCGGCCTTGCCGATGCGGGTCAGCGCGAAACCGAACAGGATCGCCAGGAGCAGAACCGGCAAGACTTCGCCTTCGGCAAAGGCGCCAAAGAACGAGTGGGGGATGATGTGCATTACGAAGGGAACGAAGCCCATGGCCCCCTCGCTCCTGGTGTACTTGCTCACCACCGAGGCGTCGAGGTGCGCCGGATCGATATGCAGCCCCACGCCCGGCTGGATCAGGGCGACCGCGGCCCAGCCGATCAGGAGCGCCACCATGGTCAGCACGTAAAAGATGCCCATCGACTTGAGCATCGTCTTGCCGACCTCTTTGGTGTCGTTCAGGCTGGCTACACCGCTCACGATGGTGCAGAAGACGACCGGCGCAATCATCATCTTGACCAGCTTGACGAAGCCGTCGCCGAGCGGCTTCAGGGATGCTCCGAACTCAGGCCAGAAGTGGCCGACGGCGATGCCGCAGAGCACGCCGATCAGGACCTGCACGTACAGCAGCTTGTAGAAGGGTTCTTTTTTCATGTCTCTTCCTTGGTGGGAGGCCATTCGAATCTCCAATGTCTCAGGGCTCGACCGAATTCATTCGGATAGGCAGTAGATCGAATGGGCGCCTGGCGGAAGGCCAGCGCCGGTGGCGGCAGTGCGCACGAAAAAGGCTTTCATGGGGTGTCTCCTCGTTTAGGTATGGATGCGACTTGTAATCAGGCGCCTGCATGGCCGGCGCTGTTGCGGCGGCTGCTCGATGCAGAGGGTGGGAAAGATGCGGAGGTGGCGCGACTGGGAATGAGAACCCGGCCGCTCAACAGGGGTCGGGCCGAGGTTGCGATGGTGGCGTTGTCGAAGACCGGCAGGCCGCGGGCATCATCCCAGGCGATATCCACGCAGCACGCCATCCGGCCGCTGGGGTGCTCGATCTCGATGCACGCAACGTGACCCTCGTCGATCTCCACAAGCTCCTCGGCCAGGGTGTCGGGGATGTGGCAGGCGGCAGCCAGGGCCAGGGCCCCCGAGATGGCGTAGGCCGCATGGCACGCGCCGGGCCCGAAGTAGCGCGAGGCGATGCTCCCGCCCTGGGATGGCGCCGCCACGATGGCAATTTTGGGCAGGCCTGCGCCGGGTACGATCGGGAGGCCCATTCGCTGCGCCGCCGCGGTGCGCACTTGCTCCAGGCGGGCGAGGAAGGCGGTGTCGGCGTCGAGCGCTTGCTGCGATTCGTGGCCGCTCTTGCCCAGGGACTCGGCTTTCACCAGCACCAGGGGAATGGCGAAGTCGATGCAGGTGACGGGAACCCCGGCCACCACATCCTGGGGATTGCCCGTGGGCAGCAGGCGGCCGGTGCGGGTGCCTGCAGGGTCCAGAAACTTCAGCTTGATGGGGGCGCTGGTGCCGGGCACCCCATCCAGGTGGTAAGGGCCACCGTAGGTGACTCGCCGATTCGGAGTCTGCACCACCGCCTCGACGACTTTCCCGCTGTTGATGTTGAGAATACGTACCACGGTCTCGGGCGAGGTTGCGGGCACCAGGCCGGATTCGATGGCGAAGGGCGCCACGGCGGCCGTCATGTTGCCGCTGTTGGGCAGGACGTCCACGAAGTCCCGGGCCACCGACACCTGGGCGAAAAGCTGCTCCACGTCCACGCCCGGACGCTGGGACGGGGCAACGATGACCACCTTGCTGCTCTGATCGTTGCCGCCGCCCATGCCGTCGATCTGGCGCACGTCGGGCGAGCCCATGGCGGCCAGGAGCAGGCGATCCCGCTCCGCCGCGCCTTCGGGCAGGTCGCTGGCGAGGAAGAACAGCCCCTTGGAGGACCCGCCCCGCATCAACACGCACGCTATGTCTTCCACGCTCCGCTCTCCTCAAACACCGCTCTTGTCGTGAGTTAATGTTAGGGATCTGGCGGCTTGCTTTGAAATGCAATAACGTCCGGCTTTATTGCGATTTGCGCATTACTTGGCGGTCGCCGGTAGGACGTCAGGGAGGAGGAACGATGAAAATCGATTTCGACGGAATCCAGGCCTTCGTGGCCATTGCCGAACTGGGCGGATTCAGCAAGGCCGCCGAGCAACTCCATGTGACCCAGACGGCACTCACCCGCCGGGTGCAGAAGCTCGAGTCGTATCTGGGGCTGCGCCTGCTGGACCGGACCACCCGCTACGTGGAGCTCACGGTGGTGGGCCGGGAATTTCTCCCCCAGGCCAGAAGTATCGTCAGCGAGATGACGAATGCGGTCGGGCGTCTGAAGGACA
The DNA here is from genome assembly GCA_018240585.1 of Pseudomonadota bacterium. GTDB lineage: Bacteria > Pseudomonadota > Gammaproteobacteria > Burkholderiales > Rhodocyclaceae > Thauera. The sequence continues at coordinate 9,090 of JAFEFM010000210.1, forward strand.
TGTCGCGCAACGCCAAGGGGAGCCTCACCATTGCCTGCATCCCCACCATGGCTTCCCATGCGTTGCCGGCGGTGATGCGGCGATACACCGCTGCGTATCCGGGCAACCGCATCCGCATCATCGACGCCAGCGCTGTGGAGGTCAGGAATGCAGTGCTACATGGCCAGGCCGAATTGGGAATCGGCATTCCAACGGAACGTCACCCCGATTTGCAGGAGACACAAATGCTCGAGGAGCCTTACATGTTCTTCTGCCGCGAAGAACATCCCCTGAGCAGGCAGAAATCCATCACCTGGGCCGATCTGCGCGAAGCCGAGTTGATCGTCATCAGCGGACTCAGCGCGAATCGGGTCTTTCTGGATTATCAATTGGCGAGACGTGGCATCAGCATTGCCGGAGCCTACGAGGTACAGCACCTATCGACGGCGATAGGTCTTGTGGCGGCCGGGGTAGGAACCGCCATTCTGCCGTCCTCCACCCTGGAAGACGGAGCCCGGCCAGGCCTTTGCCGAATTCCCCTCATCGGTCCGGTGATCAAGCGGAAAATCACCCTGCTACGCCGACGCAATGCCACCCTCTCGCCCGCAGCAAGTGCATTCCATGCGCTTTTGATCGAGCGCGAGTAGAGGCGATTGCAATCTAGATGTCCTAAAACGCGTTATGGCCCGAGGGATGCCCCACAGCACTGGCCAGTGGGCGGTTGAAATCCCGCTGAGTGGTAGGTGACGTGATGCGGATTGCGGGGCTGTCGCTGAACTTCACTTCACGGATGACCACGAGATGTTGGTCCATGGCATGGGCATCTACGACGCGCTCTACGCCTGGTGTGCCGATATCCCGGTCAAGAAGGTGGGGCGGTTCCTGGGGCTGATGTGATTGAACGCTGGTTGCTGCCGGCGGGTACCGACCGAGTCGTGCTGCCGCTCCTGATGGGGAAAGCGCTGCGGGCCTTTGCCGACGGCTATGTGGCGGTCCTGTTGCCGGTCTATCTGCTGGCACTCGGTTTCGGAACGCTGGACGTGGGCCTCCTGAGTACGGCCACGCTGCTGGGGTCGGCATTCGCGACCCTGGCAGTGGGGGCCTGGGGGCATCGCTTCCATCACCGGCGTCTGCTGCTTGGCGCCGCGCTGCTCATGCTCGGCACCGGACTGTCTTTCGCCAGCCTGTCGGGCTTCTGGCCGCTGCTACTGGTCGCGTTCGTGGGGACCCTGAACCCCAGTTCCGGGGATGTCAGCGTGTTCCTGCCGCTCGAACATGCGCGGCTGGCTGAGGCCAGCCTCGGCGCCGCCCGGACGGGCTTGTTTGCTCGCTATTCCCTATTGGGCACTCTGTTTGCTGCGTTGGGCGCGTTGGCTTCCGCGGTGCCGCAACTGTTGGTGGTGGCCACGGGGATCGAACAACTGACTGCATTCAGGGCGATGTTCGCGTTCTATGGTCTGGTGGGCGGCGTGGTATGGCTGCTGTATCGAAGAATGCCTACGCCGGAACGGGAGTCAGAAGTCTCGGCGCCGCAGCCGCTTGGCGAATCGAAGGGCGTTGTGGTCCGCTTGGCGCTGTTGTTTTCCGTGGATTCCTTCGCGGGCGGACTCGCCATCAATGCCTTGATGGCGCTTTGGCTCTTTCAGCGCTTCGACCTGTCACTGCTGGCTGCAGGCACCTTCTTCTTCTGGGCCGGATTGTTGTCCGCTGCGTCACAACTTATTGCTCCGAAGGTGGCCGAGCGCATTGGCTTGGTGAACACGATGGTGTTCACCCACATTCCCGCCAGCATCTGCCTCATCGCGGCGGCGTTTGTACCACGTCTCGAACTCGCGTTTGCACTGCTCTTCGTGCGAGCGTTGCTGTCGCAGATGGATGTACCGGTGCGCAGCGCCTTCGTGATGGAAGTGGTGACGCCGGCAGAGCGGGCCGCTGCCGCGAGTTTCACCGCTGTCCCGCGCAGTCTGGCGTCTGCCATCAGCCCGACGATCGGTGGGGCGCTGTTCGCAGCGGGCTGGCTTGCTGCACCCCTGGTCGCCTGCGGGGCCTTGAAGATAGGCTACGACCTGATGCTGTGGAGGGCCTTTCGACATCGCAGCAAGTAAGCGCCTTTGTTGGCCCACCCCCATCCCTGCCCACGAATGCTTTGCCCGCGACGGGCGTCATGGGACGCGATCGGCGCTCCGCTAACCGTTCAGACGGCAGGTCGTCATGCCTGGCCGCGCCTCACGGCTCCACTTGCCTTCACACAGCTCGAAGCGGAGTGCTTCGCGGCACATCAGGCCGAACACGCCCTCGGCGCAGCGCTCGGCGGCACGCCGGCGGTAAAGCTCGTCGACGGCGGTCGGCGCGGCGGTGCGCCGCATCGCGGTTCTCACGACTTCCTTCCTGCGCGCGTCCTCGCGCGGCGGCATGCGCCTGGGCGTCGCAGCGGCGGGCGGGACGGGTGGGTTTGCCTGTGCCTGTTCCTCGCGATCGAATTCGGACGCCGGCGATTGCGCGGCGATCAGGAGGGCGATTGGATCGGCAGGCTCGACGGGGTCGTCCGGCTCGACCGGCGCGGCGATGGCGACCGGCGTGGCTGGCAATGGGGCGGCGAGGCTGTGCGGGGTGGCGCTGTCGGCCGCCGGTTTGGCCGGCACCGCAGGCGCATTCCATTGCCACACCGCCAGGCTCACCACGCCCAGCAGCGCCAGAGCGATGGCGGACCCGTAGCTGCGCGCGGACAGCCTGCGCGGGCGCGCGGCCGGCGGAATGGGCACATCCGCGTCTGCGCGACGCAATTCGCTTGCCCGCGGAACCTCGTCGACCGGGGTGGCTCGATGCGCGCTGTCGGTGGTCGCCAGTCGCTGGCCGCAATGCCCGCAATAGGCTGCGCCGGTCTTGTTCAATTCGTCGCAGCACGGGCAGGCAAGCACATCGCCCCTGGCCGACAGCAATTCGGCCAGATCGGTGCTGCTGGCGCCGATCTGGCTGCGTATCGCCGCCTCGTGCTGCGCCGTCGCGGCCCGGGCCGTGCCGCACGCACTGCAGTAGCGGGCGCCGGCATGCAGCCTGGTTCCGCAATTGGAACAGCAGGGTTCGGTGGGTCCGGCAGGTGAGGCGCAGAAGTTCCGGCTCATGTCGCTTCTCCGACAACGCACTACAACGGCGGCATGATGCCGCGAGAACGCCCGGTCGGCCACTGGCGCAACCTGCCCGGCCCGCCGCCTAGGCCGCCTCGTCCCATCTCGTGTCTTGCGGCGCGCACGGCGAAGCCGCCGGCGCGGGCACGAGGGCAATGCCACGTTCGCGCAGCGCCGCGTCGATCAGGCTGAAGACTTCGTTGCGACAGACCGGCTCGCGGTCGTGCTGGGGGATCCAGTACTTCACCCGATAAGTGATTCCCTGGGGCCCGTACTGCACCACGTGCACTTCCGGCGCCTTGCCTGCGACGAGGCTTTCCGTCGCGGACAGCGCCTTGCGTATCAGTTCCTTGGCCGCGGCGACGGGCAGATCCACCGGCAGGGTCAGCTCCGCATTGTCGCGGTATTCCTTGCGCGGCGCGCTGAGATTCGTGATGCGCTGGCGCGAGATCTGGCTGTTGGGCAGGATCACGTAGGTGCTGTCGCGCGTGACCAGCCGGGTCGTGCGCCAGCCGATCTCCTGCACGCGTCCCTGGGCGAGCGTTTCGATGCGCACCCAGTCACCGATGCGGAACGGCGCCTCGATGCCGAGCGCGATCCCCGACAGCGTGTCGGCCACCACGTTGCGGATGGCGAATCCCAGCACGGCCAGCACCAGGCCCGACCCGGTGAGGATGCCGGACAGGTCCTGGCGGAACAGCAGCGACAGGCTGATCAGTGTGGCCAGCGCGAACAGGGCCACGCTCAGCAGGTCCAGCAGCACCCTGGGCACCGGTCGGCGTCCCGCGCGATGTCGCAGGAGTTGCGCGGCAACCAGGGTGTGGATGAGACGGGCTCCGCTGAACGTGGCCAGCGCGATGGCGGCGTGGCGCAGCGGCTCGAGCCAGTCGTGCGCGGCGTGATTCGGCCGCAGCGCCTGCGCCAGCGGCTCCACGAACATGGCAATCAGCATCAGTGCGGTGAAACCCGCCGCTGCGCGCAGCGAAGGCGAGATGGCTTTCACCGGATCGGCGGCCTTCATGTCATCCCCCTTGCGCCGCGGGTGATCCCGGCCGGGCCGGCCATTCCCGTCGCGTCGAGCTGGTCGGGGTTGTCGCCGCCTTCGCGACGCTGACGGCTGAACCAGTGGAATCCTTCGGTGCAGGGCCGCGTCGCCCTGATGAAACTGCGTGTGAGAACCATTGCATCACCCTCGTGCATTGCATCGCCGCGCATGTGGCGCGGTGCTTCGGGTGCAGCCCTGCGGACGAAATGCCGATGGCCGGCGCCGGACCGCGCTGGCGGTCGATGAGCGGGGTCTTGTACCAGGGCCCGCGGCGGCTGCACGTTGAACGGGATACGCGGCGTGCGCGTCCCGGGCAAGGTGCCGTGCGGAGGTGGGGCTCAGCCCCGGTGATGTCTCCGCACGGCCTGGGAAAGCACGGCGGGAGACCCTGTGACCTTGAACGCAAGCTGGGTCGCGAGGCCGCGCAGAGGCGACATCGTGCTGCGCGTGCGCGCACGACCGCCTGTGCGCAGCGGTGCGCGGCAGGAGGCGGGGCGGTGGCGGGCAGTGAGGGTCATGCGACGGCTCGATCGGCGAGAGAGATCGAATTTTAACATAAAATACAATGACTTGGTGTTCTTGTGGCCCGGCAGCGGTTCGCCTGCCCGAGGTACGCCTTGGTTTCTCTTGCGGTGAGCCCTGCGGCAGTCGCCGCCGCGCTGGAATCCGGCATGGAGACACCCATGCCCGCAGCCGGTAGCATTCCGGCTTCTCCGCAACGACGAACGAGGATGGCCGCCGGCCTTTCGTCATCATGAAGCCCGCCCAGCACCCCACCGCCCTCCGCACCCAGCGCCTCCTCGCCGAGGCCGGCATCGACACCCGGGTCGTCGAATTCGAGCAGCCGACGCGCACCAGCGCGGAAGCGGCGGCGGCCATCGGCTGCACGGTGGCGGAGATCGCCAAGTCGGTGGTGTTTCGCGCGAAGCAGAGCGGCAGCGCGGTGGTCGTCGTCGCCTCGGGGGACAACCGCGTCTGCGAGGACAAGGTGGCGCGCCTGGTGGGCGAGAAGCTGGGGCGGGCGGATGCCGATTTCGTGCGCGAGGCGACCGGCTACGCCATCGGCGGCGTGTCGCCGCTGGGGTACGCCGGGCCGGTGACGCTGCTGCTGGATGCCGACCTGCAGCGCTTCGCGCGCATCTGGGCGGCGGCGGGCACGCCCTTCTCGGTGTTTCCGCTCACGCC
>JAFEFM010000211.1 GCA_018240585.1 Pseudomonadota bacterium
GCTCACGTAGCTCTCGCGATGGCCACGCATCGCGAGCGTGACTTCGCGCTTCACCAGCCGTCTCGGCTCGACCTCCACGAACACGTAGGAATGAAGCCCGGATGTCAGAAGCGCCGAATTCGGTACGCGCACGGCCGGCGGCGCAGTCGAGTCGACCGGCGTCACGCGGGCGAACATCTCCGCGCGCAGGCGCGGATCCGTCGCCACCAGGTGCGCCCTGAGCGGCAGGCGCCGGCTTCCTGCATCGAGCGCGACGCCGACCTGCCGCACGCGCGCCTCCAGCGCGGCGTCCTGCACCGCCTCCACCTCGACTTTCAGCGTCTGGCCCGGCCTGAGGTAGCCGATGTCCTGCTCCGGAATGTCGGCCACGACATCGAAGCGTCGCGGATCGGTGATGACGAACAGCGGATCGACCTGCTCGGCACGAAGTTCCTGCGCCGGATTGAGGTGGCGCTCTGCGACGACGCCCTCGATCGGCGAGCGCAGAACGTAACGCGACGAGTCGCCGCCAAGGTTGCCGAGGCGCGCTTCGGCCCGCACCACTTCGGCCTCGGCCGAACGGGCGTCGGCCTGGGCCGCCTCGAGGTCCCGCGTCGCCACGATTCCGGCGCCGTGCAGCGCGCGAGCGCGTTCGAACGCGGCCCGTTTCAACATCACGTCGGCGCGCGCCTTCCTCACGTCCGACAGCGCAGAGGCGTACTCGGGCGCGTCTACTTCGGCGAGCACCTGCCCCACCATGATCGCGTCGCCCGGCTGGGCGAGGATCTTCAGCACCCTCCCGGAGACGGGCGAGGTGATGCGGGCGGTATGGTCCTCGTCATACGCGATGCGGGCCGGCAACCCGTCCAGCAGCGGTACGGCGGTCGCCATGACCGGACGGATATCCAGATACGCCAGTTGCGGCGCCCCGGCCGGGTAGGTCAAGGCATCCGCCCCCACCCGCACCGGCGCCTGGGCCGGCGCAGCCGAGTCCGGCGGCGGTGCGGTGTAATGTCGATTCAAGGCAAGCCCGCCCGCCACGACAAGCACGAGGGGCACGAGGAGCATCGAGGTCCGGTAACGCATTGGATTCATCTGGAAAGGGTGGAAATGTCGTCGGCAACGCCGGTGCGCCGGGTGGCAGCAAGTGCCGCGAGCGCCTTGGCGAACTCGGCGTGCGCCTGCTCCGCATCGAGTTCTGCCGCGTGCAATGTGCGCCGCGCGTCCAGCAGGTCCTGCATGCCGAGCGCGCCGCGCGAACGCGCGAATTCCGTACTCGCCAGCACCGACCGTGCCTGGGGAATCAGCTCGCCTTCATGGCGTTGCACCCGCTCGCTCGCATCCTTGACGGCAGCCACCGCAGTGGCGCGCTCGAGTCCGGCCTGGGCGCGCACCTGCGCCAGCATCAGCTCTGCATCGGCGAGGGCCACGGCGGCTTTCCGGATCGGTCCTTCCTGTCGCGCAGCGACCCCGATCGGCATGCTGATCCCCACACCCCACAGGCGGCTGCCATCGGGCGGGTGATGCTCGAATTCCACGCCGACGGTGACGTCCGCCGTTCTTTGAGCTTTCGCCAGCGAAAACAACTGCCTGGCCTGTTCGACGCGCGCCATGGCCGCCTGCACGTCGGCCCGA
>JAFEFM010000212.1 GCA_018240585.1 Pseudomonadota bacterium
CCTCGCGCACCGCCTGCCAGGCGGCGAGCTTGGCGGCGAAGTCGCGCGCCGCATGCGCCGGGCTGGTCGACGGCAGGCGGACGAAGCGCAACGACCGCAGCCCTTGCGGCAACCGCACATGGCGGCGGAAGGCCGCTTCGGCCGCGCTGCCGTTGAAGAACACATCCCCGATCTGCGGGCAGGCGCCAAACAGGCGGGCGAAATCGTTGGCTTCGACGCTGTCGCGATCGATCGCGCTATCCAGGCTGCCCGGGCGGCGGCAGCGCGCGATCACGTCCCACAGCGCGACGCCGGCGTCGCTGAGCCGCGCCAGGCGTTCGTCGTAGGGCTGCTCGAGTCCGGCGCCGAACAGCCGGCCCATGATGGGCCAGAACGCGTTGTGCGGATGGGCGTAGTACTGCGCCGCCGCCAGCGACGCCTCGCCCGGCATGCTGCCGAGGATCAGCACCCGCGCATCGGCACGGCACACCGGCCCAAAGCTGCAGACCTGCGGCGCAGTCCTCACCAGGACTTGATCACCCACATCGGCACCGACAGCGTCGGCGCGGTGTCGTCGCGCACCATCTGCCCGGTGCCTTCCTTGTCGATCAGGTAGTAGGGCACGCCATGCGGCGGCGTCACCTTGATCATGTAGAGCTTGCCGCGGATGCGGTACTCCTGCACCGTGTCCTCGCCGCGCTTGACGATGGTCACCTGCGGTTCTTCGATGTCGCTCATTCCGGGCGGCGGCGGGGGCGGCTCGGGGATGGGCTCGAGCTGCGGTCGCTGCTGCGCGAAGGCCGGCAGCGCGGCGGCGAGCAGCAGGGCGATCAGGGTGCGGCGCATGGGGTTCTCCTGGAGATGCGCCAATTCTAGCTGGTTCGCGGCGGGAAGGCTGCAGCGCCGGGATCGAGCCCTTGCTGGTCATGAACCCCACAACGAGGATAGCGGAGCAGCCCACAAGTTCTTGCCCAAGGGCATCGTCTCCGTTCCGTCATAGAGCACGATGCCGATCTTGAACGGGTCGCGGGCGATCCCCGCGAGTTTCCTGAGGCCGCGCAAATCGCTTTCGGCAATCGTGGCTGCAGCCTTGACTTCCACGCCCACCAGTTCCCCAGCGGCGTTCTCGATCACCATGTCGACTTCGACCTTGTCGGCATCGCGGTAGTAGAGAATATGGTAGTCGCCCTCGGCAGTGCTCGCGTGTTTCAACAACTCGCCGAAGACAAATGTCTCGAGCACGTTGCCGAAGCGCTGACGCTCTCGTATCGCCTGATCGCGATCGAGGCCCACGAGGGTTGCAAGCAGCCCTGAATCGATGAATTGCAGCTTAGGTGTCTTCACGACACGGCTCAGGCGGTTCGGCGCCCAGACATTGACCCGTGCGAGCAAATACATTTGCTCGAACACGCCGACGTAGCGCGCAGCGGTCTTCCCATCCAGTCCGACGTGACCCGCGAGCTGCGTGTAGTTGCACATTTGGCCGGCGGTCTGGGCGAGCGCCTGCAGCAAGCGAGGCAACTGATCGAGCTTGTCGATTCCCGCGACATCGCGGACGTCGCGCTGGATGATGGCGTCGACGTACTGACGCGCCCAAGCCGAGCGACGTCTGGCGGAAGGACGTTCAATGGCCTCCGGGTAGCCGCCCCGCAACGCTCGTTCGATCAGATCGTCTCCGAAGACGGGTAATCGGTTGTCGAGGATCCGGCCGGTGAAGGCAGCGTCTATCCAGTTCGAGGTGCGCGTTTCGATTTCGCTCTGCGACAGAGGCAGAAGCGACAAGGTTTCCATGCGCCCTGCCAACGAGTCCGCAACGGTGGGCAGCGTCATCAGATTGGCCGATCCGGTCAGCAGGAATCGCCCAGGGCGACGATCCTCGTCGACACTTTTCTTGATCGCCAGCAGGAGCTGCGGCGCACGCTGGATCTCGTCGATCACTGCGCGATCCAGCCTACGGATCAAGCCCACCGGGTCTTCGCGCGCGGACAGTAGGGTCAGCTCATCGTCCAGCGTCAGGTAACGCATGCCGCGCTCGGCCATCTGGCGGACCAGCGTCGTCTTGCCAGCCTGACGTGGCCCAGCAAGCAGGACTACCGGGGTGTCCTGCAACGCCTCCGCAATGCGTGGCTCGATGTGACGCGGATAGAATAGGGAGGTCGTCATTCCCGAATCATGCCGAAAATCCCGGAGCAAAGTCACGTAAAATCCGGAATCAAGTTCTGCAAAATTCGGAACGGCGATCTAGCAAGAGCCTCACAGATTCAGCATCATCTCGTGCTCCGCCGGCAGCGGGGCGAAGCCGCGTTTTTCGTAGTGCTTGAAGATCGCCTCGACCACTTCCTCCGGCTTGTCGATCACCTGCACCAGGTCGACGTCCTCCGGGTTGATCATGCGCTCGGCCACCAGGCGGTCGCGGATCCAGTCCATCAGACCCTTCCAGAACGGGCTGTGCACCAGGATGATCGGCATCTGCCGGCTCTTCCTCGTCTGGATCAGCGTCATCGCTTCCAGCAGCTCGTCCAGCGTGCCGAAGCCGCCCGGCATCACC
>JAFEFM010000213.1 GCA_018240585.1 Pseudomonadota bacterium
CAGAAGGTGTGGGGAACCTGACATGAGCGAGAAGGCGGTGGTGCAGGGGCGTCGTGAGTTCCTCAAGGCAGGGGTCGCGCTGGGAAGCGTCGCCGCCATGGGCCTGGGTAGCGCCCCGGCGGCGGCCGCTGCGCCGTCGGCCCTGCCGCTGCCGGACTACGAAAAGTGGGACGCGACCGAGATCTCGCGGCTGATCCGCCGCGGGGACGTGACGCCGAGCGAAGTGCTCGAAGCCGCGATCGCGCGCGTCGACGCCTATGCGGCGATCAACGCGGTCAGCGTGCCGCACTTCGACATGGCGCGCGAGACGGCACGTGCGCTCGACGGCGCAGGGCGGGCCGTACGCGAGGCGCGTCCATCGTTGAGCGGCGTGCCCTTCACGCTCAAGGACCTGGGCATCGCGCTCAAGGGCACGGTCACCACCAACGGCTGCGCCTTCTTCAAGGATGCAGTCGCCGATCACGATTCCACCCTGGTGCAGCGCTACCGGGCGGCGGGCCTCAACATCTTCGCCAAGCTCGCCTCACCCGAGTTCGGCCAGACCGCCACCACCGAGTCGCGCCTGTTCGGCGCCACCCGCAACCCCTGGGATCTGGAACGCAGCTCCGGCGGCTCGTCGGGCGGCGCCTCCGCGGCGGTGGCCGCGGGCGTGTTGCCGGTGGCGCATGCGAGCGACGGCGGCGGCTCGATCCGCATCCCGGCCTCGCATTGCGGCCTGTTCGGCCTCAAGCCCAGCCGTGGCCTGATTCCGTCCGGGCCCAGGTCGCTCGAAGGCTGGCTCGGTCTGTCGGTGCACAACGTGATCAGCCGCAGCGTGCGTGACACCGCATTGCTGATGCAGCTCAGCCAGGGCGCGGAGGCGGGCTCACGCACCTTGCCGCCGACCGGCGACCTGCTTGCGGCGCTCGCCAAGGCGCCGCGCGGACTCAGGATCGGCCTGTTCCAGACCAATCTGTTCGGCGCCGGCGTACATGCGGAATGCCTGGAGGCCTCCAACAAGGCGGCCACGCTGTGCGCCGGCCTGGGCCACCACGTCGAGCCGATCGACCTGTCGGCGCTGCCCTTCCTGGAGATGGCGGGCAGCATGGGCGTCGTCACCGCCAGCGGCATGCTCTACACCGTGCGCGAGCGCGAGAAGGCGATCGGCCGCGAGGCGCGCGAGGACGAGTTCGAGCCGATCGACTGGCAAAGCATTCAGAAGGCCAAGTCCTACACCGCCGAACAGATCCTCAAGGCGCGCACCGTGTTCGACCGCGGCGGCCGCGTGCTGGACGAGCTGTTCACGCGCTACGACCTGATCCTGTCGCCGACCACCGCCGCGCTGCCGCCCAAACTGGGGACGCTCTCCCTCGACCAGCCTTTCGAGAGCTATGCCCGAAATGCGGTGCAGGCCTCGGCCTTCACCTCGATGTTCAACATGACCGGCCTGCCGGCGATGTCGGTGCCGCTGCACTGGAGCGCCGAGGGATTGCCGATCGGTGCGCAGTTCGCCGCGCCCTTTGGCGGCGAGGCGAGGCTGATCGCGCTGGCGGCGCAGCTCGAGCAGGCCGCGCCCTGGGTCAATCGTCGGCCGCCGGCGCTGGCTTGATTGATCGCAGTCAGAGGTGGCGGCCGGTGTCCATGCGCTCATGCAGCACGCGCATGACAACGATCATCCCCCGATCGATGCGGAAATAGACCCAGTGGTGCTCGACCCTGCAGCGCCGGTAGCCCTTGCGGATATGTTCGCAAGCCGGCGCGGAGAGGGGCTCCCGG
>JAFEFM010000214.1 GCA_018240585.1 Pseudomonadota bacterium
CCTGCTTGAGTGCGTCGTAGAGGGTGGAGTTGACCAGCTTCACCACCGGGCTGGCGTCGGCGCTGATGCGCTTGAGCGACAGCTCCTCCACCTCCTCGCCTCCCTCCAGCGCCTCCCCCGAGCCGGTGAGACCGACTGCGCGCCGCACCTCGTCCTCGTGCCGGGCCAGGCAGGCGGCGACGTCCTCGCGATCGGCAAGCGCCACGCCGAATGCTTCGGTCAGACGTGCGCCAAGTCCATCGAGGAGGTCGCTGTTGAAGGGATCGGACACCGCAACCAGCAGGCCCCCCAGTTCGTCGCGCAGGGCGACGCATTCGTCGCGGAGGGCAATCTCGACGCGGATCACGGAGAAATCCGGCGTCAGCGCCATCAGCCTTTCATGCCCGATCACCGGCAGGGCGCAGGTCGCCCCCAGCCGGGCAAGGCGCAGGGTGCGTTCGGCCTCGAGCGCCGCGAGGCCATCCAGCAGGCGGCCGCCATTCGCCGCGGCCGCCAGTTCGGCGGACGAAAAGGGCGCGACCGGCATGAGCAGGCGTCCGGCGCCAAGATCGTGCGGCGCATTCATCCGATGCTCTCCGCGAGCTGGAAGATGGGCAGGTACATCAGCACCACGATCAGGCCGATCGCGGCGCCGATGCACAGCATCAGCAGCGGGCCGAACAGGCGGGTCAGCAGCTCGACCTGGCGGGCCGTGTCCTCCTCGTGGAATTCCGCGGCGCGGGTCAGCATCTCGCCGAGGTTGCCGGCGCGTTCGCCCACCGCCAGCATGCGCAGCGTCACCGGCGTGCTCAGGCCACCCGCCGCCAGGGTTTGAGCAAAACCCTGGCCTTCGCGGATACGCGCGATGACCTGCTCCAGGCTGCCGCGCAGGGATTCGGTCAACAGGCCCGACACCATGCCGAGTGCCGCCACTGCGGGAATGCCGCCGGAGAGCAGCATCCCCAAGGTGCGATAGAAGCGTGCCAACTGGAACACCCGCAGTTGCTCGCCGACGACCGGCATGCGCCAGAGCGTGCGCCCGAGCGCGGCACGCACCGCCTCATGGCGGGACAAGGCCAAGGTCGCTGCGATGACGAGCACGATGAGCGCGAGTCCGGCGAGCGAGTGCCGCTCGATGAACTGGCCCCATTCGAGCAGCAGCCGCGACATCAGCGGCAGATCGCCACCCACGTCCTCATAGATGTGAGAAAAGCGCGGCACCACGTACCCCATCAGAAACAGCACCACCAACCCGCCCACACCCAGCAGCAGTGCGGGATAGATCGCTGCGCTCACGAGCTTGCCGCGCAGGCTGTCGACCTGCTGCTGGTAAGCGATGTAGCGCGCGAGCGCGGCGTCGACATCGCTCGTTTTCTCGGCAGCTCGAATCGAGGCGATGTACAGATCGGGAAAGGCCGCATTGGCGCTCTCGAGCGCGCTGGAGAGCGTCCGTCCCTCACGCAGCGCTGCCATCAGGTGCATGAGCACGCCGCGCACCGGCGGACGGCCTTCCTTCTCCGCGAGCGCGGCGATGGCTTCGGTGAGCGGGATGCCGGCGCGCAGCAGGGCGAGCAGTTGCTGGTTGAAGAGCAGCAGGGGAAAGCGCTGCGCTCGCGAC
>JAFEFM010000215.1 GCA_018240585.1 Pseudomonadota bacterium
GCGGGACCAGCCCGCTGGAAAATTCGCGAGTGCCACACGGGCACCGCCCGGGGCTGTTAGCACTCACTGCCAACGAGTGCTAATAATAGGGTCGAGGTCGGGCGATTTCAAGTGCCCATCCACTTACGTTGTCGTCCGCAGTTCAACTTGAACCTTTCGCAAAATAACTTGAACCTAGGCACCCCCCTAGCGGGGCCACCGCACGCTACCCCCAAGTTTTGAGCGAACCACAGAGAGGCTCCCACCCGAACGAAGCGGTCTAACGCATCGGCGTGCGTCGGCCAAGAGCGGCACAGATAGGTGAGGAGATGGGCGTAGATGGAGAACGCCCAAGAACCGAGGCGCTCACGCTGAGGCCCACTCCTCCGACAGCGACTCTGCCTGCTTCAAGACTGTTTCAGTCGCTTCCTCCTGCCGGTCCGGCGGGTACTTGTAGCGCTTGAGCAGCGTCTTCACCATCACGCGCAGCCGCGCCCGCACCGTTTCTCGAACCGACCAGTCGACGGTGACGGAGGCGCGCAGCTTCTGCGTCAGCTCCACAGCAATCTTCTTCAGCGTCTCGTCGCCCAACTCGCGCACCGCGGCCTCGTTGGTGGCCAAGGCGTCATAGAAAGCCAGCTCGTCAGCGTTCAGTCCCAGACGTTCGCCAAGCAGCGCCGCCTCATGGAACTTTTTGGCCATCTCGATGAGTTCCTCGATGACCTGGGCTGTCTCGATGGCGCGGTTGCGGTAGCGCTGCAGGCTTTGCTGTAACAGTTCCGAGAACTTCGCCTGCTGCACGACATTGGTCTTGAAACGCGCCTTGATGTCGTCCTTCAGCAGGCGCTCGAGCAGCTCCACCGCCAGGTTGCGCTCCTTCATGTGGCGCACGTCTTCGAGGAATTCCTCGGACAGGATGCCGATGTCCGGCCGGTTCAGGCCGGCGGCCTTGAAGATGTCGATGACCTCGGCACTGACCACCGCCTTGCTCATGATTTGCCGCAGCGCGTGCTCCTTCTGCTCGTCACTGAGCTTCTTGCCCGAGGCGCCAAATTTCGTGAGCGCCGCCTTCACCGCCTGCAGGAAGGCGAGCTCATCGCGGTGGATGAGCGCCTCGTCAAGCGTACAGCACAGCGCGAAGGCCTTGCTGGCGGCCAGCACCGTATCAGCGAAGCGCTTCTTACCGTCCTCAAGCCCGAGGATGTGGTTCGCCACGCCGGGCAACAACTGCCAGGCCTGAGTGCGAAATGCCGCGTAATCGAAGCCGTGAAGCATGTCGTGCAGTACGTCCATCTTCTCGAGCAGCACGGCCAGCGCGTCTTCAGCGGCGATGGTCGGCTTACCCTTGCCCTTGGCCTGGGTGTAATCCTTCAACGCCGCCTTGAGTTCGTTGGCGATACCGATGTAGTCCACCACCAAGCCACCAGGCTTGTCCTTGAACACGCGGTTCACCCGGGCGATGGCTTGCATCAGGTTGTGGCCCTTCATCGGCTTGTCGACGTACATGGTGTGCATGCACGGCGCATCGAACCCGGTCAGCCACATGTCGCGCACGATGACGAGCTTGAACGGGTCCGCCGGGTCCTTGTAGCGACGCTCCAGGCGCTTTTTCACCTCCTTGCTGTAGATGTGCGGCTTCAGCAGCGCCTTGTCGGAGGCCGAGCCGGTCATGATGACCTTGATGGCCCCTTTCTCCGGGTCGGGGTCGTGCCAGTCCGGGCGCAACGCCACGATGGCGTCGTAGAGATGGACGCAGATTTCGCGGCTCATCGCGACCACCATCGCCTTACCGTCCAGGCTCGCCAGGCGGTTCTCGAAGTGCGCCACCAGGTCGGCCGCCACCTTCTGGATGCGCGGCGGCGCGCCCACGAGTTTCTCCAGCGCAGCCCAGCGGCGCAGTTGCGCGGCCTTCGCCGTGTCGTCTTCCTCGTCCTCAGTTAGCTCGTCGACCTCTTCGTCGAGCAAGGGCGTGTCGGCCTCCTTCAACTCCAGGCGAGCCAGCCGGCTTTCGTAATAAATGGGTACCGTAGCCCCGTCCCGTACCGCCTGCTCAACGTCATAGATATGGACGTAGTCGCCGAACACCGCCCGCGTGTCGCGGTCCTCCAGCGAAACCGGCGTGCCGGTGAAGGCAACGAAGGTGGCATTGGGGAGGCCGTCGCGCAGATGCTGGGCATAGCCGTAACGCACATTGCGCAGCCCATCGTAGTTCGCTGGTGGCTCGGCGGCCTGCAACGCCATCGGTTCGTTAGCTGCCGAGGCCTTGCGCGCCTCCTTCAACTGCTTCTGCAGCTTGGGCAGACTGGCCTGAAAGCCATACTGGCTGCGGTGCGCTTCGTCGCAGATGACGACGATGTTGTGTCGCTCCGACAGCACCGGGAAGCTGTCTTCATCCTCGCCGGGCGTGAACTTCTGGATGGTGGTGAAGATGATGCCGCCAGAGGGTCGATTGGCCAGCAACTCACGCAGTTTGGGCCGGGTGTCGGCCTGTACCGGCGTCTCGCGCAGTAGCTCGGCCGCGCCGGCGAACACGCCGAAAAGCTGATTATCGAGGTCGTTGCGGTCAGTCACCACCACCAGCGTCGGGTTGCCCATCTGTGGGTGCTGCATCAGCTTGCCACCCAGGCAGGTCATCTCGATGCTCTTGCCCGCGCCCTGGGTATGCCACACCACGCCACCCTTGCCGCGGCGGGCAGCCTCGGCGCCCGGACGGGATGCCACAAGCACGCTGGCCACCACTGCGCGCACCGCATGGAACTGGTGGTAGCCCGCCACCTTTTTGACGAGCTCGCCATCGTCCTCGAACAGGATGAAGTGGCGTAGGTAATCCAGCAGCAATTCGCGCTGAAACAGCCCATGCACGAGTGTTTCCAGCTCCTTCATCGGCCCCAGCGGGTCGATGGCCTCGCCGTCGATGGTGCGCCAGGCCATGAATCGCTCCTGGTCGGCGGTCAGCGAGCCGACCCGAGCCTCGATGCCATCGCTGATGACCAGGAGTTCGTTGGCGATGAAGAGGTCCGGGATGTCTTCCTTGTAGGCGTGAAGCTGGTTGAAAGCGGACCAGATGTCGGCGTTCTCGTCGCCGGGGTTCTTCAGCTCCAGCACCACTACCGGCAGGCCGTTGAGGAATAGCACCACGTCGGGCCGACGCATCTGCTTCGGACCCTGGATGCTGAACTGGTTAAGCGCCACCCAGTCGTTGTTGGCCGCATCCGTCCAGTCCACCAGTCGCACGCGGTCGCCCCGCGTTTCGCCGTCCTTCTGGTACTGCACCGGGACCCCGTCCGCCAACCAACGGTGCATCTGACGGTTAGCCTGCACCTGGCCGGGGATGTTCGGGTTCATCACCATGCGCGCAGCTTCGTCCTGCGCGCCGGCGGGGATGTGCGGGTTCAGACGACGGATGGCGTCGCGCAGGCGGTGCTTGAGCAGCACCTCGCGGTAGGTGTCGCGCTCGGTGCCCGGCGTCTTGGTATCCGGCGGCGACACATCAGGCCCGTGGCTGACCTCCCAGCCCAAGGTGGCGAGCCATTCAAGAGCGGCTTGTTCGACGTGGTCCTCGAGGACCGCTGCGGTTGCCATTTATTTTTATCTCCCAAGCCGCGGCTTTCTTGCGATTGGTTCAGGTCAGCGCCTTGACGCGTTGCCGGAAGACCTCGGTCATGCGCAGCGCCGCCCCTTCCAGCCAGGCGAAGTACGCGGGCCATTGGGATTCCTCCTCCAAGGGCGAATCCGGGCGCACCTGCAGAATGCGGCACGCGTGCCCGTCCGGTAGCTCCTGCCAGTCGAGAGATTGCTGCAGCTCGCTCTCGATGGCTTCCTTCTGGGCCAGCAACTGCTTGAACATCGACTTCGAGTTGGCGTGGTCGATGTAGACCTCCATCCCGACCCGGCTCTCGCGAGAATTCACCGTGGCGGCCAGATGAATGCCGGCGCGCCCCAAGGCGATGTTCGTCCAGTGCTGGGGCAAGGGTTTCTGCGTTCGCAGGGTGGAGCCCTTGGCCTGCAGCCAGGCCGCCCAATCGGACCAGAACTTCAGCTGGCGCTGCTTGGTGGGCGTCATCGTGGCGGCCACCTTGGCGTTCTGCTGCCCGGTTTTGGCCCAGTCGTTGGGTTTCACGACGACGTTGAAGCTCGGCGCCATCGGTGAGTCGCCAATCCGCCAGAGTTCG
Source organism: Pseudomonadota bacterium (assembly GCA_018240585.1). Classification (GTDB taxonomy): domain Bacteria; phylum Pseudomonadota; class Gammaproteobacteria; order Burkholderiales; family Rhodocyclaceae; genus Thauera. Next base: position 4,152 of record JAFEFM010000215.1, read on the forward strand.
ATTTCCACCGCGAAGAAATCCAGCTCGTCCGTGGTGTGCTGGTTCAGGAATTCCAGGGCGGCGACGTGCTCGGTGCGAAAGGACTCCGCAACCCAGATGACCTTGCTGGCCCCGACCCCAGCCGCGTAGGTCAGGATTTGGCCGAGATGGGCGTGGTTGGTCTTCTCGAGCTGGTTCTCGATGATGACCTTGCCGCCGTTGTCCGAGCACAGGATGTCGACCTTGAAGTCGCCGACCGGGTGCTCGGTGCCAACCAGTTCCAGCTCGTTCAGTCCGAGCGATTCGGCCAGCAGATTGAGATTGTCGGCCTGGGAGAGCCAGGGCGTGAATTCGCCGGCCTCGTGCGCCCAGGCCTTTCGCAGCGAGATGCGCTCAAGCTTGCCGAGCGGGGTTTTCATGCGAGGGCGTCCTCCAGTTGCTCTCGGGCTTCTGGCAGGCGCAGCTTGCCAGAGATGAGGCGGGGCAGGAGGCTGTCACGAAGCGCGGCAAGCTGGGCCGCCTGCGCGCGAGTGGCGCTGATGCGAGCCTCCAGCGCGCCACCGACAACTTCAAACGCTGCAAGCACCGGATGGTTCGGCAGCAACAATGGCAGTGCACCGAGGATGCCGGTGTTCAAGTTGGGCATCGTGGCGCCGACGGCATGCCGCTTCAGCCACTCGGTCGCATCAGATGTAGCCAGCGCCTGCGAGACGTAGGCCGACGAAGGCCATAAGCGCCCTGGGCGAACCAGCAGACAACCCGTACCACAGAGCCAGCCCGCCTCATCAACCGTCACTGCCGCGTGGCGGCCAACGTCGCCGCGCCGGCTGAACACGACATCACCCACCATCAGCTTGTGACGGCTCAGTCGTTCGACATGGGCGTTGCTTACCCGTGCGACCCGTTCAGTCGAAATCCGCCGACCTTCGAGGTCTTGCGGCATCACGACCGGGACACCTTCTGCTTCATAGTCACTCGCGTGGAGCTGACTACCGAACGGCCCTGTTTGGATGAAGCCCCCACCGTCTGAGCACAGCATCGCCAGGTCACCGGCGCGCCACCCCTTCGGAATCAACCCCAGCGCTGATTCCTCGAACTCCGCCGGAAAGAGCGCTGCCGTGGCTGCGTCCATGCCCTCGGGCTCGCGGCCTTCGGCTTTGGCGCTTACCGGGTCGAAGTCGATGAACCAGCTCTTGAACAGGGCTTGGGCGATGGATTCGAGGGTGGCGTTGGTTTGGCGCAGGACAGCGATGCGTTGTTCGATGGTCTCCAGCAATCGTACGCAGTGCATTCTGTCGGGAGTCAGTGGCGGGACCGGATAAGCCAAAAAATCGTCGCGGCTCAGTGCAACTACGGCACTCCCGGTTGCTCGGCCCGCGCAGTAGGCGCGATATTGCGGAGTCCTAAGCACCCAGTAAACATACTGTTCGAAGTCATTGTCGCGCCGTCGGAAAACCAACTTCACGGTGTCTTGCGTCAATCGTCCGCTGCGCACTGACCTAGGCACACGAGCCACTGACCCAATCATCTCTCCGTCTTTCGTTGCACCTTTGAGAGAAGCAAAGAGCTCCCCGGATGTCAGCATGAGCTTCGGGGGGCAATCGCCACCGTAGGTTTTGAAGTCATCCGCGCGGAATCCCCCACCTGGGCAAATTGCGCCAAGGCCCAACAGAGCGGGGCCGGGTTTCCCGACAAGCGCTCCTTGATAGGTCGTCCCGCGAACCAGGTCCACGAAATCGCCCAACCTGGGCATAGCCTCAGACCCCATAGCCCATAACCCCCAGCCTATCCCGAATCACAGCATCCAACTCCGCCCCCTTGGCCATCTGCTCGGCCAACTGCGCCGTCAGTCGCTCCATCTTGTCGTTGAACGCTTCGTCATCGTCGTTCGCCTCCTCGGCGCCAACGTAGCGCCCCGGCGTCAGAACGTGACCGTGCTCGGAAATCTCAGCCAACTTCACCGTGCGGCAGAAGCCCGGCACGTCGGCATAGGCCTCTCCGGTGTCTGCCTCGCCATCCCCACGCCATCGGTGCACCGTGCCGGCGATGCGGTCGACATCGTCGTCGTCGAACACGCGGTTCACCCGCGTCTCCATGCGGCCGAGCTTGCGCGCGTCAATGAAGAGCATTTCGCCGCGCCTATCGCGACCACCCTTGCTCTTGTCCTTCGCAAGGAACCACAGACAGGCAGGAATCTGGGTGTTGAAGAAAAGCTGCGGCGGCAGCGCCACCATCACCTCCACCACATCACCCTCAACCATGGCTTTACGGATGGCACCCTCGTTGTTCTGGTTGGACGACATTGAGCCGTTGGCCAACACGATGCCAGCGGTGCCGCGGGGCCCCAGGTGATGCAGTATGTGCTGCAGCCAGGCGTAGTTGGCGTTGCCGGCGGGCGGAGTGCCGTGGGTCCAGCGCTTGTCGTCGAGCAGGCGGTCGCCGCCCCAGTCGCTGATGTTGAAGGGTGGATTGGCCAGTACGTAGTCGGCGCGCAGGTCGGGATGCTGGTCGCGGTGGAAGGTGTCGGCCGGCTCCTTGCCGAGGTTGAAGTCCATGCCGCGAATGGCGAGGTTCATCGCCACCAGGCGCCAGGTGGTCGGGTTGGCTTCCTGGCCGTAGATGGAGATGTCGCCGAACTTGCCGCCGTGGCTTTCGATGAACTTCTCGCTCTGCACGAACATGCCGCCCGAGCCGCAGCACGGGTCATAGACTTTGCCCTTGTGCGGGGCCAGCACTTCCACCAGCACCTTCACCACCGAGGCTGGCGTATAGAACTGACCGCCTTTCTTGCCTTCGGCGCTGGCGAACTGGCCGAGGAAGTATTCGTACACCTCGCCCAGCAGGTCCTTGGCATGGTGCCCCTCGCTGGAGGTGAAGCCGATGGTGGAAATGAGGTCGATGAGCTCGCCCAGCTTGCCGGGCTCCAGCTGCGCGCGGCCGAAGCGCTTGTCGAGGATACCCTTCAGGCGCGGGTTGTCGGCCTCGATGGCGTCCAGCGCCTGGTCGATGCGGGTGCCGATGTCGGCCTGCTTGGCGTTAGCGCGGATGGCCTCCCAGCGCGCCGCGGCGGGCACCCAGAAGACGTTCGCCATGGTGTAGTAGTCGCGTTCCTCCAGGGCCTCGACGTTGTCGGCGGCGTCGGGCAAGTGGAGGTCGTGGGCCTCGTCGGCAAAGGCGGCCTCGAGCTCGTCGCGGCGCTCATCGAAGGCGTCGGAGATGTACTTGAGGAAGATGAGGCCGAGCACGATGTGCTTGTACTCGGCAGCGTCCATCGACGAGCGCAGCTTGTCGGCCGCGGCCCAGAGGGTTTTCTTGAGGTCTTGGTTCATGACTCTTGTGATTCGCGCGAAGGCGCATGACACGCTACGAGCCTCATGATACCGCCATGACTGCTAGGGGCATAACCGCGAGGGAAGCCGCGCCGCAGAAGGCCGTTCAAGCGCAATAACAAAGGCATCGAACGCGACGCACGCGCTCCAGCAGTACAGGCATAGCCCGTTCAGAGGGGAGCTTGCCGTGTTACCCGCAAAGGCAACCTGAAAGCGCTGTGACCAACGAACAGTACGAGCGCTGCGACAACAGAGTTCAGATTGAACCAAGTCCCGCGATGAGTTCTGCCGGCGTAGACGACGAGGTCCGACCTTCCTCAACACTCTGGCGGAGATGCGCACGTATCAGTTCGAAGATGGCATAGCGCCCTTCGGCACCAAGCTGACCGTCAGGCTGCTGGCTCGCATAAACCTCAACGAGCTCAAACGCCTTCTTTTCAAGGCCGCGTTGCCCACCAGTCACATGCGCGCACCGGCTACCGAAAAGCAGGTAATGCACATCAATCCCAGCACCGGCAATCGCCGACAGATACTTGACGGTCGGGGAGCGAACCTCGTTTTCGTACTGCCCCTGCGCCATTCGCTTGATGTCTGCGACCTCGGCGAGCTCTGTCTGATTCATGCCGACCCGCTCACGCTCTTCTCGCAAGCGCAAGCCAAACCCCGGCGAAACCATTTGCACTTGTTCTGCCATGTCCGGAAGAGCTTAAAAATGTCCACACAAATCCATACGTGCGTGCTAGATTTTGAACATGTGCAATCGTTTTCGATCACACAACGGGTGTATGTATGGATTTTAATATACCAAGAAATAGCGAATTTGCCAACCGAGCGCGCAAAGCCTTCGACGAGAGTGGTATTCCCGTTGCTGAGTGGGCTCGGGCACGCGGCTTCTCGGCGAGCCTGGTCTATCAGGTGCTCGAAGGAAAACGAAAATGTCTGCGCGGACAGAGTCACCGCATCGCGGTCGCGCTGGGGCTGAAGGACGGTCTTACTCTGACGCTGGACCAACTCACGACACGACTCAACACCAAGGTGCAGTGAGCCCCGCCACGGCGGCGGGAATGGGAGACATGCCTATGTAGAAAAACGAAAACCGGACTCACCTTTCGGTTCATCCGGCTTCGTCCTGCCTGAGCAGGGATACATCTTAGTTGGCGCTTTGAGTATCTCCACGCACAGCAGCGAAGTCAAGGCCTTTGTTCGCCTTTTCGAACGTCACGGGACCTTACGTCTACGTTTACAGACGCAAGCCCGGGACATTGCTTAGCCTGGAGAACGCCATGCGCAAGAAGAACAAGCTCAAAGCCAAACCCAAAGCGGCCCGCACCCTCGTGGAATGCTCCCCCCACCGGACGACCGGCGGAGGCTACTACAAGGGTCTCACGGAACTCGATGCCGAGTACGAATCCCCGAACGAGAACAACGCAATCGATACGCTCGTGCTGTGCCACGACGTTCACAAGATTGCATCGCAACCCATTGAGGAGCCCTACGAGTACGAGGGCAAGATCTGTCACTACACGCCAGACTTCATCGTCGACACCTTTGTCCCTGGCCTGCGGCTTGAAGTGAAGTCAGTCGCCAACCTGCTAAACCACACAGCAAGCCTCAACAAATATCTTGCGATTGCGCGGGCATACCACCAACGCGGCGTCAGCTTCGCATTCCTCATCGACGCGCAACTCGAGGCACAGCCGCGCTTCGACAACGTCAAACTCCTTCAACGGTACGTCAGCAGCACCGTGCCACCCGAGGTCCTGGAAAGAGCCCTACGGGCTCTGCACCACCACCCACTTACCGTTACCGAACTCCAGGCACGCGCGACCTTGGGGCTCGTAGATGTATGGACCTTGATTGCCCGGCAGCACATCTGCTTCGACTGGAGCCAACACCTCGACCGCCACACAACGATGGTGAGCTTGCCCAATCAACCGTTTGGAGGGCTACAACTTGGAGACATTCTGCGTTCGACTCGGTTCGGTGATTTTCTGGCGGAGATGGCTTTGGGTCGTCGAGCGACAGATAAACGCCTCATGGCGGATGCGACGTCTTGGCGACGGATTGATAACCCTCTTGAGCCATGGTCATTTGTTGGAAGCCCTAGATTCACGGCACCTCTTCGTAATCTCCGACCGGAGGAATGCATACCTCGAAGCCCTCAGCGCCGAAGAGATTTCGCGCCTGGTATCCGAGCTGTCCCGCCACGCAGCACCGACTGCTGAGGTGCCCAAATGGCAAGCTTTTTCCTCCAGAAAGGTCTTGTAATCCAGTGGCGAGGTGAAACGCTCGAGTACGTTGCGCAATGCACCGACGAGTTGTACTTCGAGGAACCCGCAACAGGCCGCAGAGAGACCATGCGTGAGCCGGAGTTCTGGACGAACTACCAAACCGGCGCTCTCACCATCGTTAAAGCGTTCTCGTCACCGAAGCAGCTTCTTATCCCAGAGACGCCACCGCAGACAGCACCAACGAACCTGGCGGACGTGCCAGAGCGCTACCAGGAAGATGCGCTCAGGCGACGGGACTTCATCGACAAGCTCCGCGAGGCCGGCATCACTGTCGGACAAAAGCGTCTCATTGCTCCGGAGGCGAAGCGCATCGCACTCGCCCTCAATGATGGCCTTCCTACGCCCAGCGTCTCCGCAATATGCCGCTGGTGGCGTGATTATGAACGCAATCACTACGAGGTCTATGCACTCGTCAGCAAGAACGCGCACAGAAAACGCCCTGAGCGGATGGATGCTGACAGCGAGCGTTTTCTGCAGGATTCGATTGACTCGAACTATCTGTCGAACACGCGCCCAAGTGCGCGCTCGTCTTACCAGTTCTACCAGACTGCGCTAACCAAAGAGAATCTGAAGCGCGAAGGCATACGACTCCCGCTGCTTCGCCTCGTGTCGGAGCGAACGTACTACGGTCGCATCGACGACCGTGATAAGTTCGACGTGTTGAGGTGTCGCTACGGGTTGGAGGAAGCACTCAAGCGGTTCAAGATGATAGAGGGGCATCTTCCGGCGAAATATCCGCTCGACGCCGTCGAAATTGACCACACCCCGCTGAATCTTTTTGTCATCGACGACCTTGCCTTCTTGCCATTGGGGCGTCCATGGCTCACCGCCATCAAGGACCGTTTCAGCAAGGTTCTTCTTGGCTTTTACGTGTCGTTTCAAGCCACTGGGCTCGCGAGCATCTTCGGAGCCATCAAGCACTCGCTCCATTCGCATCACATGGCATACCAGCACTGGAAGGACTTGGAGAACCCCTGGCCAGCGCACGGACGTGGCGCTCTCTACGTCTCTGACCGCGGAGCGGATTTCCTGTCGCTACGATACCGTGCCGCCATCGCGTCTCTCGGGGGCAAGTACGAGCACTGCAAGCGAAGAACGCCTTGGCTCAAGGCCTCAATTGAGCGCTTCTTTCTAACGCTAGAACAGACGTTTTTCGAGTCGATGCCCGGCAAGACCTTCTCCTGCCTACGGGAACGGGGCAGTTATGACTCTGCCAAACAAGCCGTCATCCGCTTTTCAACCCTCATTTACTTGCTTCACAAATGGGCGGTCGACCATCACAACATCGCTCGACACAGCCGGACCCATGCCTCGCCACTGGAGTTGTGGAACGAAGGGATTGGAATGGCGCCACCCCCATATCCGGCAAACGTCGACGAACTCAATATCATCTTGGGAGAGCGTCACGACGGAGCGCTCTCCCATGAGGGCGTCAGATTCCTTGGACTCAACTATGCTGATGATGCACTCAGTGACCTGAGAAAACACATCGGCCAAGGGAAACGGGTCGACTATGCGGTTTGTCTCGAAGACTTGGGGCACATTCACGTCAAACATCCGCTCACGGGCGCCTACCTCAAAGTCTCCTGCACGCGACCGGACTACGCGTCTGGCCTCAGCCTCTATCAACACAAGTACCTGAGGCAGCAAGCGAGGCTGACCGAGCGGGAAAGTGCTCAGGTCGATGTGCTCATGCAGACTCGGCTGACCATGGCGTCAGTCATCGCAGAGGAGGTGGACCGCAAGGCAAACAAGACGAAGGTTCGGCTGGCTCGCATCGCAGGGATCAACTCGAACGCTGCGTTGGAGGGCAAGACGCAGAGCATCACCAATCCGTTCGCGGGGCAGACCTTGGCGGCGCCACCTCCTCCCCTGCAGATGCATGAAGCCCCCATCACCAACACCCCTCGCTATTCCTGGGGAGTCTGAGGTGAGCAGCGCCGACTCCAATACGCTATCCCTTTTCGCGCAACTGGAATCCGAGACTGTACAGCCCGGAGTCACGCCTCGGGTGCGACGGGAGGCCGCCATGCGGGGCTCACCCGCCGACCGAAGTGAGTTCGTTCGAGCGGTCTCCATCAACGTCGACCAGTACCGCCTGGGCACACGGTTCATGGAAGGGCTGCTCGCTAGGGCGAGACGCAGTAGGAGTCCAGGCGGACTCTGGTTACTGGGAAAGGGGGGTCAAGGAAAATCCTTCATGCTGAATGCGTTCGCTCAGCGCCATCCTCCCGTCGAGACGACAACGACCCTGCGCTGCGAAATCATCCTGATCTCCCTGGCCAGCCGCCCGACTGAGTCCGACATCTTGCTGACAATCATGCTGGCACTCGGGCACAACCCTGACACGCTCAATTATCAGCGGAACGCCGAACTTGAGAATATCGTTGTCGAGGCCATGGCACATTGCGGCGTGCGGGTCATTCTGTTTGACGAATCCCATCACCTCTGGCTGAGCACCAACGGAAAGGTCAAGCGCTCGGCCGACCGACCCGGTGGGCAACTCGGCGATTTTCTCAAGCGGCTGTACGAGAAAAGTGGCGTCGCATTTGTCTTTGCTGGCACGCCCGGGCTGGAGAGCCTCATTGAAGGCGATGCTCAGGCCAGCACACGCTGGGCCGGGGTTCTCCGCCTGGAACCCTTCGAGAACGATGCCAGGTTTGCAGCGCTTCTGGATACGCTGGACGAAGCCTTGCCGATGGAGGAGCGCTCAAATCTCATTGATGCCGACCTCCGGTCGCGGATTCATGCCGCAACGCAGGGCAACTTTCGCCGCCTCAAGAACCTCTTCGCCGAAGCGGTGTTCCTGGCGGCGTCTGCAGGCGACAAGTCCGTGCAGAGGCAACACCTCGCTGACGCCTTCTTTCAGGTCTTCTGCAATGAAGCAACACCGTTCGGGCCGGCGACATGAGCGCTCACCGCGTCATCTATCGCCTTGTGCCTGAGTCCCACGAGGACATCTATGGCTATCTGGCGCGGGTCGCCGCACGGAATCACTTGGCAGGCCTTCACTCGATTTTGTCGGAAGTCCTCGGGGTCAGACAGGCAGCGATCAGCTTCAGTGACTTGCCGGCCCTCGCCGACTTCTGCCGGCTTTATCCCGAGGAAATGGTCAATCTGTCGGGTATCGTCCGGAAAACGGCGCATGGCGCCCTTGCTTGGCAAGTGTGCGGCCAGTGGGTCTCGAAGGAGCCTTTCATCGCGACTCGCAGGGCGAAAATTTGCCCGCTTTGCCTGCGAGACGCGGACTTTGTACGCGGGGAGTGGACGCTCAACTTTTACACCGCGTGCGCGCACCATGCTGTCACTCTTAACAACCACTGCCCAAGATGCCGGCGAGCAATTCCGTGGAATCGCCGCGCCGCTCGCTACTGTCCCTGTGGTTGCGACCTTGCGATGACGGACGCCCCTTCGGCACAGCCGCACAGCTTGGTCATTGCTGAGCTGATAGCGCATCAGTGCGGTCAGCGCGTCCCCCTAAAGCCTTACCCATGCATCAGCTTTCTGGAACATGAGAACCTTGCCGCCCTCAGCCTTGATGGGCTCTGCAAAACCCTATGGTTTCTCGGTCACTGCCTGTGCGAATTGGGCCGGTACAGCGTCGGCCACGGGCGAGTGAAGCCGATGCCATCGGCTGCAGACGCCATCATTCTAAACGCGCTCCACGCCATCGAAGATTGGCCCAGGCGCTTTGGCGAACTTATTGAAGTCAGCAAGCATCGGGCCTTTGCAGAGCGGGCCGGCCCCCTACTTGAGCAACTGCTGGGGCCCGTCCACAAATACCTGCAGAGGGAATTGCAGGACGACGAGCTCAAGTTCGTTCGGGTCGCCTATGAACAGCATCTGCGGAACATGTGGCGCAGCTTCGGCAGCCGACATCGGCGGCTACGCACCAACCGACAGCTTGAGCTCGACCTCGGTCAATGACGCGGGGAAAGTCGCGCAGGGAGCAGCTTTCGAGGCTGCGCAATAACCTTAATCCGCTTTATGTTGCCACCGAAAAACCGCGTCGCCCCGCTGCGCATCGTCTCCCCGGCGCCCCAAACCCCCTCCCGGGCGAGGTGTTCAGCTCGTGGCACTGGCGCATCCAGACGTTCCTGAGGCTTCCCACAAAAGTACTTCAGGCGGCGCTCGGCGTGGACGCACTTCCATATTGGATAGATACGGGGGCATGCCGACTCGACATCGAGCGCATGGCTTACGCCGTCATGCACACAACGAAAAGCCTGGAGGCGTTGACGTGGCCTCAGAGCTCGATGCTGTCGGACCCACATTACTGCTGCCTGACAACCACCCCCTTGCGACGGCGTCCCATTGTTCGCTACTGCGAAATTTGTCTGCGCACCGACCCGGTCCCCTATATCCGGACGTTATGGCGCATCGCTTGTGCATACCTGTGCCCGACCCATGGCGTCGTGCTCCGGGAACTCTGTCCCAGCTGCCATCAACCATTCGAGCTTCCCCGTTACAAACCAAACCAATCCAGTCGCCAACTTAGACGCTGTCACGCATGCGGCGCTGACCTTTGCGATGTCGAATCGAGCGCTCTGCCGGAGGACCTTCGGTATCTGGTGCTCGCCCGTCAGGCTGAGCTGCTCCAGCTTGTTGCCGGGAAATCTCACCTACTGGAGGTCTGGCCAGAGCTTCGGACGCAAGAAGCTTATTGCTTTGGCTCGGAGGCATCCGGCCTCATCGATATGGGGACCGAGCAAAATGTTCGAATGCTTTTCGCGCACGTGCTCAATGCCCGCTTCCGTCAAACCAAGCAGACCGTCGGGCAGAGTAAGCGCACTCTCAACAGCTACTTGCTGAAGATTTCTGTCCGCGAACGGGGAGGCAAAGCATCCACGCTACCCGTGGCGTTAGACGGAACGAAGGTCTTCGGGAAACACGCCTTGACAGTCTGCAAGCACCTGGTTGGTCGCCAGGACCTCTGGGGCGGCACGCATTGGTGGCCTGTCGAGTACATGCGATTCATGCTGCCCTCGGATGTCTTCAACGCCAAGGATTTCGCCGCTGCGGCGACTTGGTCGGCCAAGTTTGCTCAACTCGCCAGAGGGCGCAATTGAGGCCGCTAATCGGGACTCGCCAGACCTGTCCATTTGACGCTTCAACCGTCGTCCGCCCCGAAGTCTGGTGCGACGGCGTCCGTCCCGAAGTTGTAGCCACACCCACCGGCACGCAGCCAATCGCCGTCGAGATTGCAGTGACGAGTTTTGTCGGGCCAGAGAAACGTGCTCGGTTCCATGTGCAGGGCAGACCTGCGGTCGAGTATGACCTACGCCACCTGCGCCACTTCACTTGGGATGCGCGGACGCAGTCGAAAATCAAATAGCGTGGTCGGCGACAATTAGCCTGACCGGTCGACGACAACTATCTTGGCCGGTTGGATCTGTAGCCGGGAAGGTCCGGAAGCGAGGGATAGAGTGCTCTTCTGACGACAGCCGTTTGGAGGCACTCGGTGCCCGGCAAGAAGATCACGGACCAACAAGTGCGCAAATACAAGGAAGCAAGAAGGCAGACGACGCAGCAGATCGCGGCGGCCCGGATGGGCATCAGCGTGCGCTCACGCATGACGCATCGAGCAGGCTGACGGGTTGCCGTCGCAGCGCGGACCGAGGACATGGCGGACGCGCGCCGATCCGCTGGCGGACGTCTGGGAGCAGGAACTGGTGCCCTTGCTCGAGCGTGAGCCCGGGCTGCAGGGCCGAACGTTGCTCGAGGAGTTGCAGCGCCGTCACGGTGAGGAGTTCGGCGATGTGGATCTGCGCACGCTTCAACGCTGGATCCGCATGTGGCGCGCCGAGCACGGACACGACAAGGAGGTGTTCTTCTCGCAAGCCAACCCGCCGGGCCGCCTTGCACGGTCGGACTTCACACTGTGCGACGAACTCAAGATCACGGTGGGCGGCGAACACTTCGCACATCGCCTGTACCAGTTCGCGCTGGCCTACTCGGGCTGGCGCCATGCCGAACTTGTGTGCGGCGGCGAGAGCGTCGCTTTAGTAGTGCAGAGGCTGGCCGCTCGCCGCATTTTGGGCTCTTTTGGCTGCTATGATTATTTCATCGGCGGATCGTCGCGTGCAGTTGCTGCCGAACCGCGATGCCGTGGACGGACACCTGTCGTCGGCCGTCGGACCACGGTGCGTAGAGACGTGTCTGCTGCCACATGCAGGGTGAGGAGAAGCAGGTGATGAAATGGCTTCAGGGGGCAATCGGCTTACTTCTGCTCGTCGCAAGTCGAGACCACCGACTGAGGTGGAACAAGGCAGCGGTCGCCGCGTCTGATGCACTCGACGATATTGAGGCAAGTCAGCGGCGCTGTAATGCCGCCGATAATGGCGGAAAGCCCTTGCTACGGTGCGTTAAATGAGAGCGACCTGAGCCGAAGATGGCGACGACTGCGGCGGCGAATGTGCGCCTTTGCGATGCTGTCCGCAATGTGCGCCAGGGAGTGGGAACGTCACCGTCTCTAGGATTTGAAGGTCAAGGCTTCGTCGGTGATGGTGGAGGATGCGAACAGCATCAAGAGCATTCGCGTCCTCGAACGCGATCACGACGAGCACCGCAAGATCGATGGCATCGGGGCGCGAGGCTGAGATGCCGACGGCAGGAGCCCTGCTTCCACCACGCACCCTAAGTTGATCGCCGCGTCCCTTAGGCTGTCGCCACCTCCCTGATCGGGAAGCTTCGGTGCAGGACTAGCCCGAGGTTTCACTTCGGCCACCAGCGGCCGCTCGGCACTTGGACGAGCGGGGATAATCCACCTGAAACCAACTCATGTGGAGATCGAGTCATGAGCGAATGTTGTTCATCCATCGGTTGTTATGACGCCCACGGGAAGAAGCAGCGCTGCCCCGTCAATGGGCACGCGTATTCAGAGGTGTCGGCGCGAACCATAGCTCATCACATCAAGGAGGCATGGGACTGGCGGCCGACGGCGCAGCGGTATTTCTTCTGCGACGATCCATTTTGCGAGGTCGGCTATTTCGGCGATGACGGTTCGACGATTCTCAAGTCGCAGCTGCGGACGACCGTTGGCATGCACGGGGCATCGGACGAGGGGCTGCTTTGTTACTGCTTCGGCGTCACCAAACGCGATTTCCTCGGCAATCCCGCCACTCGGGACTTCGTGGTCGCTCAGACCCAATCCGGACAATGCTCATGCGAGACCAGCAATCCATCGGGACGGTGCTGTCTGAAGGATTTCCCGAAGCCCGCTCGCGAATGACGGCAACGGGTCGAGACGACTCGTAGGCGAGCGGCAGCTTACGGGAAGCGAATCTCCAGCGGCGGCTTTCCGGCGATGAACCCGAGTAGGTGTCGGTCGCATCCCGACCCCTATGCATAGCTCTCAACTATGTAGAGTCGCGGCCGGCGGGATGGCATTTGATCAGCAAATACGCGGGCAAGCTGCGCGCTCGGCCGTGAGCAGCTACACATAGTTTTCCGGCCCAGGTTCACTGGTGGCTCCACAACCTGGAGACTGCCATGCGATCCAAGCTTTCGTCTCGATCCGAATCCGCTGTCCGCACGCGCGGCTGTACTCAACTGGAGCGGCATGTTCCGGCATACCGCGAGTACCTGCTCGGTCGCGGCAACGCCGCCGGCTATGTGCGCAGCTGCGAAGCGGCCGTGATGCACCTTTCGATGTGGATGCACCAGACCAACCTGGGGCTGGCCGACGTCGATGAGACGCTCGTGGTCGAGTTCCTCAAGGGCCATCTTCCCCAATGCAACTGCGAGACGAGTGCGCGTCACCCAGCTTGCGTGCGCGCTGCATTGGCACACCTTCTGGTCGTGCTGCGCGAGGCCGGTGCCATCAGGCCCAAGCCACAGGACGAGACGGCAGTCGGGGAGGAGCTGCGTCGCTACGACCAGTACATGACACAGGTCCGAGGACTTGCCCCTAAGACCCGCGAGGGCGCGCTTCGCCTGGTCGGAGCCCTTCTTCGCAAGCACTTCGGTGATGGCGACATCCGGTTCGAGGTCCTCACAGCCGAGCACGTACGACACTTCTTCGCCTCGCAGGCCAAGAACTGCAGCACACCGTCGAGCCTGGGCGCCGTGGTCGCGTCCCTGCGCGGCTACTTCCGCTGGCGCGCGTCGCTGGGCGACCGTACCCATGCGCTGGTTGGTGCACTGGCCTATCCGGCGAACTGGCAGTTGGCATCGTTACCCAAGTCGCTGGAGCCGGCAGAGGTCGAACAACTCGAGGCCGCCCTTGGTCAGAGCGGCCCGTCGATGCTGCGCGCCGACGCCATAGTGCGCTGCGCGCTCGATCTGGGCCTGCGAAGCAGCGAGGTCGCACACTTGAACCTGGACGACATCGACTGGGAAGCCGGCACGATCACACTGCGCCGCACCAAGGGCCGGCGTGAAGACGTAATGCCCTTGCCTGAAGCAACAGGGCGAGCCATCGCCCTGTACCTGCGCGACGAGCGGCCCAAGACCCAGCACCGGATGGTCTTCGCCCGGCATATGACGCCGCGCGAGCGACCCATCGGGCCGGACCTCGTGCGCAAGACCATCCGCCAGGCGTATGCGCGCGCCGGTCTTGCGCATACGCGTTCGCACCTGTTGCGTCACACGATGGCCAGCCGTCTGCTGGCCGTCGGTTCCTCGCTCAAGGAGGTGGCCGACGTGCTGCGGCACCGCTCGCTGAACACGACGCTGATCTACGCCAAGCTCGACAGCAGCCGGCTCGTCGAAGTGGCTTTGCCTTGGCCCGGGACCTCCGCCGCCGCCGCCGCCGCCGCCGCGACAGGGAGGCTGTCATGACGATAGGACTGACTGCGCTCGTGGAGCGCTACCTCACTGAGCGTCGTACCCTGGGCTTCCAGCTGCGTTCCGCCGCCTACAGCCTGCGCAGCTTGGCCGAGTATGTTCGGCGTACACGCCATCGCGGCCCCCTGACCCTGGAGGTCATGGCCCAGTGGGCACGTCTGGATAGCCACGCAAGCGTCGATCCCCGGACCTGGGCGCGGCGGCTCAAGCAGTTGCGCTCCTTCACGCGCTGGATGCAGCAATTCGAGCCGACCACAGAAGTACCCGACGACACGATCTTCGGTCGGCTGCCCGAGCGCCAGGCGCCGCACATCTACAGCCAAGAGGAAGTGCAGCAGTTGCTGGCCGCCGCGCGCCAACTCGGTCCCAATCCCGGCCTGCGCGGCTTGGTCTACGAGACGCTGTTCGGCTTGATTGCCAGCTGCGGACTGCGCCTGTCCGAGGCGTTGTCGCTGAACCTTGACGACGTGGATCTCAGGCGCGGCCTGCTGACGATCCGGCGCACGAAGTTCGCCAAGTCGCGCCAGGTGCCGCTGCATCCGAGCACAGTCAAGGCCTTGGGCCAATACCGCTGGACACGGGACGTGGCGGGCGCCTCACGCGACGACGACGCGCCGTTCTTCATCGGCACACGGGGCCGCCTGTTCGGCAAGCCGATGCACGGGCATCAGGTGGAGCGCGTCTTCGCCACGCTGCGCAGCGAACTGGGGTGGGTCAACCGTGGTACGCACCACGCTCCGCGCATCCATGACCTGAGGCACACCTTCGTGGTCAGGCGCATCCTGCTGTGGCAGCAACAGGGCATCGATGTGGACGCGGCGATGCTGTCGCTGTCGACCTACGTCGGTCACGCGATGGTGACCAACACCTACTGGTACCTGCAGGCGGTGCCGGAATTGATGGCGGTGGCCGCGCAGCGCTTCGAGTCGTGCATGCCGGAGCTCAACCATGAGTGAAGCGCGCCTCAACCGAAAGGGCTCTCCGCCAAGCTTCCCGGCGCTGGTGCAGCAATTCTTCACCGAGTACCTGGTCGCACAGCGCGCACTCAGCCCGCGTACCGTGGCCTGCTACCGCGACGCGATGACCTTGTTCCTCGGGTATGCGGCCAAGCAGCTGGGCAAGCCGCCAATCGCCATGCAACTCGGGGACATCACGCCGGAGTTGATCCTGAAGTTCCTGGCCCACCTGGAACACGAGCGGCACAACTCGGTGCGCAGTCGCAACCTGCGGCTTACCGCCTTGAGGGCGTTCCTGAAGTTCGCCAGCCGACGCGACGTGACGGCGCTGCATGCCGTCGAGCGCGCGATGGCCGTGCCGATGAAACGATTCGAGCGGCCGCTGCTGGGTCACCTGACGCGCCCGGAGATGGTCGCCGTGCTGGGACAGCCTGGCACGGAGTGGACTTCGCAGCGCGACCACCTGCTGCTGAGCCTGCTGTACAACACCGGCGCGCGCGTCTCGGAGATCGTCGGAGTGCGCGTCGTCGACGTGGTGCTGGACGGCGCGGCCTGCGTCCACCTGCATGGCAAGGGTCGCAAGGATCGCTCGGTGCCGCTGTGGAAGACCACTGCGGCGGCCATCCGCGCGTGGCTACGCGCCAACCCGCAATTGCGTGATTCGGCGGCATTGCTGCCCAATCGATCCGGGCATCCGATAACCCGCTGCAACGTGGCGCAGCGACTGGCGTTGGCGGTGGACAGGGCCAGCGCAGAACAGCCGAGCCTGAAGACCAAGCGCATCTCCCCGCATACCGTGAGGCACACGACAGCCATGCATCTTCTGCAAAGCGGCGTACCGTTCAACGTGATCGCACTATGGCTCGGTCACGAGAGTACGAACACGACGCACCGCTACGTCGAGGCCAACCTGGAGATGAAGGAGAAGGCTCTTGCCCGGCTCGAAGCACCTGACATCAAGCTCAAGCGCTTCCGTGCCGGCGATGAACTGATGAGGTTCCTGCAGACCCTGTAACTATGCAAAGCGCACCACGCCCCAGTGCGGCCGTCGACCGAGCGAACAGCCATGCTGGGGGTGCCGCTATACATAGTTGAGAGCTATGCATAGGGGTCGCTATGCAAATCTATCCATAGCGACCC
>JAFEFM010000216.1 GCA_018240585.1 Pseudomonadota bacterium
GCAGCCACCTACCTCGCCTGCGTGATGGTCCTGCCGCCGACGCTGGCGGTGCTGCTGTCGATGGCGGTGACGGTGCGCGTCACCGGCGCCTTCCACGAGGACGGCTGGGCCGACGCCTGCGACGGTCTGGGCGGCGGCTGGGAAAAGTCCCAGGTGCTCACCATCATGAAGGACTCGCGCATCGGCAGCTACGGCACCATCGGCATGGTGCTGATGCTGCTGGCGAAGGCAGCGGCGCTGTACGAGCTGGGCGCCGAGGACGAGCTCGACGTGGCAATCGCGCTCTTCGTCGCGCATCCCCTGTCGCGCCTGGCGTCGACCAGCCTGATCCACCTGCTGCCCTACGTGCGCGAGGACGAAACCTCCAAGGCCAAGCCGCTCGCCCGCCGCCTCACCGGCTCCGAGCTGGCAATCGCCGCGCTGTGCGGTCTGCTGCCGCTGGCGCTGCTGTCACCCGTCGAAGTGCTCGGCGCGGCGCTCGCCGCGCTGCTGGTGACGGCGTGGGCCGCGCGCATGTTCCTGCGCCGCCTCGGCGGCTACACCGGTGATCTCCTCGGCGCCGCGCAACAGGCGTCGGAGCTGGCGTGCTACCTCGGCATCCTGGTGGCATGGAATCCAGCGCTGTCCGCGCTCCTCTGAGTGCTGGTGCTCAGCCTGAAACGACATTCCCAGCGGCATCGATGAACGCGCGCCAGCCGAGTGCGCGACACGCTTGCCGCTCGTAGTCGCCCTCACCCCCGAAGACCACCCACGGCAGGCGGCTCTCCTCGCCCGTCAGCGCGCGCCACTTCGTCACGGCCTGGGGCCAGTCCGCAGCGAAGGTCATTCCGGACTTGATCTCCACCGCCTGCAGGCCTTCCTGCGTTTCCAGAAGGAGGTCGACCTCGTGGCCGGCGCTGTCGCGCCAGAAGTACATATCCGCCGGCCACCCCGCATTGAGGTGTCGCTTGGCCAGTTCCGACACCACCCAGGTCTCGAACAGCGCACCGCGCGAAGCATGCGTCTCGACGCTTGCCGCATTACGGATGCCGAGCAGCCAGGACATGAGCCCGACGTCCAGAAAATAGAGTTTTGGCGTCTTGACCAGTCTCTTGCCGAAATTGCGAAAGTACGGCGGCACGCGCAACACCAGGAAACTTGCCTCCAGCACCGATAGCCACTCACGCGCAGTGACTGCGGAAATGCCGCAGTCCGCCCCGAGCGCGGCCAGATTGAGCAACTGTCCCGACCGCGCCGCGCACATGCGCACGAAGCGCTGAAAAAGGCTCAGATCCCGCACCGCCAACAGTTGGCGCACGTCGCGCTCCAGGTAGGTGGCAACGTAGTTGGCGAACCAGTCTCCCGGCGTGAGTTGGCGGTCGTACAAGGCTGGGTAGCCTCCCTGCCATAAAAGCGTGTCGATCTGGTCGGGCAGACCTCCATGTTCAGCAAGTTCCGCCCCGGACAGAGAGAGCAGTTCCACCCTACCGACACGGCCCGCCAGCGACTGGCTGACGCCCGACGCCAGTTCGAACTGCTGCGACCCGGTGAGCACGAAGTCGCCCATCCGGCGACGTTCATCGACCAAGCCCTGCAACCATGACAGCAACGCCGGGCAACGCTGCACCTCGTCCAGGATGGCGCCGTCAGGAAAGCGCTGCAGAAAGCGCTTCGGGTCGCGCTCCGCAAACTCGCGTTCGTCCGGATTCTCAAGCGAGACATAAACCTTTTCCGGAAACGCGAGCCGCGCCAGCGTGGTCTTTCCAGCCTGCCGCGGCCCCGTCAGCAGCACCACGGGGAAACCCTTCGCCAGCCGCTGTAGCGTTGCAAGTGCTTGACGTGGAATCATATTGCTGATCGAAAGTTTTAACTTCGATCAGCATAGCAAATGAACTTCGGGCGGCAAGATAAACTTCCTGCCCATGGAACTCCATCTGATCCGCCACCCCCGCCCCGACGTCGCCCATGGCGTGTGCTATGGCCACCACGACGTGGGCCTGGCCGAATCCGCAGAGGACTGCGCCGCCCGGCTGCGTCCGCTGCTGCCGACCGAATTCGACCTGCACGCCAGTCCCTTGAAGCGCGCGCGTCTGCTTGCCGAGGCGCTGGGCAAACCGAGGCTGGACGAGCGCCTGAGGGAGATCCATTTCGGCGACTGGGAAGGC
>JAFEFM010000217.1 GCA_018240585.1 Pseudomonadota bacterium
GGGCGAGGGCGCCGATGACGCGGTCGATCGGGCTGCCTTCCTGCGTGCCGCTGGTGAAATAGACACCGCGGATCAGCGGCGCCTCCTCGTATCGCGATGCGGCGAACACGCGCTCGAGGAAGGCAGTCAGCATCGGCCGCAGGATGCCCAGTTGCTGCGGAAAGGCGAAGATCTGCGCGCACCGGGCCGGGTCGCGCTCGGCCTGCAGGCGGGCGGGCAGCCGATCCAGCAGGCGTTGCTCGAGCCGGTCGAATTCCTCCGCGAAGCTGCCCAGCGGTGGCGCCTTCGAGTCAGGATCATAGGTAAACGTCGTGCCCCAGATCTGCGCGCGCTCCTCCTTGCCGAGGTCGGCGAAGAATTCGGTGAAGCCGGCCAGCAGGTCGGCCTTGGTCACCAGCACGTAGATCGGGAAGCGGATCTGGAAGCGTTCGTGCAGTTCCTGCAGCCGCGCGCGCACCGCGTCGGCCTGGGCGTCGCGTTCGGCGGGCGACTGCTGCAGCAGGTCGGCGACACTGACGGTGAGCAGCACGCCGTTGATCGGCCGCCGCGGCCGCGACTGCTTGAGCAATTGCAGGAAGCCCTGCCAGGCGGCGCTGTCGACCTCGCGATCGGATTCCTGCGTGGTGTAGCGGCCGGCGGTGTCGAGCAGCACGGCTTCGTCGGTGAACCACCAGTCGCAGTTGCGCGTGCCGCCGACGCCGCGGATCGATGCAGTGCCGAACTTGTCGGCAAGCGGAAACTGCAGGCCGGAATTGATCAGCACCGTGGTCTTGCCCGAGCCCGGGGCGCCGATGAATATGTACCACGGCAACTGGTAGAGATACTGGCGCCCGCTCAGCGCGACGAGGTCGCCGATGCCCGGCTTCTTTCCCGCTGCGGACAGGCGCACCTTCTTCAGCACCCCGATCGCTTCCTCGAATCGCTTGTTCAGCGTCGTGACTTCCTCCTCGGCGGGGGTCGGTGCGGCAGGCGCCGCCTTGGGCGCCTTCGCCAGCAGGCCGTCCATCAACTGGGCGTTGAGGCGCTTGGCCTTCACCAGCGCCCACAGCTTCTTCAGCAGCCACAGGCACACGAGGGCCGCAATCGTGATCCAGCGCACCGTTTCCGACTCGAGCGGCCGGATGCGGCCGATGGCGATCAGCGGGCCGACGAACCAGATGATCGCCGCGGCGGCACACAGGCCGATGATGGCCAGCAGCAGCGGGTGGGTGAGGAAGCCGAATATCTTCTTCATGCTTGTGGTCCGGTCGGCACGGCGGTCGGTTCGGTGGTCGGTTCGGCGGTCGGCCTAGCGACTGGCGCCGGCGACGTAGAGCGTGATCTCGACGCGCCGGTTTCTGGCACGGTCGGCGGGTGTTGCGTTGCCGGCGACCGGCTCGGCGTCGGCCCGGCCCTCGGCCCGCATCCGCGCCGGCTGCACCGTCTGCGCCAGCAGGGCCTGCACCGACTGCGCCCGTTCCTGGGACAGATGCCAGTTCGACGGAAAGCGTGCGCTGCGGATCGGCTGGCTGTCGGTGTGGCCGGTGATGAGGATGTTGCCTTCGACCGCATTGAGCGCTTCGGCGATGCGTTTCATCAGTGGCAGCACCGTGTCGTCGACCGAGGCGCTCGCCGGGCGGAAGAGGCCGTCGCCGCGGATCGTGATGACGCTGCGATCGGCCAGGTCGTCGACCGCGACCAGGCCGGCGCGGATTTCCGGCTGCAGGAAGGCACTCAGCCGTGGCTTCTGCGCCGGCTGGGCCGGAGGCGGGGGTGGGGTCTCGATGCGCAGGGCCTGGATGCGCGCGAAGACGGGGTCGGAATTGCTGTTGAGGCGCAGCGACAGGAAGAGATAGATCCCAAGCGCAAGCACCCCCGCCACGGTGAACACCACCCACATCGGCAGCGTGGCCATCAGGCTGCGGCGTGCCTCCACCCCTGTCGCATGCGGCGAGAGCTGGGGCTCGAAGTCGCCGCGCTGTTCCCGCAGCATGGCGTACAGGCGTTCGCGCACCTGGGCGAGCTGTTCGCGCCCGCCGTCGATGACCCGGTAGCGGCCCTCGAAGCCGAGCGCGAGGACGACTTGCAGCAGTTCCAGCAGGTGGCGGTTGGCGGCGGGGTTCTCGGCCAGCTTCGCCATCAACTGGAACACCTTTTCGCCGCCCCAGGTCTCGTTGTGGAACATCACCAGCAGGCTGTTGCGTCCCCACACGCCGGAACCGCCCCACGGCGTGCCGGCCGCCGTTTCGTCGAGGAAGGTGCACAGGATGTAGCGCGCGGCGATGATGTTGCGCGATTCGACGCCGAGCTGCGCCGCCTTGCGTTCGAAGGCGCGCACGCCCTCGGCCAGCGTGTCGCGCAGCGCAACCGGGTCGGGCTGCTGCAGCGAGGCTCGCAGCGGCGGCACCGCGTTGAGCAGGGGGCTCGCTGCCGTGACGATGGGGTTGAGACCGTGTTCGGGAGTCAGGCTGTCGAGCGTGACCGTTCCGCCGTTGCCGAGGTCGGCCGCGCCACGGGCTGCGCCACCGGCTCTGGCGCCGCGCTGCCCGGGCGAGGGCATGACGAAGGTGCGGTCGGATTCGAACGAGGCAAACGGATCTTCCTGGCTCATCGTCGTCTCTCAAGCCCGAATGGCCCAGCACTCGATCTCGAGCCCGGGAAACTCGCCGGCGATGTGCATCGCCAGGCCGCCCGACTGCTGAAGTTGCTTCCACATCTCGCCGCTGCGTTCGAGTTCGAAGTAGTTGAAGCCGGCGTGATAGGGAATCTGCCGCGGCGCCACCGGCAGCGCACGCAGCCCGATGCCCGGCAGCGCCAGGTTCACCAGGTCGCGGATGCGCTCCACCGGGCCGATCTTCACTTGGGTGGGAAAGCGCAGGCGCAGGGTTTCGCCCGGAAGTTGCGCGTTGACCGCCAGCACGAAGGAGGCCGTGCGCAGCAGTTCGAGGTCGGGCACGATGGCGACGCGAACGCCGTACTTGCGGTCCTGCAGCTCGATCGGAATCGCTCCCTGCTCCAGCACCATGGACAGTGAACGGCGCAGGTCGGCGATCAGTGGGCCGAAGCAGGCCTGCGGGTCGTCGTGGTCATACAGCGGATAGTCCGGCGGACGCCGGCTCTCGCGCGAGAAGGTGCACAGGTCGCCGGCGAGCATCAGGCAGTGGCCATGGAGCGCGGCGGGGTGCAGCAGCGGCAGGTCGTCGAACTGCCTGAACACCGGTTCGTGGCGATTGACCGTCTGCAGCAGCAGGAAGTCGGCGATCTCGGCCACGCCGCCGCGCCCCGGCTGCGACAGCCGGGCGCCGAGCGCCTCGCCGCGCTGGTGCAGCAGGCCCAGCAGTTCGCGCACGTAGCCGGCCAGGATCGGATTGCCGCTGCAGGCGAGGGTGGGCGGAATGTAGGCCTTGTCGAGCACGAGCTGGTTGTCCGCGCGACGTTCCACCACGCGGACCACGCCGAGCGTGGCATAGGCATCGGTCGCGTCGCGCCGCGGCATCAGCTTGAGGCGCAGGTCACCGACCTGCACCGGCGCCGTCGGTGCGCTGGCCAGCGTGCTGTCGGCGACATCGATTTCGCTGACCTGGTAGCGGGTCAGGCCGACCGCGTCTTCTCCGGCGACGTCGGCCTCGAGGCTTCCCGGGCGTCGCAGGGGCAAACCCAGCACGATGAGTTCGTCGCGGATGTCGGGCGCCACGTCCAGGGGCAATGGGGCCACATCGTCGCCCGGAAAGTCGAAGGGCGTGCCGTCCGGCAGGAGGCCGCGTGCGCGCGACAGCGCGAGCTTGCCCAAGGCGAGCGCTGCCTCGTCGATGACGAGCGTGACGTAACCCCACGCGTGTCCCGCGATCGGCTGGGTGCGGCCCTGAATCAGTCGCTCGATGTGACGGTCATGCTGCTGCAGATGTTGCGGTTGAAGGAACATTCCTTCGGACCACAGGACCTTGCTGTTCCAGGACATGGACGATCTCTGACGGATGGGCGTAATCGGGGGCCGGCTGCCGGATGCGGCGGATCACTGGGGCGATATGCTGACCGCGCGTGACTCCAGCTTGATCGTGATCGGCTGCTTCTGATGCGGCACGACGGTTATCGCGCAGCGCCAGCGGGCGCGTTCCAGATCGCGGAAGGCGGCGATCACCGCGACGTGGCGCGTGTCGGGTTGCAGGGTGCGCTCGAAGCTCTTGTGCTCGCCCGGGCGCAACTGCAACTCCTCCCGTGCCAACTGGTCCGCTCCCAGCGTCTGGGTCTCGCGGTCCCATAGCGAGAAGAAGTCCGCGCGATTGAAGGCAGCGTCCGACTTGAGCTCGAACAGGCGGACGACGACGGGGGATGCGCGACCCCGGCTGTCGGGATTGAGGTCGCCGGCGGCCTCGACCGCGGCCTCGATCACCGTGGGTTTGGGCTGCGCCGAGCCGCAGGCGCTCAGCAGGCTCAGCGTGCATGCTGCGAGCACGAGAGGCAGTGCCCGGAATGCGGTGTCGGCAGGTCGAAACACGGCACTCTCCGAAGTGGGATCGTCGGGACCATTCTCGTCGCGTGTACGCAAGCCGTCCACTGGTGTCCGGGCGCACACCTGCGACATCGATGCCTTCCACTCTAGTACATGGCGCCATGGCGGTGCGCGAACTATGCTGGAGGCGTGAAACCTGCAACTTCATGCGTGAATGGAATATGGACAGATCGTCTGGCGAGGGCCGGCTCATGAACGCCCGGCGGGGAGGAAGGCTGGGCGTCGGGGGCACCCTGGGGGCGCTGCTGCTTGCGGCGTGTGCGAATACCGCGACCGTGCCGTTGTCGGAACCGGTATCCGTGGCACCCGCCGCGGCCCCGACGTCGGCTCCGCTGTCCGACGCAGGGGCGTCGGCGACGAACGCGCGCGACGAACGGAATCCGCCCCGTCAGGTGCCCGCGGCAGCGGGCGGGGCCGACGATCGCATGGGGTTCTCCACACGCTTCGCCAGTTTCGAGCCGGCGCAATGGGCGTCCCTGCCCGACTGGGAAGGGGATGCCGTGGCCGAGGCCTGGGCGGCGTTTCGCCGCAGTTGCGGCGCGCTTGCCGGCAGGGCGGAGTGGCGCGGCGTGTGTGCCCGCGCGGCGGCGCTGGGTGCGGTCGATGATGCGGAAGTCCGGCGCTTCCTGCAGCGCGAGTTTTCCGTGTATGCCGTTCTCAAGGCGGACCGGAGTCCGGTGGGGGTGATCACCGGATACTACGAGCCTCTGCTCCATGGCAGCCGTACGAAAGGGGGGGCTTTCATGTACCCCGTGTATGCGACGCCGGAGGACCTGTTGACGCTGGATATCCGCAGCGTGCCGCGCGAGCTGCGGGGGCAGTCGATCGGCGTGCGCATCGCCGGGCGGACGGTCGTGCCGGTCACCAGCGGCGACGCGCCCTACATGCTCGACGTGGGCGACCTTCAGTCCGATCTGCGCGACAAGAAGTTGCGCGTTCGGCGCGAGGGAAACCGCATCGTTCCATATCCGACCCGGGCGCAGATCGAGCGCGACGGACTTCCCCGGGGGCGGATCATCGCTTGGGTGGATAACCCGGCGGCGCTGTATTCGATGCAGATCCAGGGCTCGGGCAAGATCCGCCTGACGGACGGGCGAATCATCCGGCTTGCGTATGCCGAGCAGAACGGCCACCCGTTCAGGCCACCCGTCGCCAGGAGCCGCGTTGCCACGCGGGGGGGCAGGTCGATTGGCGCCGATGGTGCCGGCGTCGATGACGCCGATGACATTTCCTGGCGTGCGGCGCTGATGTTGCCTGACGACGAGTCGGCCCCTCTCACGCGTGGGGGACACGCCCTGAAGCGAATTCGGACCGATCCTGGTGCCGCGCCGTCGGGCGGGGCCGGGGCTCTGGAGCCCGAAGTGGCGCAGTTGATTGAGGATCTCGCGAGCGGCCGGGGGATAGGCGGCGGAGGCGCGCGAAAGCCGTCCGCGGCGGAGCGTCCGCCCGTCTCCACGCCCTCGTCGGGCAACAGGCCCGCGCCAGCGTCGAAGGTCGTCAAGGCGGCGGTGCAGCCCGCCGGCGAGAAGGGTGCCGTGCAACCCGGGCCGGGCAAGCCGAGCGCCACTGCGTCCGGCGACGACGCGCCGATCGACTTTCCCCAACCCAGCGCCGCAATGCGCGAGGCGATCCTGTCGGACCCCAGCTATGTGTTCTTCCGCGAGATCCCGGATGGTCCTGAAGGGCCGATCGGTGCTCTGGGCGTACCGTTGACGGCCGGCCGCTCGGTGGCCGTCGATCCTCGCACCACGCCGCTGGGATTCCCGGTGTTCCTGTCAACCTCGCTGCCCGGGCGCGAAGGGCGGCTCAACAGGCTGGTGATCGCGCAGGACACGGGCGGCGCCATTCGCGGCGCGGTGCGTGCCGACTACTTCTGGGGAGGCGGGAGCCGAGCCTATCTGCTGGCCGCGCGCATGAAGGAAAGCGGCCGCATGTGGGTGCTCTTCCCGCGTGATCTTCCGATTGCGGCGCGCGAGCGGGCGGTACGCACGCGCGGTGGCGGCCCCGCCGTTGCCGATGTCGATTGTGTTGTCGAAGATGCAGCGCTTTGCGTGGAGGATCGCTGAGGCTCCGCGCCGCATCCGCGCGGAGCGGCCGAGCCTGTCATCCGGCACGCGCGGAAGATGGGCAGCGCCTACCGTTCATCGTCTTCGGCGCAAGGCTCCGACTGCCCTGTACGATCGTGGCCCGCCGACTGCGCGCGCGAGAACTCCTTGCGCATCTTCGCCAGTTTGCGCAGTCCTTCCACGACGCGTGCGTTCATCGAACCCGCAGCAAGCTCGGCCTTCAATTCCCCAATCTCCTCCGGTTTTCCCGCCGGTAGCCCGGTGAGCAGTTCCAGCGCTTCGTCGACATCGGCGACGGCCCACACGTGGAAGCGGCCTGTCCGCACCGCCTCCACCACTTCGGGGCGCAGCATCAGGTGGCAGACGTTGGCGCGCGGGATCAGCACGCCCTGTTCGCCGCTCAGGCCGCGCGCCGCGCACACGTCGAAATAGCCTTCGATCTTCTCGTTGATGCCGCCCACCGGCTGTACCACGCCGAACTGGTTCACCGATCCGGTCACCGCCAGCGACTGTCGGAGCGGCACGCCCGCCAGCGCCGACAGCAGCGCGGCGAGTTCGGCCAGCGAGGCGCTGTCGCCTTCGACGCCGCCGTAGGACTGCTCGAACACCAGGCTCGCCTTGAGCGACAGCGGCAGGGTGAGGCCGAAGCGCGCGGCGACGAAGGACGACAGGATGAGCACGCCCTTGGAGTGGATGGGCCCGCCCAGCCTGACTTCGCGCTCGATGTCCACCACTTCGCCGTCGCCTACGCGCACGGTTGCGGTGATGCGCACCGGGTGGGCGAAGGTGCTCTCGCCCAGCAGCACCACGGCGAGGCCATTGACCTGGCCGACATGCTCGCCCGCGGTGTCGACCAGCAACTGCCCGCGCAGGATGTGCTCGCGGAAGCGCTCGCGGATGCGGTCGTTGCGCCGCCGATGGGCGTCGAGGGCGGACTCGATATGCTCGCGCTCGATACGGGGCGCGTGCCGCGTCGCCGCGACATGGTCGGCCTCGCGCAGCAGGTCGCCCAGCGGCTGGGTCTGGGTGGTCAGGCGCTGCGCATCGCTCGCCAGGCGGGCGGCGTGTTCGATGGTGCGTGCCACCGCCGCTGCAGACAGCGGCCGCAGCCCGCCGTGCTGCGCCATCGTCGCGATCAGGCGCGCATAGGCGGCGGTGTTCTCCGCATTGCGCTCGATCTCGCTCTCCATGTCCGCGTTGATCTTGAAAAGCTGCGGAAAATCCGGGTCGTACTGGCACAGCAGGTAGTAGACGAGGCGCTCGCCGATCAGCACCACCTTGAGATCCAGCGGCATCGCTTCGGGCTCGAGCTGCACCGTGCTGGTGAGGCCGATGATGTCCGACAGCGACTCGATCCGGATCCTGCCCGCGCGCAGACAGCGCTTGAGGCCGTCCCAGGCATAGGGCTGGGACAGCACCTTCACCGCGTCGAGCACGAGGAAGCCGCCGTTCGCCCGCTGCAGCGCGCCGGCGCGGATGAGGGTGAAGTTGCTCATCAGCGTGCCCATGTGCACCACGTGCTCGATGCGGCCGACGAGGTTCTGCAGCGTGGGGTGGTCTTCATAAACCACCGGGCGGGTGCCGTCGGCGGGGTTCTCGACCAGCAGATTGACCAGATAGCGTTGCACCGAAATGCTGCCGGAGTAGGTCGTGGTTTCGGTGTCGCCTTCGCTCTGCGAGGATTCGCGCAGCGATTCGCCGCTCTCGACGATGTCCTGCAGCACGGCGTCGAGCCAGGCGATGACTTCGGGCAGATCGGCGCAGGAGGGCTTCAGGTCCTCGATCAGGTGCGTCACGGTGATGCGCAGCGCCTCGCTGCCGGCCTGCTTGATGCGGCTCTGCAGCTCGCGGCGCCAGCGCGGGAATTCGTTCATGAGCTTGTGCATGCGCTCGTGCATCGTCTTGATGTGCGCCGCCAGCTCGTGCTGCCGCTCCGCGGGCAACTGCTCGAACTCCTCCTGCGACAAGGTGCTGTCCTCGTTCTTCATCGGCACGAAGGCGAAGCCGTGCGGGGTGCGCAGCAGGGCCACGCCGAGTTCTGCGGATTCATGTCCGAGCGCGTGCAGCGCAGCCTCCTCGCGCTGCTTCTGCTCCTCCTGCATCGCGTCGATGCGGCTGCGGTATTCATCGCTCTGGAACACCGCGGTGATGGCCGGCAGCAGTTCCTCGACGAAGCTCTGCATGGCGTCGCGCAGGCGGGCACCGCGGCCGCAGGGCAGGCGCAGCAGGTCGGGGCGCGCGGCGTCGGCGAAGTTGTAGACGTAGCACCAGTCCGCCGGCGGCTCGCCGCTGCGCCGCTCCCCCTCGAGCAACTGGTTGATGATGGCGTGGCGTCCGCTGCCGGTCTCACCGAGGACGAAGAGGTTGTAGCCGCTGTGCGGCATGTCCAGCCCCATCCGTATCGCTTCGACGGCCCGGGTGTGGATCAGGCCCGCATCGATTTCAGGCGACTCGGTCGTGTCGTGGAACGGCAACGAGGCGGGATCGCACGCGGTGTAGAGAGACTGCGGCGCAAGCGGGGAGGGCTGGGCCATCGGACGCACCTCGTGTGGTTTTTATGCCAAGCATAATCGTGCCCCTTGTTGCGGCAAAGCAGGAGGGCGCACGATCGCGGCAACGACGGCGGATCCGGCATGCGGCGCCAGGGACAGCGCGACCGGGGCGCGCATGCGAAGTGTGTCGGCCCGTGAGCAAGTACCGCGACTTTGTGTGCCGTCGTCCCAGAATGAGCTTGAAGCATGAAAGCTTGCCATCGCGGCGCCGGCCGTTGCCAGGCAGCGTACCGGGACAGTTCGCGTGTGCTGAAGCGGGAGAAGCAAGATGCTGCATCAGACGACGATCTCGAATTACCAGGCGCATTCGCTCGCCAACGTGCGCGAGGCGGCGACGCTTACCTTCAACGTGATGCACCAGCTCAATGAGCTGTCGCTCAGGACGCTGAAAGCCAGCGCGGGCGTGTCGCTGCAGCAGGCGCTGCTGCCGGGCGAGGGCGTCGCCGGTTATCGCGCCGTCGATGAGCTGCGCGGGCTGTTCCACGAATCCCTGCATCTGACGTCCGCCTGGTTGATCGACCTGGTGAAGGTGGCCGAATCACAGTGGGCGATCTCGCACCGGTGTGCGCATGCAGCCGTCCATCAGATGCACAAGTGGTTGCCGCGTGAGTTCGACACGACGGTCGGTGCGATCGACCTGGCGCTCGATGCGGCGGAGAGCGCGACCGAAAACCTGGCCGATGCAAGCGTCCTGGTGGTCAAGCGTCTGGAGGGCGAGGGCGAGTCGCTGTGTGGCACGTCGGGCGAACGCGAACGCACGGGAGCGGCTGCCGCGCACTGAGGTGTTGCGGGCCGGATGGCAGCAGCGCGAGGGATGACCCGCGCGAATGCGGTCAGTGGGGGGCGGCAAACCCCGGCAGTGCGGCAAGAACGGTCGAAGGCGCAGTGAGCTCGTTCATCCTGGGCGGGCGCGCCCGGCCTTCGCACTGGGCCAGCACGTAGTTGCCGAAGCGCCGGTCGTGCGTGACCTCGCGTCCCGCCCAGGGAGGCAGCACGACCGGAGTGTCCTCACGCGGCAGTTCGATCTCGGCGATCACCAGGCCGACGTGCCGGCCTTCGAAAACATCCACCTCGAACGCCTGGTCGGCGTAATCGACCACGTAGCGCGTCTTGTGGATGATGCGATTGCCGCAGTATTGAGCCAGGATGCGCTGTGCGTCGGCGACGGGGATGGCGTATTCGAACTCGTCGCGCGAAATTCCTTCGCGTGGCCCCTTCAGTGTCAGGTAAGCGCGATCGGCCCGCAGTCGCACGCGTGTGCACATGGCGCCGGGCTCCTTTGCGACATAGCCTTGTATGATGCGGTCGCCCTCGCGTCCGTTAAGAAAGGCTGTCTCGCGTACGAGGAACTTGCGTTCGATTTCTGTCGCCATGGGACACCGATCAAGCAAGTGGAGATCGGATTGTAGCAAATTATTTTTTTCGTGCTGTTGCGGTGCAAAAGACTTCCCCCCGCCTTCTTGAGTGAGGCGGTCGAACGTTGCCGGAAACATGAACGAGACCGAGCTGATTTCGCTGGGCGCCGCGGCGCAATGGTTGTCGGCGCAGACCGCCGGGAAGTGGACGCCGGCCTTGGTCATCGACCGCCTGCTCGGGCATGGCGCACCGAGCGTGTTCGTCCTGCTGCCAAAAGGCTGGAGCCTGCTGCGCGAGGACGATGGCGAGCCGGCGCGTCCGCTGCGGCCCAGCCTCTTCCGGGTGTGCGACGGCGAGGACTTCCTCGAACAGTTCGCGATGTTCGGTGATCTGTCGATTGCGAACGCCTTGCCGCGCCGCATCGAGGATGCGCTGGGCTGTGGTTTCCGCAGCATCGCGCCGGTTCCTGCCGCGATGCTGCGCCTGCTGCCGGAGGAGTTGCAGGCGGTGGCCGCGGCGGCCGGCGGCGCGCCCGCCGCGACGTTCATGCGCCGCGTTGCGCAGATGCGTGCCGGTACCGGTGCCGGCGAGGGCGCCGGGCCGGCGCCGGATCGACCCGCTTTTCCGGACTGATTGCTGCGGCCCGTCCCGGACGCGGCCCGGCTTGCAGGGGCTGCATTGTTGCAATGCGCAAAAAGCATTGACAGGAAAATTTTCGACGATATAGTTGTGCCATGTTGCGTCGCAGCAAAGAGGTGCGCTTCAAGCCCCGTGCTGGCTCGCAATCGGTCGATTTCTTGTCCCAAATCGCTGCATCAACCAAAGGAAGAGCACTATGTCCAAGTTCACCACTCCCGAGCAATTCTCCGCCGTCGCCAAGGCCAACCTCGAGACCCTGATCGCGCTGGCCAACAGCAACGTCGCCCGTGTCGAGCGCCTGTCCGCCCTGAATCTCAACACCGCCCGCGCCGCGCTGGAAGACGGCGTTGCCGCCACCAAGACCCTGCTGGCCGTCAAGAACCCGCAGGACCTCGCCGGCCTGCAGGCCTCGCTGGCCCAGCCGCTGATGGACAAGGCCGTTGCCTATGCCCGCAGCGTGTACGAGATCGCCGCCGAAGCGCAGCAGGAAGTCGCCAAGCTGGTCGAAGCTCAGGTCGCCGAGCTGAACAAGAACGTCACCAGCGCCCTCGAGCAGGCTGCCAAGGCCGCCCCGGCTGGTTCCGAGCCGGTCTTCGCCGCCATCAAGTCGTCGATGGAAGCTGCCAACAGCCTGTACGACAA
>JAFEFM010000218.1 GCA_018240585.1 Pseudomonadota bacterium
GTGCCATCGACCTGATTGCTCTCCGGCCCCTCGAAGCGCACGTACTCGCTGTTGAAGGCGAAAGTCAGCCCGGCAGGAAGGTCGGGACGGAAGGCATCGAGCTTGAGCTGCGGCAGTCGCCGGTAGGGTGAAGCGTTCCTGACCGCGGGGTCGGGGTTCAGGGTCTGGTAGGCCTGCATCAGCGCCGATGCCGTCCACCATCCGCCGCCGGTATAGACGAGTTGCCCCTGGCGCAACAGGTTCACCCGCGAAGACATCACGATGCGCGAGGACAGATCCTGGAAGTACTGGTCGTCCGAAACGGCATTCACGTCCAGCGCGCCATACAGCGTGGGGGTCAGCCACTGCTGATGCTGGAAGGAACCCAGCGCGCGCTCCTTGCCGAGCATGCTGTCCTGCGGAAGCCACTCGACGCGGCTCTCGCCGCGATAGG
The DNA here is from genome assembly GCA_018240585.1 of Pseudomonadota bacterium. Lineage (GTDB taxonomy): Bacteria > Pseudomonadota > Gammaproteobacteria > Burkholderiales > Rhodocyclaceae > Thauera. Next base: position 434 of record JAFEFM010000218.1, read on the forward strand.
TGTCACCGAGGTAGCGGAATTCGCCGGCAAGCTGCATGCCGCGCTTGGACATCAAGTGCGGCGCGATGGTCGCGTCGTAATTCGGCGCGATGTTCCAGTAGTAGGGCAATGACAGGTCGACGCCCGTCTTGGTCGATACGCCGAAGGTGGGCGGCAGGAAGCCCGACTGCCGCTGAGCGACCAGCGGAAAATCGGCCCAGGGCATCCACAGGATGGGCGTGTCCAGGAACACCAGCGAAGCGCCGCGAGCGGTGCCGACCTCGCGGTCGTAGTCGAGTTCGAGGTCACGGGCCTTGATGTACCAGTCGGGATCGCTCGCCTGGCAGGTACTCCAGGTCGCGTTCGTGAGCCGGTAATGATTCTCGCCTTCCAGATTCATCAGCTCGGCGTGGCCGCTGCCGGACACTGCGCGCGCCGAGCCGCCTGGTTCATCCGGCTCGCGTTCGCGCGTCATCGAATAGGACGGGGAATCGAACGCGCCCACCTGTTCGCCAACGATGAGCTCGGCATGCGGACCGGTCACCAGCGCGGTGTCCCGCTTCAGTCTCACGTTTCCGTCGGCGATCGCCTGATCGCTCACCTCGCGGTAAGTCACTTTGTCCGCGGTCAGCAGGACGTCGTCGCGCTGCAGTTCGGCCTCACCTTCGGCGACCAGTTCGACGGTCCGCGTGCCGCGCAGCCGCAGCGCCGTGATCGACGTGGCGCCCGGCGCCAGTGCCTCGGGCGGACTGGCAGGAGCGGGAGCGGCCGCAATGCCCGATGTACCCGACCCCGCTCGGGCCCCGGGCGCAGCTTCCTTCGCCACCGGCGCGGAGGGAGTTGACGACACGCGCTCACGCTCCGATCCATCCGCCGCCTTCGCAGGAGTCGTCTTGAGCGATCTTGCGTCGGCGTTGCCCGCCGGCACGCCGGCGCTGGCCGCCCCGGTTCCGCCTACTGCCGGCCCGGGGCTGGCGGCAGGCTGCGGTGCGGGCTGCGATGGTGTCGCCGATGCACCGCCGCGCACCAGGTCTGGCGATACCACGAGCGCAGGCATGTCCGCTGCGCCGAAAGCGCCCGACATCCAGAACAACAACAGGGGGATGGCGCGCAGCCGGGTGTTCAAGACCTTCTCAGACACAGTGCTCCCCGACATTCACGGTGGCAGGCCGCCCACCGGAACGACCGTATTGATAAACTCGCGGATTGTACACGAACGCCCGCGGAGAACCCGTTTGCACCGCCTCGAACAACTGCACGCCTGGCTGGCGTCCGTCATGCCCGGCCGCAACTTCCAGCTCGCCCCCGCCTCGGCCGACGCGAGCTTCCGCCGCTACTTCCGCGTCGCTTTCGATGACGGCGCTCCGTCGCGCATCGTCATGGACGCCCCGCCCGCCCACGAGGACTGCCGCCCCTGGCTGCATGTCGCCGACTTGTTCCGCAAGGCCGGCGCCCATGTGCCCGACGTGCTGGCGCAGGACCTGGAGCAGGGCTTCCTGCTGCTGTCCGACCTCGGCTCGACCACCTACCTTTCCGCGCTGAAGGGGCAAGGCACGCCAC
>JAFEFM010000219.1 GCA_018240585.1 Pseudomonadota bacterium
ATCATCCGCCAGTACGGCGGCGACATGAAGGAAACCTACGGCGTGCCGGTCGAGGAGATCGTGCAGGGCATCAAGTACGGCGTGCGCAAGATCAACATCGACACCGACATCCGCCTGGCGATGACGGGCGCGATCCGCAAGTTCCTGTTCGAGAACCCCTCCAAGTTCGACCCGCGCGAGTTCAACAAGCCGGCGCGCGAAGCCGCCAAGCAGGTATGCAAGGCGCGCTTCGAAGCCTTCGGCTGCGCCGGCATGGCGAGCAGGATCAAGCCGCTGTCGCTGGAAAAGATCGCCGCACGCTACAAGGCGGGCGAGCTGACGCAGATCGTGCGCTGAACACCTTTCGCGACAATCATTCGAAACGCGCCTGCGGGCGCGTTTTTCTTTTCCGCGTCCGGTCAGCGTTCCATCGCCCGCATCATCGCCGCCCCTTCCGTCTGCAGGAACTCCAGCAGCGCCTCCAGCGCGGGGGTGAGCGGGCGGTCGGCGCGGGCGACGACGTTCCATTCGCGGATCACCGGCGTGTCCTGGATGTCCAGGCGCTGGAGGCGGCCGTATTCGGCTTCCATGGCGAAGGTGTGATGTGACAGGAAGGCGATGCCCATGCCGGCCATCGCCGCCTGCTTCAGCGTCTCGTTGCTGCCGAGTTGGTCGGCTGCCAGCGGCTTGACGCCGTTGGCGCGCAGGAAGCGCTCGAGGTTGTCGCGCGTGCCCGAGCCCTGCTCGCGCAGCAGCAGGCGCTCGTCCGACAAGGCCGCGACCGGGATGTTGCGCTTCGCCGCCAGGCGGTGGTCCGGCCGCGCGACGAAGGACAGCCGGTGCGGCGCGAAGGGGATGCGCCGCAGTGCCAGGCCGCGCGGTGGCTGGCCCATGATCGCCAGGTCGACACGGTTCTCCTGCAGCAGCGCGTGCACCCGCTCGCGGTTGTCCACGGTCAGGCGAAAGACGATGTCGGGATGGCGCCTGCCGAACTCCGCGAGCAGGTGCGGCACGAAGTACTCCGCGGTGGTGATCGCCACCACGTCCAGCGTGCCGGCCGCCACGCCCATGCGCGCCTTCAGCTCCACCTCTGCCCGCTCCAGGCCATCGAGCGCCTCGCGCGCGGCGCGCAGCAGGATCTCGCCCGAGGCCGTCAGGTGGATCTCGCGCCGGCCATCCACCAACACTTGGCCGACCACGTCCTCCATGTCGCGGATCTGCATCGAGATCGCCGGCTGCGTCAGGTGCAGCAGGCGCGCGGCCTGGGTGAAGCTGGCGCTGTCGGCCACCGCCACCAGGGCACGCAGTTGCTTGAGGGTCAGGCGTTGCGCAAGCTTCATCAGCAAACCTTATTTCAAATCACCATAAAACGTCATTGGAGCTTATTTACGCGTCGGCCTATTGTCCAGTCACCACCACCAAGGATTCACCACCGAGGAGACGACAATGGGCGCCGCAGACACCCCGCAGCAGATTCTCGACCCGAAGAAGCGCTACCAGGCCGGCGTACTGAAGTACGCCCAGATGGGCTACTGGGATGCCGACTACGAGCCGAAGGACACCGACGTGCTCGCAGTTTTCCGCATCACCCCGCAGGAAGGCGTCGATCCGATCGAGGCCGCCGCCGCGGTGGC
>JAFEFM010000021.1 GCA_018240585.1 Pseudomonadota bacterium
GCCAATCAGCGGGCCGTTGTCCCAATCCGCCTTGCCCTGCTCGGAGGCGCGCGTGGCATAGGCGCGGTACATGCGTTCGCGCAGCGCGCGGTTGTCGGCGTACTGCATCACCGGCAGGTAGGACGGCATGTGCAGCGTGAAGCGCCAGCCCGGCTTGCCTTCGGCCTCGGCCGAGGCGCGGGCCATCGCCAGCGCATCTTCCGGGATGCCGGCGAGCTCGGATTCGTCGGTGATCAGCTCCTCGTGCGCGTTGGTCGCGTCGAGCAAGTTCTCGGAGAACTTTGCGGCGAGCTGCGACTGCTCCTCCTGGATCTCCTTGAAGCGCGGCTTGAGTTCGTCCGGCAACTCGGCGCCGGACAGGCGGAAGTCACGCACCTCGTGGTCGAGGATCAACTGGCGGGTGGGCGTCAGCGTGGCGTATTCGGGACCGTCGTGCAGCGCCTTGTACTTGTGGAACAGCGCCAGGTTCTGGCCGACGTCGGCGAAGAAGCCCGACACCTCGGGCAGCATCGCGTTGTAGGCCTCACGCCATTCGGGCACGTCCATCACGCTGTGCAGGTGGCCGACCACGCCCCATGCGCGGCCGAGACGCTCGCCGGCCTCGTTCATCGGCTCGACGAAACTGTCCCAGGTGGGCAGCGCCGCATCGGCGGTGAGGCGCTCGATGAGCGCGCGATTGTCATCCAGCAATTGGCGGATGGCCGGGGCGACATGCTCGGGGCGGATGTCCTGGAAACGCGGCAGGCCGGAGAAATCCAGCAGCGGGTTGTCGGCGGCGGTGCCGGCGGCAGCGGGGGCGGACGTCTGGGTCATGATCTCGGTTCTCTCGGCTGCGGGTTGTTGCGTTGGGAACGTCGACGCGTTGGCGTCGCCGGGTAGATGCGAACTATTGTGCCGCAAAAAATACGCCGGGCGCCGCTATGGGCGCCCGGCAGTCGCGACTATCGCGGCGATGAAGGCCGCACAGCCTCGAGTCAGTCGACCAGGTCGCGATAGGCGTGCCAGGTGGCGTGGCCCAGCAGCGGCAGCGCCACCACCATGCCGATCATCATCGTCGCGAAGCCGATCGCGACCATCGCGACGATCAGCGCCGCCCACAGCGCCATCGCGCCGATGTTGACGCCGACTGCTTTGGCGCTGGTCATCGCCGCGCTGATGGCATCGGTGCCACGATCCATCAACATCGGAATGGCGATCGCGGAGAGTGCGAACACGACTGCCGCGAGCGCGCCGCCGACCACCAGGTAGGCCACCACGAAATGGCTGTAGTCGCCCGACAGGAAGACGTCGCGGGCGAAGTTGGAGAGGTCCGGCACGTTGCCCTGGTAGAACAGCGCGAACAGGATGGCGGAGATCCGCTCCCAACTGATCAGCGCGATGGCGAGAAAGAGGCCGAAGTACAACAGGCTGTCGCCGTGGCGCGTCAGGCCGCGCAGCGAGGCGCCGAACGACGCCGACTCACCTGCGTCATGCCGTCGCGAGATCTCGTACAGCCCGGCGGCGGCGATCGGGCCGACGAGGAAGAAGCCCGAGATTGCGGCGGTAAACAGATATGGCTTGTCGCTGGCGTAGGCGAGGATCAGGTAGCCGGCCACGGCGAAGAAAACGCCATAGGCGAGGCTCGCACCGAGGTTGTCTGCCATGTCGCTCCAGCCCATGCGCAACCAGTGCAGCAGGCGCGAGGCTTCGACCTGGCGGATGTGAGGCAGGTGAAAGTGCTGCTCCAGCGTGTGCAACGATCTGTCCATGACAACCTCCGTGCGGTGAGGAACGTCCAGTTGGAATCGCGACC
>JAFEFM010000220.1 GCA_018240585.1 Pseudomonadota bacterium
CCAATGAGCTCCCTCTTCGACGACTGGGACCTGCCGTCCTCTGCAAGTGGCCACACTTCCAACACGTACACCTTGCCGACACCGCCCATGCCCGCACGACCGGATGCCGCCATCAGCCTCCCTGCTGAGATGGTGCCATCGATTAGTCCCCCTCGGGCCGTGTCGACAGCACCGTCGGCCCTGTCCGGAGCAACGGTCACCAGTCCAGCCCTGACGCCGGTGAACGCTGCCGACAAGCGCATCGTCAACGGCAAGGCTGACATCAACCAGTTGGCACCTTTCAAGTACCCCTGGGCCTGGGAATTCTTCCTCAAGGCCAACCGCAATCACTGGACGCCGCTCGAAATCAGCATGGCCCAGGATGTACATGACTATCACCATAAGCTGACCAGCGCCGAGCGTCACGTATTCGAGAACGTGCTCGCCTACCTGACCACCTCCGACATCATGGCCATGCGCAACATCGGTCTAGCGGTCATGGAGAAGATGAGCGCACCGGAAATCCAGATTTACCAGGCCCGTCAAGTCTACGAGGAAGCACTGCACACCTGGACCTATCAGCACTGCATCGAGAGCCTGAGCCTCGACCAGAAAGAAATCTACAACCGCTATCGGGTGGTGCCCGAGATTAACGGCAAGATTCAACTGGCCAATCGGCGTCTCGAGCGCGTGCTGCGCTCGGATTTCGACCTGACGAACCGGGACAATCTCCACGAGTTCGCTTTGTCCTATTTCTTCTTCGCCGTCATCTTCGAAGGCTGCTGGTTCTACAACGGCTTTACGCCAGTGTTTGCCCTACAGCGTCGAGGCTTGATGAAAGGAACTGCCGAGCAGTTGCAGTACATCATGCGCGACGAGGTGCTTCACTGTGCCTTTGGTATCCGTGTTATCCGCGAACTCCTCAAGGAGGAAAACCTGACGCTCGACCCGCAGGCCCTGCGCAAGCTGTGGGACGAGGCAGAGACCGCAGAAAGCGCCTACGCCGGCTTCATCCTGCGGGAGCCCATCTTGGGCTACAACGCTGACCTGCACGTTCAGCAGTTCCGCTTCATCGCCAACCGGCGGGCACGGCAGGCGGGTGTTCCCGAGCCCTTCCCCGGGGCTGAGAATGTGCTGTCTTGGCTGGACGAACAGGCCAATCTGCGCAAGGAGAAGAACTTCTTCGAGACCCGTGTCACCGAATACCAGACCGGAGGGGCTTTGGCTTGGGAGTGATGCACCATCCGATGTTGGGTGAGCCGTACCGCGTTACAGCCTTTCAGCGCACAACGGTTCTCGCCTATCTGTTGGCGCTCAGTGAAGACAACCGTTACGGCAGCTATGCCATGTCCCTATCGGACGCAGGCACAGCGGTTTATGTGGGCCGTATCGACTTCGAGCTGCGCATTCCGACGATCGTGACCGGTGTTCTGTGCGCGCCAGCGTGGTGTTCAGAGTTTAACCGCGTCGGTCACGATCACGGTCATTTCAGGGCATGGCATAGGCTTATCCACAGGCGGCCGCCAGCGCGCCTCATACGCTGGCGGGCGGCCGGCTGTGGGTAAGCCGTGGAGCACGTGCGGCCTCATGCCGTTGCCTTCTTTCGCATCGATTCGCCCTTCAGGGCGAGCTTGTGCGCGGCATGCACGATGCGGTCGAGGATCGCGTCGGCGAAGGTCGGGTCGCCGAGGTAGGCGTGCCAGTGCTCGATCGGCAGCTGGCTGGTGATCACCGTCGAGCGGCTGCCGACACGGTCGTCGAGGAGCTCGAGCAGATCGCTGCGCTCCTGCGCCGAAGGCGCCGCCAGGCCCCAGTCGTCGATCACGATCAGGTCGAGCCGGGCCAACTGCATGAGCCGTCGGCTGAAGCTGCCGTCGGCGTGGGCGAGGCGCAGCTCCTCGAACAGGCGCGGCAGGCGCACGTAGTAGGCCGACAGCCCCTGGCGGCAGGCGGCGTTGGCGAGTGCGCAGGCGAGCCAGGTCTTGCCGCTGCCGGTGGGGCCGGTGATCAGGCAGTTCTGTGCCTGGCGGATCCAGTGGCAGGTGCCCAGCGCGGCGAACTGGCTGCGCTCCAGGCCGCGCCCGGCGCGGTAGTCGACATCCTCCAGGCAGGCGCCGCCGACCTTGATGCGGGCGGCCTTGAGCAGGCGCTCGATGCGCTTGCCGTCGCGCAGCAGCAGCTCGCGGTCGATGAGCTGGGCCAGGCGCTCGTCGAAGGTGAGCGCCTCGATCGCGGGGTGGGCGTGCTGTTCTTCGAGGGCGCGTGCCATGCCCTCCAGGCGCAGGGCGCGCAGTTGCTCGAGCGTGGGGTGGGTGAGCATCGTGGTTTCTCCGGTGGGAGGGGGGTTGAGAGGGGGATCGTGCGTTACGGCGTAACGGCGTCGGCAGGCAAACGCAGCCGCCGCTCGTAGTAGTCGGTGCGCAGCGGCGCCGGCAGCGCCGCGACCGTGCCCTGCTCGGCCCGCACGAGCAGGCGCTCGAGCATTGCGCGCTGGGTGAGGCCGTGGGCGCTGGCCAGGCGTTCGAGGGCGCACTTGGCGTGCGTGCCGATGATCAGGTTGAGTCGCACGCCTTCTCCGTCGTCCGATTGCAGGTGACGGGCGCGGTAGGCGGCTTGGCGTTGTGCGTTGGAGGTGGGCATGAAGGCTCCTGAACGGGGATGGAGGCCCTTGAGGGGCGGTCGAGCCGTTACGGCGTAACAGCGCAGTGGATCAGTGGTAGTAGTGCGCACCGCGCAGGTTGGCGTGCGCATCGGGCAGGGCGAGTTCGGCCTGTTGCGGCGCACTCGCCGGCAGCGGTGCGCGATCGAGCCCGGTCTTGAGCATCGAGGCGAGGTTCTTGTAGCGCATCGCCCCGAGCGCGACGGCGCGGGTGGCGGCGGCCTCCAGCCGTGTGTTGCCGTACTGGCGGGCCAGGCGCATCAGCCCCAGGCAGGCGCGGTAGCCCTGTTCGGGGTGCGGCATGCGTTCGAGCTGGAAGGCGACCACGCGCTCGGTGTGCGGCCCCACCGTGGCGCCCCAGGCGATGAGCTTGCTGGGCGACCACTGGCGGTGGGCCTGGTGCGAGGCGGGCATGTGCTCGGTGAGCGTGCTGAAGGCGCCGCGCCGGTGGCTGCGGGCATGCACCGCCACGCGGCGTCCGCCGGCGAAGCACTCGATGCTCGAGAGCGTGACGCGAAGCTCCAGCACCTGCCCGACCAGCGCGTGGGGCACGCTGTAGTAGTGGCCGTCGAACTCGACGTGATAGTCGATGTTGGGCTTGGCCTTCTTCCACTGGGCGAACTGGAACGGCGTGGCGGGCAGCGCACGCAGCGCCGGCTGCTCGAGCGTCTCGAAGGCGCTGCGACGATTGCCGGGCAGGCGCTGGAAGGGGCGTGCGTTGAGATCCTCGAGCAGCTCGGCGATGGCCACGTCGAGCTCGGCCAGCGAGAAGAAGCGCCGGTGCCGCAGCCGCGCCAGGATCCAGCGCTGCACGATCTGCACGCCCACCTCCACCTTGCTCTTGTCCTGCGGCTTGTAGGGGCGTGCGGGCAGGATCGCCACGCCGTAGTGCTGGGCGAACTCGGCAGTGGTGCGCTGCAATTGCGGCGCGTATCGGTCCGGTTCGCCGACCATGGAGCGGGTGTTGTCGGGGACGATCAGCTCGGGCACGCCGCCGATGAAACGCAGCGCCCGCCCCAGCGCCCCCAGCCAGTCGGCTTGCGACTGCGTGGCCGTGGCGCAGGCAAACGTGTAGTTCGAGGCCCCGAGCACGGCCACGAAGATCTGCGCCCGAGAAATCTCGCCGGTCTCGGCATCGACGATCGGCACCGTGTCGCCCGCGTAGTCGATGAAGAGCTTCTCGCCGGCGCGGTGCACCTGGCGCATCGAGCGCTTGAGGCCCTTGGCGAAGTCCCGGTAGAGGTCGCAGAAGCGCGAATACTGGTAGGTCGGCCCGGCCGTCGCCTGGACGTACTCCTCCCACAGCAGTGCCAGAGTCACGTTCTTGCGCTTGAGCCCTTGATGGACGCCGGCGAGATCGGGCATCCGGTAGCCCACCGCCGTCCCGCGCGGACGCGGCGTCCCGCCCAGCAGTGCGCGCAGGCGCGCCTCGTCGGCCGCCGCCACTTCGGCCCAGCTCACGCCGCTGGCCTCGGCCGCCTTCACATACTTGGCGACGACGCCCTTGGAGATCGACAGCGCGCGCGCGATGCGCTCATGCGAGAGCGCGCAGTCGTACTTGAGCCGTAACAGCTCCTTGATGTTGTGCATGGCAATCCGCTCCGCCGGCATCCCCTCGCTCCACGCAAAGCGCGCGAGGGTAGCCGTGACAAAGATGGTTGCCACGCTGGCCGCACAGGCCGTTCCGATTTGATCGTGACCGACGATTCCGACAACGTGACCGGTGATTCCGACGGCGGCCCAAATCGGTCACGATCAAATCGGAATCGCCGGTCACGACCTCGGAATCACCGGTCACACCCTTCTCGGAATGGGCGGTCACGATGGGTCGGAATACGCACTCACCGATCCCAGGCAACCATCTGCTGCCGCCCCCATTGGTTTGCGTAGAATCGTTTCCGGAGCTTAAGGCGACGCCTGCACCAACTTTCGACATGTCGAAGCCGTATTGGTCGAGCACCGGAGTACCCATCGTCACTACGAGATCGACTGCGCCGTTGAATTGGTGCGAGGCAATTGCCGCAACGTTTCCACCGTGACTATGGGCGAAGATCCGCACCGGTTCGCCGGCCGCCAGGTAACCATTGACGATGCCCGCCAGTTCCGTTGCGGCTTCCTGACGCGCCCCATCGGAATTACCGCCCGACCAGCCGAACGCACGTTGCACCGGATCATTCGTGATGTTTCTGACCGCCCCGGCAAAGGAGCTGCCCGCCTGGAACCAGTTGTTATCCCGTTTCCCCGAGATATCAGTGCCGGGAATCAGAATGTCGACCAGACCCGACGGGTCGATTGCATTCACGGGATTGTTTCGCACATAGGCGTACAAGTTCGTCCCCGCCGCATACCCGATCGGGTCGGTCTGCAGGAAGCGCCCGAGTGCCGGCGAGTAGAACCGCGCCTTGTAGTAGTACAGGTTCAGCCCGCCCAGGTACTGCTGCCCGGTGTAGCGGAAGCGCACGCCGGTGGTGACGTTGGGCTCGCCGAACGGGCCGTAGCTGTGGATCGCGGTGCTGGTGCCGGCGCTGTTGGCCGTGCCGATGATGCTGCCCAGGTGGTCGGCGTAGAGCCAGCTCTTGGCGGTCGTCGTGCTGCCTTCGTACCACACCAGCGGTTCATCGACACCG
>JAFEFM010000221.1 GCA_018240585.1 Pseudomonadota bacterium
CGGACACGAAGGGAACGTCGGCCGGCTTCAGCACCGGCACGCCCATGTCCACCGTCACCAGCCCGTCCTCGCGCAGGCGCGGCGCGATGATGCCGGCGCGCGTCTCGACGCGGATCTCGCGCTTGTCGGTGAGCGCGTGGTCGTGCACGAAACGCACGAAGCAGCGCGCGCCGTTGCCGCACTGCTCGACCTCGCCGCCGTCGGCGTTGAAGATGCGGTAGCGGAAATCCACGCCCGCCTGGGTCGCCGGCTCGACCACCAGCAACTGGTCGCAGCCCACGCCGAAATGGCGGTCGGCGATGGCGGTGACGCGCGCGGGCGTCAGCTCGACAGCAGCGCGGGTGGCGTCGATGACGACGAAGTCGTTGCCGAGGCCGTGCATCTTGGTGAAGCGCAGTTTCATCTGACAGGTCCGGAAGTTTCAGATCAGTACAGCTTGGGCTCGCCGGGCGGCCGCGTCTTGAAGCGCCGGTGCACCCAGTAGTACTGCTCCGGCATGGTGCGGACCACGCCCTCGAGCCAGGCGTTCATGCGTGCGACGTCGCATTCCACATCGGCGCCGGGGAAATTGTCCCACGGCGCTCCGATCTGCAGCACGCAGCCGCCTTCGGGCTGCAGGCGCGCGACGCAGGGCAGCACGACTGCATCGGCCAGTCGCGCCAGGCGCGGCAGGCCGGAGATGGTGGCGGCCGGAATGCCGAAGAACGGCACGAAGATCGATTCGCGGGGGCCGTAGTCGAGGTCGGGCAGATAGTAGAAGGGCCGCCCCGACTTCATCGCCTTTACCGTGCTGCGCACGCCATCGCTGCGCGACAGCAGCAACTGGTCGCCGAAACGGCTGCGGCCGTGGTAGAGCCAGCGGTCGAAGACCTTGTTCTTCTGCCGCGCGTAGATGCTGACGGCGTTGATTTCCAGCGTGAGGCGGGTGCCGGCCATGTCGAGGCCGAGGAAATGCGGCGCAAGCAGGATCACCGCGCGCCCCTCGTCCTGCGCCCGCCGCAGATACTCCAGGCCTTCGATGCGCACCAGCTCCCGCAGGCGTTCCGCGCTTGCCCACCACAGCAGGCCACGCTCGAGCAGGCTGCGGCCGAGCAGCGCGAAGTGCTGGCGTGCCAGACGCCGGCGCGCGACGTCGTCGAGTTCCGGGAAGCACAATCGCAGATTGGTGAGCACCACATGGCGGCGCCAGCGCGCGAACGGATACAGCATCAGGCCGAAGCCGCGCCCCAGGCGCACGAGCAGCGGCAGCGGCAGCAGGTGCAGCAGCCAGATCAGGCCGACGACAAGATGACTCATCGCTCGCCCCCTGCGCTGCGCTCACCGCCATCGGCCGCCCCGGCACCGGCATCACGAGCGGGCGCCCCGCCATCGGCGTCGTCTTCGGCGCGCACGGAACGCGGCTTCTTGTAGCGGTTGTAGCCCCACAGGTATTGCTCGGGCCGCAGCATGATGAGGCGCTCGACTTCGCGGTTGATGATGGCGCAGCGCGCCTCGAGATCGCCTTCGAGCGGCTGCGTCGGCGGGTAGAGGCGCATCACGAAACCTTCGCCGCGCGGCAGGCGCTCGACCCAGCAGTAGATCGTGCGCACGCCCTTCACCTCGGCCAGGCGCGCGGCCAGCGTCATGGTCCACGCCGCACGCCCGAAGAATGGCGCCCACACGCCTTCGCCCGCTCCCGGCACCTGGTCGGGCAGCATGCCGACCGCGCCGCGGCCGCGCAGTGTCTTCACCAGTTGGCGCACGCCCGACAAATCGGCCGGCGCGGCGCGCAGTTGCGGCCGGCTGCGCCCTTCCTCCATCAGCGGCGCCAGCGCCGACTTGCGCGGCGGCCGGTAGAGCACGGTGATGGGTTCGCGCGTGGCGATGTACTGCGCGTTGATCTCGAAGCAGCCCAGGTGCGGCGTGATGAACAGCAGTCCGGCGCCGTCGCGGCGCGCCTCCTCGACCAGCTCCCAGCCTTCGACGCGCACCTTCTGCATGACCTCCTCGACCGGCCGCAGCCACACCCAGGCGATCTCGATGAACTGCCTGCCAGTCTCGGCGATCGCCGCGCGCAGCAGCCGCTCGTCCTCGCGGCCGAGGGCGTTGAACAGGTTCTGCCGCAGGCGGCGGCGGTAGGTGGGCGATGTCGCGTACGTGATCCAGCCCGCCCAACCACCGAGACGGTGCAGCCAGGACAGGGGGAGACGGGCGAGAAGGCGGAACAGGGATTGGACGATCACGTCGCTCAGCAGGAAATCACGCTCGGCAGGCCGGAGCGTTTGACCTCCGGAAGCGGCTTCGTATAATTATGACTTAGCCGCCGAGTTAACTCGACAACTTGCAGGGCGGTCACCACCGGGCAGCATCCCCCGATGGGAAAAAAATACTGCTAAAGCGTCGGCTGCTCGAAAGCATCCCCGGAGCCGGCCGAGACGCAAGGCCAGTGCGAACCGGGGATTTCGCGTTTTTGGAGCAGCATCTTGAGCAATACCTACCTCTTCACTTCCGAATCCGTTTCCGAAGGCCATCCCGACAAGGTCGCCGACCAGGTCTCCGATGGCGTGCTGGACGCCATCCTCGCCGAAGACCCGAAGGCGCGCGTCGCCTGCGAGACGCTGGTATCCACCGGCCTCGTCGTGATCTCGGGCGAGATCACCACCACCGCCCACCCCAACTATCGCGAGATCGCGCAGGAAGTCATCCGCCGCATCGGCTACGACAACTCCGACATCGGCTTCGACTACAAGAGCTGCGCGGTGCTGGCGGCGATCAACCGCCAGTCGCCCGACATCGCCCAGGGCGTGAATGCCGCCAACGACGATCCGCTCGATCAGGGCGCTGGCGACCAAGGCCTGATGTTCGGCTACGCCACGAATGAAACCACGGCGCTGATGCCGCTGCCGATCTACTACGCGCACCGCGTGATGCAGCGCCAGGCCGAAGTGCGCAAGGACGGCCGCCTGCCGTGGCTGCGCCCGGACGCCAAGAGCCAGCTCACGGTGAAGTACGTCGATGGCAAGCCGGTGGCGATCGACACCGTGGTGGTATCCACCCAGCATGACCCGGACGTCACCCAGGAGCAGATCCGCGAGGCGGTGATCGAGCTGATCATCAAGCCGGTGCTGCCGCCCGAGCTGATGCGGGGCAACGTGCGCTACCTGGTGAACCCGACCGGCCGCTTCGTGGTCGGCGGCCCGCACGGCGACTGCGGCCTGACCGGGCGCAAGATCATCGTCGACACCTACGGCGGCGCAGCCCACCACGGCGGCGGCGCGTTCTCGGGCAAGGATCCGTCCAAGGTCGATCGCTCGGCCGCCTATGCCGGCCGCTACGTGGCGAAGAACATCGTCGCCGCCGGCCTGGCCGACAAGTGTGAGGTACAGGTGGCCTACGCGATCGGCGTGGCGCGCCCGGTGAGCCTGATGGTGAATACCTTCGGCACGGGCAAGATTGCCGACGACAGGATCGTGGAGCTGATCGGCCGCCACTTCGACCTGCGCCCGAAAGCGATCATCCAGACGCTGGACCTGCTGCGCCCGATCTACTCCAAGACCGCCGCCTACGGCCACTTCGGCCGCGACGAGCCGGAGTTCACCTGGGAGCAGACCGACAAGGCGGCCGCGCTGCGCGCGGATGCGGGACTGTAAGGTGACCTCCTCCCCCTTCAAGGGGGAGGCCAGGAGGGGGATGGGGTGCGGGCGGTCGTGACAACCCCATCCCCGCCCCGGCCCTCCCCTTGAAGGGGAGGGAGCTTACTGATCAAGTACGCGGCACTCACCCACCATAAACCCGCGAATCTGAAGCTATAATTTCACTTTCCGAGGAGCGCTGCGAGGCGCCGGCTGCACCCCCTGCAGCGGCCCCCAGGCTCGGAACCCGTCACCCGCAGCAATCCGACGGGGCAGTTCAACGGCGCTCACCTGGTCGTTACTCTCAACCCTGCCGGGTTCGGGATGTCGGGTGAGCATGCTGCCGTACCCCCTCCCTCCCGGCCATAGCACGGAGCTTCACATGAACGCTGTGGCTGACATTCAAGACTACGTTGTTGCCGACCTGTCGCTCGCCGACTGGGGCCGCAAGGAAATCCGCATCGCCGAGACCGAGATGCCCGGCCTGATGGCGATCCGCGAGGAATACGCCGCCAGCCAGCCGCTGAAGGGCGCGCGTATCACCGGCTCGCTGCACATGACGATCCAGACCGCGGTGCTGATCGAGACGCTGACCGCGCTCGGCGCCCAGGTGCGCTGGGCGTCGTGCAACATCTTCTCCACCCAGGACCACGCCGCCGCCGCCATCGCCAAGGACGGCATCCCGGTGTTCGCGGTCAAGGGCGAATCGCTCAAGGACTACTGGGACTACACCCACCGCATCTTCGAATGGCAGGACGGTGGCTACAGCAACATGATCCTCGACGACGGCGGCGACGCCACGCTGCTGCTGCACCTCGGCGCCCGCGCCGAGGCCGACATCGCGGTGCTGGCCAATCCGGGCTCGGAAGAGGAGACCATCCTCTTCGCCGCCATTAGGGCCAAGCTGGCGCAGGACCCCACCTGGTATTCGACGCGGCTGGCCCACGTCAGGGGCGTCACCGAGGAAACCACCACCGGCGTGCATCGCCTGTACCAGATGCACGCGCGCAGCGAGCTCAAGTTCCCGGCGATCAACGTCAATGATTCGGTCACCAAGTCCAAGTTCGACAACCTGTACGGCTGCCGCGAGTCGCTGGTCGACGGCATCAAGCGCGCCACCGACGTGATGATCGCCGGCAAGGTTGCGCTGGTGTGCGGCTACGGCGACGTGGGCAAGGGCTCGGCGCAGGCGCTGCGCGCGCTCTCGGCCCAGGTCTGGGTCACCGAAGTCGACCCGATCTGCGCGCTGCAGGCGGCGATGGAAGGCTACCGCGTCGTCACGATGGACTACGCTGCCGACAAGGCCGACATCTTCGTCACCGCCACCGGCAACTACCATGTGATCACCCACGACCACATGGCGAAGATGAAGGACCAGGCCATCGTCTGCAACATCGGCCACTTCGACAACGAGATCGA
>JAFEFM010000222.1 GCA_018240585.1 Pseudomonadota bacterium
AGCTCGTGCATGTTGGTCTTGCCGAGCAGGATGGCGCCGGCTTCGCGCAGCTTGCGCACCACCGGTGCGTCGTCGGCCGGCACGAAGTTGGCCAGCGCCGGCGTGCCGGAGGTGGAGGGCAGGCCGGCGACGTGGATGTTGTCCTTCACCACCACCGGAATGCCGGCCAGCGGGCCGAGCGCCTGGCCGGCCTTGCGTGCGGCATCCACCGCGCGGGCAGCGGCGAGCGCGCCTTCCTCGTCCAGCGTGATGAAGATGTTGAGGTCGCTGCGCGCGCGGGCGCGCTCGATGTAGGCCGACACCAGCGCCTCGCTGCTGAGGCTGCCGTCGGCCAGCGCGCGCAGCGCGCCCGCCAGGGTCAGGTTGTCGATGTCGACGGCGGCGGCGTGGGCCGATGTCGGGGAGGACTTGCTGTGGGACATGGTCGATCCTCTTCGGTAACTGGAAAGGGCTGTTGGGATGCGGGGGTGTCAGCAGGCCGGATGGGCCTTGTGCCAGGCGGTGTCGCGCTGCAGGGCCACACCGGCGGCCAGCAGCGCGCGCTCGCCGCCCTTGCGCGCGATGAACTGCACGCCCACCGGCAGGCCGGCGGCGGTGGGCCGGCCGGGCAGGGTCAGCGCCGGGTGGCCGGAGATGTCGAACGGCGCGGTGTATTGGATCAGGCGCTGGTTGGCGACCGGATCGGCCGCCAGCGCGCCGAGCCGCTCGTAGGTCGGCGCGGCGTAGGGCTGCACCGGCACCAGCAGAAGGTCGATGGTCTCGAGCAGGTCGGTCACCCTGCCGGTGAAGGCCGCCGCCGCCAGCAGCAGGCGCTGGTAGGCCATGCCGTCCAGCCCGCGGCCGATGTCGATCAGCCGGCTCAGCGCCGGGCCGTACTCGGCCGCGCGCGACGGGTAGGTGGCGGCATGTGCCACAGCCGTCTGCACGCCGCATTGCGCTTCCCACTGGCCGGCGATGTCCCAGGCATCCGGAAAGCGGACTTCGGTGACGTTCGCGCCGAGGTCGCGCAGTGCGGCCAGCGCATCGTCGACCGCGCGCAG
>JAFEFM010000223.1 GCA_018240585.1 Pseudomonadota bacterium
GCCCGCGCACGCAACCTGCTGACGCTGACCAAGGCCAACGCGCGCGCCACCGTGCATCGCTCCGCCTATCTCGACTACATCGGCGTCAAGCGTTTCGACGACGCTGGCGAGGTGATCGGCGAGCGGCGCCTGCTCGGCCTCTACACCTCGGCCGCCTACAGCGCCAGCCCGACGCAGATCCCGCTGCTGCGCAGCAAGGTCGCGGCGGTGACCGAGCGCGCCGGCTTCCTGCCCAAGAGCCATGCCGCCAAGGCGCTCGCCACCATCCTCGAGCAGTACCCGCGCGACGAGCTGATCCAGACCTCGAGCGACGACCTGTACGACACCGCGATGGGCATCCTGCGCCTGGGCGAGCGGCAGCGCACGCGGCTCTTCGTGCGCCGCGACAGCTTCGGCCGCTACTACGCCTGCCTGCTGTTCGTGCCGCGCGAGAACTACAACACCGACGTGCGCCAGCGCATGCAGGCGGTGCTGTCCGAGGCACTGCACGGCGTGTCGGCGGAATTCAATGTGCATCTGTCGGATTCGCCGCTGGCGCGTATCCTGATCGTGATCCGCACGCCGCCCGGCGCCGCGCCCGATTTCGACGTGCACGAACTCGAGCAGCGCCTGGTGCGGCTGGCGCGGCGCTGGGAGGACGACCTCGCGCATGCGCTCGTCGAGGCGTTCGGCGAGGAGCGCGCCAATGCGCTGTTCGCGCAATACGCCGGCGGATTTGCTGCCGGCTACCGCGAGGAACACGCGCCGCGCATGGCGGTGCATGACATCGCGCAGCTCGAGACGCTGGACGCGCCCGACGCCATCGCGATGAACCTCTACCTGCCGCTGGAGGCCCCACCGGGCCGGCTGCGCTTCAAGCTGATCCGCGCCGGCGAGTTGGCGCCGCTGTCGCAGAGCCTGCCGATGCTCGAGCACATGGGCGTGCGCGTGCTCGAGGAGCGCCCCTTCGACGTGCGCCGCGGCGATGGCGAGGAGCTGTGGATCGACGACTTCGGCCTCGCCGTGCCCGAAGGGCTCGAGATCGACATCGAGCGCCTGCGTGGCCGCTTCCAGGAGACCTTCCTGCGTACCTGGCGCGGCGACAACGACGACGACGATTTCAACCGCCTGGTACTGCTCGCCGGCCTCGACTGGCGCAGCGTGGCGGTGCTCCGCGCCTATGCGCGCTACATGAAGCAGGCCGCGTTCACTTTCAGCCAGCACTACATCGAGCAGGCGCTGGCCGGCCACCCGGCGATCGCCGCCGATCTGGTGGCGCTGTTCCA
>JAFEFM010000224.1 GCA_018240585.1 Pseudomonadota bacterium
CGGCCATCGTTGTCTCCTCTATGATGGGCGCGAAAAGCTCAACGGCTTTTCCTGCCGATCGATCTGCGTCGATCGAATCCTTGCACCGGGCGGTTCAAGCGTGCGACGCAACATTATTGGGAAACCGGAAGGCGCGGTATTAGACGATGGTTTAGCTGCCCTGCAGCAATCGGGGCCTCGTGGAAGCGCGTTTCAGCCCCGATGCAAAGCCCCGGCCGCCTTGCGACGACGCGGTTGTCGACTTCCCGGGCGTGTTGTTCTTAGGATGGCGGTCACCGGTCAGGCCGGGCAGCAGAACGAGGAGGAGACATGACGACATTCACCGTGAATGGCAGCGCGCATCGCCACGAAGGCGACTCCGAGATGCCCCTGCTCTGGTATCTGCGCGACCTCGCAGGGCTCACCGGCACCAAGTACGGCTGCGGCGCGGGGCTGTGCGGCACCTGCACCGTGCTGGTCGATGGCCAGGCGGCGCGCGCCTGCCTGCTGCCGGTGGGGCAGCTCGGCGGGCGGGCGATCACCACCATCGAAGGCCTGTCGGCCGACGGCATGCATCCGGTGCAGGTGGCCTGGCGCGAGCTCAACGTGGCGCAGTGCGGCTACTGCCAGGCCGGCCAGATCATGCAGGCCGCCGCCCTGCTGGCGAAGACGCCGCGGCCGAGCGACGCCGACATCGATGCCGCGATGAGCGGCAACCTCTGCCGCTGCGGCACCTATCCGCGCATACGCGCCGCGATCCTGCGTGCTGCCGAAGGAGCGAAGTCATGAACGCTCATCTCGCGAACGACATCGCAAACGAAATCGCCACGGATATTGGCAACGAAATCGCCAACCTCAGCCTGAGCCGGCGCGGCTTCCTGCGCGGGCTCGCCGCCGGCAGCTTCGTGCTGGCGACCGGCATCCGGCCGGCGCGCGCGCAGGTGGCGAAGGCGCCGGAGACAAAAAAATACGCCGGTGAGGCGATGAGCGGCGGCCTGCGCGATGACCCGCGCATTTTCCTGACGATTGCGGACGACGGCACGGTGAGCCTGCTGTGCAACCGCGCCGAGATGGGGCAGGGCGTGCGCACGAGCTGGGCCATGGTCGTGGCCGACGAGCTCGAGGCCGAGCTGGCGCGGGTGATCGTGGCGCAGGCGCCGGGCGACGAGGCGCGCTACGGCAACCAGAACACCGACGGCTCGCGCAGCATGCGCCACCACTTCCAGGCGCTGCGCCGCATCGGCGCCGCGGCCCGGCGCATGCTCGAGGAAGAGGCGGCTGCACGCTGGAACGTGCCCGTCGCCCA
>JAFEFM010000225.1 GCA_018240585.1 Pseudomonadota bacterium
CGAGGCCCTGGCGCCGGAGGACGGCGGAGCGCTTCGCGTGCTGCTCTTCGAGTCGCTGCAACACTTGTCCACAGCTCAGGTCGATGCCTGGCTGGTGCAACGTGAGCGTGCCGCGCTGAACCTGGGCGCGGCGGCTGCGACGCCCGCGCCGGCTGGCGTGCTCGACCTGAAGCCCAGCGTGGATCGCGACGCATTTCGCCATGCCATCGATCGCATCCACGCGGCGATCCGCGAAGGCGAAACCTACCAGGTCAATTACACCTACCGTCTGGATTTGCGCGGCTTCGGCGCGCCGATCAGCCTGTATCGGCGGCTGCGCGCGCGCCAGCCGGTGAGCTTCGGTGCCTTCATCGCGCTGCCGCCGTCGGCGGGCGGCGGTCCGACGCATGTGCTGTCGTGTTCGCCGGAGCTTTTCCTGCGCAACCGCGGCGGCCGGCTCGAAGCGAAGCCGATGAAGGGCACGGCCTCGCGCGCGAGCGTGCCCGAAGGCGATAGCGAGATCGCGCGCATGCTCGGCGGTGACACCAAAAATCGCGCCGAGAACCTGATGATCGTCGACCTGTTGCGCAACGATCTGGGCCGCATCGCGCGCACCGGCAGCGTCCGAGTGCCGGCGCTGTTCTCGGTCGAGGCCTATCCGACGGTGTTCCAGATGACGTCGACGATCGCGGCGGAACTGCCGGACGAGGTCGGTTTTGCCGATCTGCTGCGCGCGCTGTTTCCCTGCGGCTCGATCACTGGCGCACCCAAGCACCGCACCATGCAGCTCATCGCCGGCCTGGAGACCACCCCGCGTGGCCTCTACACCGGCAGCATCGGCTGGATCGATGCGCCGCGCGGCGATCGGGCGCAGGCGGCTTGCGGCGACTTCTGTCTGTCGGTGGCGATCCGCACGCTGACGCTCGAGGCCGCGGGCCCCGGGGAGCTGCGGCCGGGGCGGCTGGGCATCGGCGCCGGCATCGTGATCGACAGCCGTGCCGACGACGAGTACGAGGAGTGCCGGCTGAAGGCGCGCTTCCTCACCGGGCTGGACCCCGGCTTCAGCCTGTTCGAGACGATGTACGCCACCCGCGGCGAAGGCGTGCGTCACCTCGAGCGGCACCTGGCCCGCCTCGCGCGGAGTGCGGTCGAGCTCGATTTCGCACTGCCGGAGGGCGAAATTCGTGCGGCCCTGGCCACCCAGGTCGCCGGGCTGGCCGCTGACCGGGAGCATCGGCTGCGCCTGGCCTTGCGCAAGGACGGCCATTTCGACATCGTCGTGGCGCCGCTCGATGCGCTGCCGGACGGTCCGGTGTCGCTGCTCGTCGCAGCCGACCCCATGGATGAGGACGATCCGCTGCTGCGCCACAAGACCACGATGCGCGCCCGTTACGACGCGGCAGTGGCCGGGGCGACGCGCCGGGGCGCGTTCGATGTCCTGTTCCACAACCGGGCGGGAGATCTGACCGAAGGTGGGCGCAGCAATGTCTTCCTGCTGCTCGACGGCGTATGGGTCACGCCGCCGCTCGCGGCCGGTGTGCTGCCGGGCGTGATGCGTGGCGTGCTGTTGGACGATCCCGCATGGCGCGCGCGCGAGGCGGCGGTGAAATTGACCGACCTCCATCGTGCCGAGCGCATCGTGGTCTGCAATGCGCTGCGCGGAGCGTGCGAGGCGCGATTGCCTGAAGGGAGTGCGGTTCGTGACCTGTGAACGCGCGCTCGCGCTGTTCGATCTCGATTTCACCCTGTTGCCGTTCGACAGCGGCATGCACTGGGTGCGCTTCCTGATGCGCAGCGGCGTGCTGGAGGACGGGTTCGACGAGGCCTATCTGGCGCTGTGCCAGCGCTACCTCGCGGGCGAGGGGGATGCAGTGACGCTGCATCGTTTCGTGCTGGGCAGCCTGGCGCGCCTGCCGGGCGCAGAGCTTGCTGCATTTCAGCAGCGCTTTGCCGCGACGCTCGCCGACGCCGTTCCCGCCGCGTCGCGTATGCTGGTCGAGCGCCACCGCGCGGCGGGCGACCTTTGCTGCATCGTCACCGCCACCACGCGCGCGATCGCGGCGCCGCTGGCGCAGACCTTCGGCATCGAGCATCTGCTTGCCAGCGAGGCGCAGCGCGGCGCCGACGGTCGCCATACCGGCGAGATCGAGGGCGAACTGTGCCACGGTGCGGCCAAGGTCCGCCGCGTGGCAGCCTGGCTGCAGGCCCGCGGCGAAGACTGGGCCGGCTTTTCGCGCACGATCTTCTATTCCGATTCGCGCAGCGACCTGCCGCTGCTTGCCGCGGTCAGCCATCCGGTCGCGGTGCATCCCGATGAAGGCCTGCGTCGCCACGCCGAACGGAATGGCTGGCCGGTGGTCGACGACCTGAGCGAGCTGGACGCCCGGGGTCGGCAGCGCGGCCAGGACTGGACCCCCGTTTGCTGATCCGGCGCAGGATACGCGGCGATTTCCCTCGCATGAGTTGCTTCAAAGTGGTGCAGGTGCTAATTTTTGGCGCATCACAATCACGATAAGCAAGACCTCGGACAGGTCTCGCGCGGCGTCGAGGCAGACGTCGAGGGAAGGAGGAGGTGGGGTGTTGCTCCAGCCTAAGGATTTGCGGGATCACGCCATCGTGATCGCGCGCCAGAAGTTTTTCGACGACGGAATCGTTCCCGAAAGCGAGGTTTCGCCGACGATCCTGCGTTCGTGGCAGCGCTGTCGCGAAAGCGGCCTCGATCACACCGACAGTCGGCCGCTGGAGCCGGTCGGACGCCTGCAACTGGTGGAGTCGAGGGAGCGCAACGGCGTGCTGCTGGCGCATGCGGGCGGCGTCATGGAGCATGTGTTCGACCAGATCCGCGCGTCGGGCAGCATGGTGCTGCTGGCTGACGTGGATGGCACCATCATCCATAGTCTTGGCGACCCGTCCTTTGTCGATCGTGCCGGGCGCGTCGCCTTGCAGCCGGGGGCATGCTGGAGCGAGGGCTTGCGCGGCACCAACGGCATCGGTACGGCGATCGAGGATCGCGTGGCGGTGGAGGTGCTGGGCTCGGAGCACTACCTCGACCGCAACGGCTTCCTGACCTGCAGTGCGGCCCCGATCATCGGCGCCGACGGCGAGCTGGCCGGCGTGCTCGACATCTCGGGTGATTTTCGCAACCCGCAGCGCCACACCCTGGGGCTGGTGCGCCTGTCGGTGCAGTTGCTGGAAAAACGACTCTTTGAAGCGCGTTTCCCCAATGACATCCTGATCGCCTTCCACCCGCGCCCGGAATACCTCGGCAGCCTGCAGGAGGGCCTCATCGCGCTGGGTGCCGACGGAGCCGTCCTGGGTGCGAACGGCGCCGGACGCGAATGGCTGGCGCGGGCGGGTCGCAGCGCGCCAGTGTCGAGCTTCGCGAGCCTGTTCAAGATCGGCTTCGGCGCGATCATCGATCGCGCATCGATGGCGCCCAATGCAATGCTCAAGCTGGACCTTCGGCAGGGAGGCGAGCTGTACCTCCAGGTGCGTTCCTTGCGCCCGCTGATGGTGTCGAATCCCGGCATGCAGACGATGGCTGCCGTTGCAGCTTCGGCTCCGGCCGCCGAGCCGGCCGCGAAGGGCGAGGCGCCTGGAGGCGGCAAGGGCAGCGGCGAGGTGTCACTCGCCGGCCTCTCCACTGGCGACGAGCGCCTGCAGCGCGCGCTGGACCGGGCGATGCGCATCGAGGGAAAGGGCATCCCGCTGCTGATCCAGGGCGAATCCGGCGTCGGCAAGGAACTCTTCGCACGCGCGTTCCATAACAGCGGCCCGCGTGCCGACGGTCCTTTCGTGGCGGTCAACTGCGCGGCCATTCCCGAGAACCTGATCGAGTCCGAGCTTTTCGGCTATGTCGGTGGCGCATTCACCGGCGCCCGTCGCGAAGGCGGTGTCGGCAAGGTGCAGCTGGCGCACGGCGGCACCTTGTTCCTGGATGAGATCGGTGACATGCCGCTGGCGATGCAGACGCGGCTGCTGCGCGTGTTGCAGGAGCGCTGCGTGACGCCGATCGGTTCGACGAAGTCGATCCCGGTGGACATTTCGCTGGTCTGTGCAACGCACCGGGCGCTGCGCGAAGCGGTGGCTGGGGGTGATTTCCGCGAGGATCTTTACTACCGCATCAACGGCCTGACGGTCACGCTGCCGCCGCTGCGTGAGCGTAGCGACATCCGGCCACTGGTGCAGAGCATCTTCAGGGCAGAACTGGCCGACGTGCGGCGCTCGGGGGTTTCGATCAGCGACGAGGTGATGAGCTTCTTCGAGCGCTACGTCTGGCCCGGCAACCTCCGCCAGTTGCACAACGTGTTGCGCCTGGCGGTGGCGCTGATGGATGACGACGAGCACGAGTTGCGTGCCATCCACCTGCCGGAGGACCTCTTCGGCAGCGAGCCCTTCGACGACGCGCCGGCGCGGCCCCGCAGTGGTGCAGGTGCCACACCACCAGCGCCCGCCGAGTTGCCCGAGCAGGCGGGAGGCCGGCTGAAGGCCGAGCCGCGCAGCCTGGACGAGATCAAGCTCGAGGCGATCACCGCGGTGATGCGCGAGGTCGGCGGCAACATTTCGGCGGCCGCGCGTCGCCTGGGTGTCAGCCGCAACACGCTCTATCGCAAGCTCGGCCGCATGCACTGAGCGCCGGTCTGCGCTCCCCTGCCGGCCGCGGGATGCGATAATCGCGGCTGTGTTCTCGAATCAGGCAAGGAAGCGACATGATCAAGGTTGGCGTTGTTGGCGGGACGGGTTACACCGGCGTTGAGCTGCTGCGACTGCTGTCGCGCCATCCACAGGTCGAACTGGTGGCGATCACTTCGCGCGGCGAAGCCGGGATGGCAGTGTCGGACATGTTCCCGAGCTTGCGCGGACGCGTGGATCTGAAGTTCGTCACGCCGCAGGAAGCGGCGCTGGACAAGTGCGACGCGGTGTTCTTCGCCACGCCCAACGGCATCGCCATGCAGCAGGCGGCCGACCTGGTGGCGGCCGGCGTGCGTGTCATCGACCTCGCGGCAGACTTCCGCATTCGCGACATTGCCGAGTGGGAAAAATGGTACGGCATGAAGCACGCCGCGCCGGAACTCGTCGCCGAGGCCGTGTATGGCCTGCCCGAGACCAGCCGCGAACAGATCCGCAAGGCGCGTGTGCTGGCCAACCCCGGCTGCTATCCGACTGCGGTGCAGCTCGGCTTCCTGCCGCTGGTCGA
>JAFEFM010000226.1 GCA_018240585.1 Pseudomonadota bacterium
ACGAACAGGTACATGTCGGGCACGAGGTGGATGTTCTCGTAGCGAAAGGCCAGGCCGATGGCCTGCGCCACGTTCGGCCACCAGCCGTGGTAGCAGACGATGGGCAGTTGCGGGAAAGTGCGCGCGACGTTGGCCAGCGGCGCCGGATCGTTGAATCGCGGGTCGGGCGTGGTCGGGCCGGTCATCAGGAACACCGGTACGCCCAGTTGCGCGCACACCTCGTAGATCGGGAAATAGGCCGGATCATCGACCTGCCTCGCCGGGCTGCCGAAGCCGGGCTCGATGTCGATGCCCGCCAGCCCGAGTTCGCGGATCGCGCGTTCGGCCTCATCCACTGCGGCGCGCCCCTGGATCACCGGGTCCACACCCGCGATGCCGAGCAGCTCGTCGTGGCCGTGGGTGATGCGGTGGATCAGCTCGATCGGCAGGTGCTGGGACGGCGTGTGCCGCCCCACCACCACCGCCTTCGTCAGCCCGGCGTCGCGTACTTCGGCAAGGAAGCCCTCCTGCGTGTGCGAGCGGGTGAAATGCTCGTCGCTGCCGCGCGTGCCCACGCGCCGGTTGAGCCAGCGCGCCGTGTCGTACTCGGGCGTGCCCGGCGTGGCACCGAAGAAATCGTGCAGGAAGGCCGGCCTGCAGCGCATGTCGATGACTTTCATGCGGCCTCCCTCACCGGCGAGGCCTTCTTCACCGTGCTGGCGTCGAACGGGCCGCCGGTGATCACCTGGTCCTGGATCGTCACCGGCGCCTTGCCCGGCAGCAGCGGGAAAATCAGTTCGGCGAAGCGCCACGCCTCTTCCAGATGCGGGTAGCCCGACAGCACGAAGGTATCGACTCCGAGGTCGGCATACTCCTTCAGCCGGGTCGCGACCGTCTGCGGGTCCCCCACCAGCGCAGTGCCCGCGCCGCCGCGCACCAGGCCGACGCCGGCCCACAGGTTGGGACTGACTTCGAGCTTGTCGCGGCGGCCGCCGTGAAGCGCAGCCATGCGGCGCTGGCCTTCGGAATCCATCGTGGCAAAGCGCGCCTGCACCTTGGCGATGGTGTCGTCGTCGAGGTGGCTGATGAGCCTGTCGGCCTCGGCCCACGCCTCCTCGTTGGTCTCGCGCACGATCACGTGCAGTCGCACGCCGAAGCGGACCTTGCGCCCGCGGCTGGCGGCGCGCGCGCGCACGTCGGCGATC
>JAFEFM010000227.1 GCA_018240585.1 Pseudomonadota bacterium
CACCCGGACATCCGCGTGCCCGAGACCACCCGCGAGTTCGCCATCAACGCCTCCAACGCCCGCTTCTGGGAGCGCCCGGTGCGCCGCTATGTGGACGAGTGCCTCGCCGGCCGCAGCGGTCCGCGCGGCGCCGACTTCAACATGCGCTGGATCGCCTCGCTGGTGGCCGAGACCCATCGCATCCTGATGCGCGGCGGCGTGTTCCTGTACCCGCGCGACCGCAAGGATCCGAAGAAGCCGGGCCGGCTGCGCCTGCTGTACGAGTGCAACCCGATCGGCTTCATCGTCGAGCAGGCCGGCGGACGCGCCAGCACCGGCGTGCGTCCGGTGCTGGAGGTGCAGCCCGAGAACCTGCACCAGCGCATCGGCTTCGTGTTCGGCTCGAAGGACGAGGTGGAGCGCATCGAGCGCTACCACCAGGAGCGCGAGCCGGACGACGATCTGCCCGAACAGCCGCTGTTCCACAGCCGCTCGCTGTTCCGCGACACCGAACTCAGCCAATAACGACCCTGACGGGGGAGACCATCATGTCCGAACGCCATCCGATCATCGCCATTACCGGTTCGTCCGGCGCCGGCACCAGCACGGTGCAGCGTACCTTCGAGGAGATCTTCCGCCGCGACGGCGTCACCGCCGCGGTGATCGAGGGCGACAGCTTCCACGCCTACGATCGCAAGACGATGCGCGCAAGACTCGCCGAATGCGAGGGAAACGCCTCATGCCAGCTCAGCCACTTCGGCCCCGAGGCGAACCTGTTCGGCGAGCTGGAGAACCTGTTCCGCACTTATGCGGAAACCGGCGGCGGCATGCGCCGGAAATACCTGCACAGTGCGGAGGAGGCCGAACGCTACAGGCAGGAGCCGGGCACCTTCACGCCCTGGGAGGAGCTTCCTGCCGGCACCGACCTGCTGTTCTACGAGGGCCTGCACGGCGCGGTGAAGCATGAGGAAGTGGATGTGGCGCGCTTCGTGGATCTGCTGATCGGGGTGGTGCCGGTGGTGAACCTGGAGTGGATCCAGAAGCTGCACCGCGACAAGAGCACGCGCGGCTATTCGACCGAGGCGGTGACGGACACGATCCTGCGCCGGATGCACGACTACGTGCATTACATCTGCCCGCAGTTCGCGCGCACACATGTGAATTTCCAGCGGGTGCCGATGGTGGATACGTCCAACCCCTTCATCGCGCGCTCGATTCCGACGGCAGACGAATCGATGGTGGTGATCCGTTTCGCGAATCCGAAGGGGATCGATTTCCAGTATCTGCTGAACATGATCCACAACAGTTTCATGAGCCGGGCGAACACGATCGTGGTGCCGGGCGGAAAGATGGAGTTGGCGATGCAGTTGATCTTCACGCCCTTCATCTGGCGCCTGATCGAGCGGCGAAAGAAGGCGCTGAGCCAGTAGTCGAATCGAGCCCCACCCGCCCCGCGAGCACCGCGATTGCCTAGTGGCGCAGCCGGGGTATCCGTTCCATGGGCTGCGGAACTCGCCCTCGCTGCGCTCGGTGCTCGGACAGTCCTCGGCTGCTCCAGGAACACCCCGCACGCCTCGCTGGCCGCATCGGTTTCCGCTGTTTTGAAGAACATCTTCGCCATTGAGGACCCTGCAATGAACA
>JAFEFM010000228.1 GCA_018240585.1 Pseudomonadota bacterium
AGCGTATTTCGGAGCAGTCGAGGAAGGTGCCAGCCCCGCCGCGCTCAATGCCGCGCTCGCCACCGACGGCGCCTTCGTGCGCTTGGCGCGCGGCGTGGCGCTGGATGCGCCGCTGCATGTGGTGTTCATTGGCGGCGTGCACGAGGGCGCGAGCCTGGTGCGCAACCTGATCGTCGCCGAGGCCCGCGCCGAGGCCACGATCGTCGAGCATTACGTCGGTGCGGAGGGCGCGGCTGATGCACAGGCGGGAGCCGCCGCGGCAGGCATCGCCGGCACGCTCACCAACGCCGTCACCCGCATCGCCGCCGCCCAGGACGCCCGCATCACCCACCTGAAGCTGCAGGAGGAAGACCGCAGCACCGTGCATGTGGCGCAGATCGCCGCGGTGCAGGCGCGTGGCTCGGTGTTCGCTTCGCATTCGCTGTCCTTCGGCGCGCAACTGGCGCGCAACGACATCACCACCCGCTTCGACGGCGAAGGCTGCGAGGCGCTGTTGAACGGCCTGTTCCATGTCGATGGCCGGCGCCATGTCGACCATCACACTCGCATCGACCATGCGCAGCCGCGCGGCACCAGCCGCGAGTTCTATCGCGGCGTGCTCGACGGCGCCGGGCGCGGCGTGTTCGCCGGCCGCATCCTGGTGGCGCCGGGCGCGGTACGCACCGACGCGATGCAGCGCGCCGACAACCTGCTGCTGTCGCCGCAGGCGGAGGCCGACGCGCGGCCCGAGCTCGAGATCTATGCCGACGACGTGAAGTGCGCGCACGGCTCGACCGTGGGCCAGATCGACGAGGACAGCCTTTTTTACCTGCGCACCCGCGGGCTGGACGAAGCCCACGCGCGCAATCTGCTGACCTATGCCTTCGCCGCCGAGGTGCTGGAGCGCATCGGCCTGGCGCCGCTCAAGCGCCGCGCGCAGGCGGCGATCCGCGCCCGCCTGCCGGGCGGCGAACTGATGGAGGCCCTGTGATGAACATGAACGAAGTGCCGGCCAGCGCGGCTGCCGATCTGTCAGCGCACGCGGCCGACTTCCCCATCCTGTCGCGCCCGGTCCGCGGCAAGCGCCTGGCCTACCTCGACAATGCTGCCACCACGCAGAAGCCCGAGGTGGTGATCGAGGCAGAGCGGCGCTTCTATCGCGAATCCAACGCCAACATCCACCGTGGCGTGCATTGGCTGTCGCAGCACGCCACGGATCTCTATGAAGGCGCGCGCGAACGTGTGCGCAGCTTCCTGAACGCGGCGCGGGTGGAAGAGATCGTGTTCACCCGCGGCACCACCGAATCCATCAACCTGGTGGCGCAGAGCTGGGCGCGCAACACGCTGCAGCCCGGCGACGAGATCCTGATCACCGCGATGGAGCACCACTCCAACATCGTGCCGTGGCAGTTCGTCTGCGAGCAGACCGGCGCCGTGCTGAAGGTGGTGCCGATCAACGACGCCGGCGAGCTGGTGCTGGAGGC
>JAFEFM010000229.1 GCA_018240585.1 Pseudomonadota bacterium
CGATCATCTTCTCGAAGGCGATCATCGTCCTCGCGTTCCTGCCGATCTTCACGTTCCAGCGCGTCGAGGGCAAGATCTTCACGCCGATGGCATTCACGCTGTCGTTCGCGCTCGTCGGCGCGGTGATTCTGACGATGACCCTCGTCCCCGCGCTGCTGACCTTTCAGATGACGGGTGACCGGCTGCGGGAAAAGCATCTGGCATGGATGGACCGGCTGCAGGCCGCCTATCGCGCCGGCTTGCTGTGGGCGCAGACCCGGCGCTGGCTGGTGGTGGGCGGCGCGGGGGCGATCCTCGCCGCGACCCTGGCGCTCGCGCCGCTGCTGGGCAGCGAGTTCCTGCCCAAGCTCGACGAGGGCAACCTGTGGGTGACGCTGTCGCTGCCGCCCGCGAGCAGCCTCGAGGCGTCGCAGTCGATCGAGCACGAGGTGCGCGCCGTCCTGCTGTCCACACCGGAGGTCGTGCGCGTGGTGAGCCACGTCGGGCGGCCCGACGACGGCACGGACCCGAAGGGGCCCAACAACATCGAGATCCTGGCCGATCTCAAGCCGCGCGAAGCCTGGCGCTTCGATGCCAAGGACGAGCTGGTGGATGAGATCTCGCGCAAGCTCGAGCGCATCCCGGGCGTGCATGCGAACTTCAGCCAGGTCATCCAGGACAACGTCGAGGAGGCGCTTTCCGGTGCGAAAGGCGAGATTGCGGTCAAGCTCTTCGGCCCCGACCTGGACGTCCTGAGTCAGAAGGCGGAGCAGGTCGCCGACATCCTGCGGGGCATCCGCGGCAGTGCGGACGTCGCCGCGGTGCGGATCGGCGGGCAGGCGGAAGTCACGATCGAGCCGGATCGCGACCGCCTGGCGCGCTACGGCATCTCGATCACCGACTTCAACACCCTCGTTCAGACGGCGCTGGGCGGGGCGACGCTGAACACGTTCTTCGAGGAAATCCGCAATGTCGATGTGACCTTGCGTTTCGAGGCGCAGGCGCGCGACGCGATCGACGACATCGGCCGCCTGCCGGTGGCCCTGCCGGGCGGCGGATCGGTGCTGTTGGCGGATGTGGCGCATTTCGAGGTCAAGCAGGGCGCGACCCG
>JAFEFM010000022.1 GCA_018240585.1 Pseudomonadota bacterium
CCAGCACTTCGTAGCCGTCGATCATGCACAGGACGATGCACAGCGCGATGATCCCGAACTGGAACCGGCGCATGGGCTGCGTCAGGATGGCTTCACGTAGATCCAATTCTCTGTCTCCGGATTGTTGAGGAGCGGACGGGCGGAACCCGTCGGGGGCCGGCGCGAACGCCGATCATGTTCTTGTTTTGGGCGGCCGGACGGGGTGCCCGGCGCCCGGGTACGGTCGAGCTTTACTGCGGGATGCGGCGGAAACCGCCATTGAGATACACCAGGGCTTCGCCGTCGCTGCGTTCGCGCACCGCGAGCACCTCGCACAGGAAGGCGTGGTGCGTGCTCTCGTCGAACATCCTGATGACGCGGCAATCGAAGCTCGACAAGGTGTTCTCGAGGATCGGGGCGCCGCTCACCAGCGTGGTCCACGTGCCGGTGCCGAAGCGGTCCTCGCCCTGCACGCCTTCGACCATGCCGGCGAAGACGCGGGCCACGTCTTCCTGCTCGCCGGCCAGCACATTCACCGCAAGCGCGGCGCTGGCCTGGATCAGCGCGTTGGCGAAGACGTTCTTGTTGACGAAGACCACCAGGCGCGGCGGATCGGTCGTCACCGAGCACACGGCGGTGGCGGTCAGTCCGGCGCGCTGGCTGCCGTCGGCGGCGGTGATGATGGATACGCCGGCAGCCAGGTGGCGCATGCCGTTGCGCTGTTCCGCGGGAGTGACGAGCGGCAGGTCGGCGAGGCCCGGCGCAGCCATGTCCTGGGCCGGCGTCTGGTGCACCACGTTACGGGTGAGGTCGGTCATCTTTCTTCTCTCTGCGGATCGTTGCAGGAGTCCCGGCGTCACCGCCGGGCCCCTGCCCCCGGTGACTCAGGCGCGGACGCCGAACGGGTTGGCCTTGGGCAGCGGGTTGCCCAGCAGGTGGCCGCCCAGCAGGTCGCCGATGTTGTCCTGGTTCTGGGTGATGTGGTTGGCGCCCACCAGCAGGTCGCGCATCTGGCGCTGCATCGGGCAGTTCAGCCACACGCCGCGGGTGGAGGTCTTCTTGAAGATCATGTGCGCTGCATCGAAGACTTCGCCGCCGGTGAACTGGTTGGTGGCGAACTGGCGGATGCGCAGCTCCAGCGGCACCAGCTTGCCCTGCGAGGCGTAGCTCCAGGCTTCGTCGGTGTTCTGCAGCACGCGGGCGGTGGCGCCCAGGATCTTGGCGTAGGCTTCGCCGAGCTTGCCCTTGATGAACGGGTCCTGCACCGCGGCGCCGACCGCCTGGTTGATGTTCTGGCGCGGCACCATGTGCTCGATGTAGAGGTCGACCATGCCGCGCGCCATGCCGATCAGCACCGACGACACGGCAGCGTAGAAGACGTAGAAGAACGGCATCTTGTAGAGGTTGTTCACGTCGCCGTGCGATTCCTCGTCGTAGGCGGCGATCACGTGGCTGCGGTAGTCCGGAACGAAGACTTCCTTGACCGACAGCTTCTTGCTGCCGGTGCCGGCGAGGCCGACCACGTGCCAGTCGTCGATGATGTCGAAGTCGGCGCGCTGCACCCAGAAGGAACGGAACACCTGCTCGCCGTTTTCCGCGACGCGGCCGCCGAGGAAGGCGCCGCCATCCGCATGATCGCAGCCGCTCGAGGTCAGCCATTCACCGTTCAGCACATAGCCGCCGCCGACCTTGGTGACGGTGCCGAAGGGCGCGTAGGAGGAGGACACCAGGCGGGTGTTGTCCTCGCTCCACAGCTCGTCGCCGCAGCGCTCCGGCAGCAGGCCGACTTCGAAGGGG
>JAFEFM010000230.1 GCA_018240585.1 Pseudomonadota bacterium
TGTGCTCCGCCGTGGCCGAAAGACCAACGCTTGTTGAACACGAAAGTCTGCGCGACGCCGACCGCATAGAGCAAGGTCATCGCCAGTTTGTGTTCCATGCCTGCCGCGGTGATTGCGAGGTAGAGGAGATAACCCACCGCATTCGATGCGAAACCGACGATCCCGTAACGGATCAACTGCCCGAGTGTCGCTCTCATGAACTCAATGAGCCCTCTCGCCATCCCCAAATGTACCAAGGCGCATCGGAGCCAACGTTGAAAAGCAGATCAAGAACTGTGACCCCATGAGTAAACGGAGGAAAACTCTGTGGATACTCGGGATAGCCAGAGTAGTCCTTGAAAATCAATTCAACATTGGCCGCCTCAAACAGTTCTGGTTCAATATAACTGCGTGCCGCGGGGCCAGAAACATAACGCTGAGCACCGGCGAACCTGCAAAGCTGAACTAGCCTTTCCGTTCTTCCCTCTGTGCTTGGATAATCGGTAGACCATTTCAGATTCGCGCTCAGACCGAGTAACCGCGCCACCCCCTCAAGAAACAGGCGATTGATATCCGAAAGGCGCGGAATTTCCTTGGCTTCCAAATACAGCCCCTCGACGTCCTCTGCATACTGTTTGAAATGCGGCGCACGGCGATAGACATTGCGAATAGTCTGCCAATGGCTCAAAGCCCATGAGCTATCGGCAACCATCGTCTGGTCAATGCGCTGAAAGAATTTCCCTTTTACTTCGACAGGAATCGTCAGCCACTCCTGTCCTTTCTCGGTCTTGATCTGATTTCGATTTCGCCAGTCTCTTTTCGTGTACTGCATGTCATCAAAGAGAATAAACTCATCAGCATCGTGAATCAGATCAAAATACCCCTTCCATGGAATGTAATTTGACTGAAGAATAACGAGAGACTTCATGACCGGCCGCCCTTGAAGACAGAATTCATCTTGATGAAGCTAGACGCTGGTACATGCGAGTGATCAGCGATCGACGCCGCGGCACCGATAAATGTGTTGGGCCCTACCACCGCGGCTCCACACACCGTCGCATTCGGCGAAACGAACGTATTAATTCCGACCTTGGCGTCATGATTGATGCACGCCCCGGGCCAGACGACGACAAGTTCTCCAAGCTGCGCGCGCACGTCGACAACGGCGCCGGCCATGACCATGCAGCCCTCTCCAACCACCGCGTTGTCCGCCACATAAGCACGCGGATGAA
>JAFEFM010000231.1 GCA_018240585.1 Pseudomonadota bacterium
GTAGCGCTGCCCGGCCAGCACCGTGGCGCTGCCGGCAAAGCCCGCGAGGAAGCTGGCGCGCGCCGCCAGCAGGCCGGCCTCGCCGGCGTGGGCGCGGCGCAGGCCGAAGTCGACGAGCAGGCTGCGCGGTGCGGCGAGCACGCAGCGTGCGGCCTTGGTGGCGACCAGCGAGCAATAATTGATCCGGTTGATCAGACGGCTCTCGACGAACTGCGCCTCGCCGATCGGCGCTTCGATGCGCAGCACCGGCTCGTTGCCAAAGAACACCGTGCCTTCGCGCATCGCGTGCACGTCGCCAGTGAAGCGGAAATCGCGCAGCGTATCGAGAAAAGCCGGCTTGAAGCGCCCGGTGGCATGAAGCCAGTCGAGCTCGGCGGCGGTGAAGCGCAGGTTCTCGAGGTAGTCCAGCACCTGCTCGATGCCGGCCAGCATCAGGAAGCGTCGCTGCGGCGGCAGCACGCGCACGAAGAGCTCGAACACCGCGATGTCGTGCAGGCCTTCGTCGTGATAGGCCTGCAGCATGGTGAGCTCGTACAGGTCGGTGAGCAGCGCGGAATCGGTCATGCGCCGCTCCCGACGAGCTGCTTGCTGGTGACCAGTTCGGCGCCGGCTTCGGCCATGTCGCGCTCGGCACGCTCACCGTCACCGGGATGCACGTTCACTGCGCGCATCGCGTCGTGCAGCACGACCACGTCGAAGCCTTCGCCGATCGCATCGCGCACGGTCGCGAGCACGCAGTAGTCGGTCGCCAGCCCGCCGATGAACAGGCGCCCGCAGCCCAGGCTGCGCAGCCGCTCGCCGAGGCCGGTGCGCTGGAAGGCGGAATAGGCGTCCGCCACGGCGGTCGTCGCCTTCGAAACGATGTGGGCATGTTCGGGTACCGCCAGTCCCGGTGCGAAGGCGGCGCCGGGACTGGCTGCGATGCAATGGGGCGGCCACGGGCCACCCTGGGCGCGGAAGGAACAGTGGTCGGCCGGGTGCCAGTCGCGGGACAGCACGATGGGCAACTTCATGCGCTGGAACA
>JAFEFM010000232.1 GCA_018240585.1 Pseudomonadota bacterium
GCTCAACCAGCGCCGCACGGTGCTGTCGACGATGGAGGCGAAGGCGCTGCTGCGCAGCTTCGGCGTGCCGGTGACGCAGACCATGGTGGCGCACGACGTCACCGAGGCGCTGTTCGTCGCCGAGCAGATCGGCTTTCCGGTCGTCATGAAGATCGACTCGCCCGACCTGCACGACAAGTCCGAGGCCGGCGGCGTGCGGCTCAACCTCAGCGCCACCGAATCGGTATGGAGCGCCTTCCACGACATCGTCGGCACCGTGCGCACCCGCCACCCCGACGCGCGCATCACCGGCGTGTCGCTCGAAACCTACCTCCACCGCCCGCACGGCCGCGAGCTGCGCCTGGGCGTGTTCCGCGACGCGGTGTTCGGCCCCGTCATCAGCCTGGGCGCGGGCGGCGCGGCCGCCGGCCACACCGCCGACCGCGCCTACGCGCTGCCGCCGCTCAACCCGGTGCTGGCGCGCGACCTGATCGATTCGCCGCAGGTCGAAGCGCTGGTCGCTGGCGTCGACGGCGTGCCGGGGATCGACCGCGAAGCGCTGGAACAGGTGCTGGTGGCGGTGTCCGACCTGGTATGCGAGCTGCCCTGGGTACGCGAGCTGGTGATCGACCCGCTGATCGCCGACGAGGACGGCGCCATCGTCGCCGACGCCCACCTCGTCATCGACCAGGGCCTGCCCGCCGGCAGCGACCGCTACGCGCACATGGCCATCCACCCCTACCCGGGCCACCTGATCCAGGAATGGAAGATGGCCGACGGTCGCATCGTGCGCGTGCGCCCGGTGCGCCCGGAAGACGCCACGCTGGTGCAGGCCTTCTTCGACAAGCTCAGCCCGGAGACGCGCTACTTCCGCTTCATGGAGCGGCTCGAGGAGCTGCCGCCCAGCCTGATCGACCGCTTCACCCAGATCGACTACGACCGCGAGATGGCCCTGCTCGCCACCACCCGCGCCGACAACGTCGAGACGATGATCGGCAGCGCGCGCTACTCGCTGGCCCCCGACGGCGAGTCGGTCGAATTCGCCCTGGTCGTGGCCGACGACTGGCAACGCTTCGGCCTCGGCCGCCGCCTGATGGGCGCCCTCATCGACTGCGCCCGCAGCAAGGGCTACCGCAACATCGTCGGCGACGTGCTCGGCAACAACCCCAAGATGCTGCGCCTGATGCACGGCCTGGGCTTCGA
>JAFEFM010000233.1 GCA_018240585.1 Pseudomonadota bacterium
CAACGACGAGCCGCTGCGCGACTGGCTGCACGAATCGCAGCGTTCGGTGCGCACGCCCAAGTACTGGATCCTCGACGAGAAGACGCGCATCGCGGGCTGCCACATGATCCGCGACCTAGTGGAAGAGGTGATCCGCGCCGACGGCATCGAGGCCTACGAGAAGTTTGCCTACGAGGTCATCGAGGAAGGCCGCCGCGGCCTGATGAGCCGCATCAAGGCGATGACCCTGCCGGGCAAGTACCGCAAGGTGTCCTTCGTCGATGTGCCCTACAAGCACGACGACGTGCAGGTGTCGAACGCCTTCGCCAAGCTCGACTCGATCATGCACTCGCCGTGCGAGATGACGATCCGGCCGGACGGCAAGTGGCGGCTCGACTTCGAAGGCGCGAGCCGCTGGGGCTGGCACACCTTCAACGCCCACCAGGTGGCCTTCACCTCGGGCATCTGGGTGATGATGTGCCAGACGCTGGTCCCCACCCAGCGCATCAACGATGGCGCCTACTTCGCCACCGAGTTCCGCCTGCCCAAGGGCACCTGGTGCAACCCCGACGACCGCCGCACCGGCCACGCCTACGCCTGGCACTTCCTCGTCTCCGGCTGGGCGGCGCTGTGGCGCGGCCTGAGCCAGTCCTACTTCAGCCGTGGGTATCTCGAGGAGGTCAACGCCGGCAACGCCAACACCTCCAACTGGCTGCAGGGCGGCGGCATCAACCAGGACGGCGAGATCCACGCGGTGAACAGCTTCGAAGCTTCGAGCTGCGGCACCGGCGCCTGCGCGGTGAAGGACGGCCTGAACCACGCCGCGGCGATCTGGAACCCGGAAGGCGACATGGGCGACATCGAGATCTGGGAGATGGCCGAGCCGCTCCTGTATCTGGGCCGCAACGTCAAGGCCAACTCCGGCGGCTACGGCAAG
Organism: Pseudomonadota bacterium; assembly: GCA_018240585.1. Lineage (GTDB taxonomy): Bacteria > Pseudomonadota > Gammaproteobacteria > Burkholderiales > Rhodocyclaceae > Thauera. The sequence continues at coordinate 917 of JAFEFM010000233.1, forward strand.
TATCGCGGCGGCTGCGGTTTCGAGACTCTGCGCATGGTGTGGAACGCCCAGGACTGGACGATGTTCTTCATGGGCAACGGCTTCATGAACAGCGACTGGGGCATGATGGGCGGCTACCCGTCGGCCACCGGCTACCGCTTCGAGGCGCACAAGACCGGCCTCGAGAAGCGCATCGCCATCGGTGACTCGCTGCCGCTGGGCGGCGACCTCGATCCGTCCGATCCGGACTACGAGCGCCACATCGACGCCACCGCGGAGGTCAAGCGCGACAAGCAGTGCATCACCACCGAGGACTGCTACGCCAACCACGACCTGTACCTGAACTACCTGCGCGGCGGCCCCGGCTTCGGCGATCCGCTCGATCGCGAGCCGAAGGCGATCGAGGCGGATCTCAACCAGAAGTTCCTGCTGCCGGAGTACGCACAGAAGGTCTACGGCGCGGTCTTCACCGAGGACGCCAAGGGCGTGTTCACCGTGGATGCCGCGAAGACGCAGGCCCGCCGCGCCGAAATGCGCAAGGAGCGCCTGGCCCGTGCGCTGCCCACCCGCGAGTGGATGAAGGAGGAACGCGAACGCATCCTCAACAAGCACGCCGCCGTCCAGGTGCGCCACATGTTCGCCACCAGCTTCGCCCTGTCGGAGAAGTTCACCAAGCAGTTCAAGGACTTCTGGAGCCTGCCGGACGACTGGCAACTGCTGGAGGAAGAGCTGGGCGTGCCGTCCTACGGCGCCAAGCACCGCATGGACCTTTCGCTGCTGCCGGACGTGACCACCGTCGTCCAGGTCGAAGAGTAATCAAGGAATCAAGGAGTCAGACCATGTCCAACTATACCAACGAGCAGGTCGCCCACCTCGTCGAAGGCAGCCTCGACTGGGAAACCACCTTCCGCATGCTGTCCATGCCCAAGGACAACAGCCGCTTCGAGCAGTACCTGGCGGCGCTGCAGGCCAAGGTGAGCTTCAAGGACCGCATCGTGCTGCCGCTGGGGCCGCACCTCTACATCGTGCAGTCGGCCAAGACCAGGCAATGGGTCACCCAGTGCGACTGCGGCCACGTGTTCGGCGATTACCGCGAGAACTGGAAGCTGCATGCCGCCATCTACGTGCGCGACACCGAGGAAGCGATGACCGAGGTGTATCCGAAGCTGATGGCGCCGGACACGCAGTGGCAGGTGTACCGCGAGTATTACTGCCCCACCTGCGGCACGATGCACGACGTCGAGGCGCCCACGCCGTGGTACCCGGTGATCCATGACTTCGAGCCCGACATCGAGGCCTTCTACAAGGACTGGGTGGGCCTGCCGGTGCCGGAACGGGCCGACTGAGGCCGGCAGCGCGGCGCGATCCGCGCCGCGCTGTCCGGTCGGACATTGCAAGGGAACAGCATGGAAACCTTTGTTGCCAGCGGGCTCAGCTTCGACGACACCGAGCTCGCCCGCTTTCTCGCCGCGCATGGCTACTCCTGCCTGGAGGCGCTGCATGCCTGCGCCGCCGCGCAACCCGAGCGCTTCTGGCGCGAAGTCGAACAGGCGCTGGGCGTGCACTGGGCGACGCCCTACCAGCGCGTGCGCGACCTGGCGCGCGGGCCGGCGTGGCCGCGCTGGTTCGCTGGCGGAGAGCTCGACCTGCACGACAACCTGGTCGGCCGCATCGCACGCGAGGATCCGCATCGCCCGGCGCTGCTGTGGGAGGGCGACGACGGCAGCGTGCGCGTGCATGACTACGCCGCCCTCGACGACGAAGTGCGCCGGCTCGCCGCCGGCCTGGCCGGCCTGGGCGTGCGCAGCGGCGACCGGGTGGCGATGTATCTGCCGATGGTGCCGGAGGCGGCCGTCGTGCTGCTGGCCTGCGCCCGCCTCGGCGCCATCGGGCTGCCGCTGTTTTCGGGCTACGGTGCCGACGCCGTGGCGAGCCGGCTGCAGGACAGCGGCGCGAAGCTGCTGGTGTGTGCCGACGGCTACCTGCGCCGCGGCCGGCAGGTGGACATGCTGGGCGAAGCGAGGCGCGCGGCCGAACGCGCGCCGGCGCTGGACGCGATCGTCATCGTGTCGCGGCTGGGCGCCGGCCTGCTGCCGGAGCAGCGCGCGGCCCACTGGCGCGAGACTGGCTACCACGACCTGCTCGAGCACCGCGCGCCGCAGCAGGGCGCCGCGCCCCATGCGGCCGACGCGCCGCTGATGATCCTGTACACCTCCGGCACCACCGGACGGCCGAAGGGCGTGGTGCATACCCATGGCGGGTTTCCGCTGAAGGCGGCGCAGGACATGATGATGGCTTTCGACGTGAAGCCGCGCGACCGCATCGGCTGGATCACCGACATGGGCTGGATGATGGGGCCGTGGCTGGTGTTCGGCGGCCTGCTGCGCGGCGCGGCGCTGATGCTGTTCGAAGGCACGCCCGATCATCCGCGGCCGGACCGGCTGTGGCAGCTCGCCCAGCGTCACCGCCTCACCCATCTCGGCCTGTCGCCCACCCTGGCGCGCCTGCTGATGGCCGAGGGTGAGGCGGGGCTGCCGGCGCCCGGCGCGCTCGCCAGCGTGCGCGTGTTCGGCTCCACCGGCGAACCCTGGAACGAGGCGCCGTGGCGCTGGTTGTTCGAGCGCGTCGGCGAAGGCCGCCGGCCGATCATCAACTACTCCGGCGGCACCGAGATCGGCGGCGGCATCCTCGCCTGCTTCGCCGGCCTGCCGCAGAAACCCTGCGGCTTTGCCGGCCCGATCCCCGGAATGGTGGCCGACGTGGTGGATGGCGCCGGGCAGCGCCTGCGCACGCCGGCAGGGGGCCCGTCCGATGGCGGCAACGGCGCCGATGCCGGGGTGGGCGAACTGGTGCTGCGCGCGCCGTGGCCGGGCATGGCCGCCGGCTTCTGGCAGGACGAGGCGCGCTATCTCGACGCCTACTGGTCGCGCTTTCCAGGCCTGTGGGTGCATGGCGACTGGGCGCGCATCGATGAGGAAGGGCACTGGTTCATCGAAGGCCGCAGCGACGACACGCTGAAGATCGCCGGCAAGCGCGTCGGCCCGGCCGAATACGAGTCGGCCCTGGTAGGTCATCCGCTGGTGAAGGAGGCGGTGGCGATCGGCGTGCCCGACCCGGTGAAGGGCGAGACGGCGGTGTGCTTCGTGACGCTGGCCGCACGCGGCGCTGCCGCCGCGACGGCGGCAGGCTGGGCCGCGTGCGAGCGTGCGCTGCGCGCCCATGTCGCCGAGCGCCTGGGCAAGCCGCTTGCGCCGGCGCGGGTGCATTGCACCACGGCGCTGCCGCGCACGCGCAACGGCAAGATCCTGCGCCGCCTGGTCCGCGCCGCCTACCTCGGCCAGGCGCTGGGCGACCTCACCTCGCTGGAGGATCCTGCCGCGCTGGATGCGATCCGCGCCTGCGCGGAGCCGGCTGGCGCCGTCGCCTGACTCATTGCGGGACCGTCCGGTTTCCGGACACCGTCCGCCCGGCGGCCGTTCGAAAACCGGACGGTCGCCGCGCCGGCGGCCGCCCGCGTGCGTTCCTGTCTCGCCTCGCACGGCAGCTTGGTTCGCGCGCAGCCCGCATCTGCCGCGTGCGACGTTCGTCGTGCCGATCCCCCGCCCGGATTGGGGTTTTTGGCATTGCCTTTGCTATTCTTCAAGTCGAGGTGCGATGCGTCGGCCGCGGTCTGGCAACGCATCCCGCCGCGCCGTCGCCCGAGTCCGGGCGACGGCAGCAAACCGGAACCGATGCGGCAGAACTGACAGGGATCTCAACCCTCCGGTCGCACACAGCGACCCGCCGCGTCGCGTTTTCGCGAGGAGGAGAGACTTGAACGCATCACGCACGCCCGAAGGGCAGATGTTTTCCGATCCCGGCAACGATGCCGCGGTCATGGCGGCCTGGGAGCGCTTCCTCGATGGCGGGGGAGGGACTTCCGATGCGCTGCGCGGCCTGATCGACGGCTCATGGCAGCGCTGCCAGCAGCACAACGTCGATCCCGACAAGCGCCGCGCACCGCCGCCAGTGGCGGAATCGACGCTGGAGTCGATGAAGCTGCGCCACAGCGAACTGCTGCAGGCGAG
>JAFEFM010000234.1 GCA_018240585.1 Pseudomonadota bacterium
CTGCTGGTGGCCAGTGCGGTTTCTGCCATGACTGGCGAACTGACCAATTTCATCATCATCTCGGTCATGGTGCTGTTCAGTGTCACGCTGGATTTTGTCCAGGAGCATCGGGCGGGCAAGGCCGCGGCCAGCCTGCGTCAGTCGGTTTCGGTGCAGGCGACGGTGATCCGCGACGGCAAGCAGACCGACGTCGCCGTCACTGAAGTCGTGCCGGGCGATCTTGTCGTCCTCTCCGCCGGAAACATGATTCCTGCCGATGGACGGGTGATCGACGCGAACGACTTCTTCGTCAAGCAGGCTTTGTTGACCGGCGAACCTTACCCCGTGGAAAAACGGCCGGGCAAACTGGCGGCTCACACCGTCGACATACAAGATGCCGCCAACGCGGTTTTCATGGGCACCACCGTGATCAGCGGCAGCGCCAGAATCCAGGTTGTCAAAACCGGGGTCGGCACCGCCATCGGTGCCATCGCCGACACCCTGATCCAGGCGCCACCGCCAACCGCCTTCGAGATCGGCACGCACCGTTTCGGCATGCTGATCATGCGCCTGACGATCCTGCTGGTGCTGTTCGTGCTCCTCGTCAATGCACTCATGCACAAGCCGTGGCTCGAATCCTTCCTGTTTGCCGTTGCACTCGCCGTGGGCCTGACACCCGAACTGCTGCCCATGGTGGTTTCGGTTACGCTGGCCCGTGGCGCGCAGCTCATGGCCAGGAAAAAGGTGATCGTCAAACGCCTGGCGGCGATCCAGAACTTGGGGTCCATGGACGTGCTGTGCACCGACAAAACCGGCACGCTGACCGAGGCGAAAATCCGGCTGGAAAAACACACCGATCCGCAAGGCGGGCCGAGCGAACGGGTGCTCGAACTGGCCTATCTCAACAGCTTCTTCGAAACCGGCCTGAAGAGTCCCCTCGACGAGGCGATCCTCGCCCACCAGGAAATCGATGTGAGCGCCTGGAAGAAGATCGACGAAGTCCCCTTCGATTTCGAGCGGCGGCGCGTCTCAGTGCTGCTCGACAAGGGCAATGGCCGCCTGCTGGTGATCAAGGGCGCCCCGGACGAGATCATCGGCCTGTGCAAGCACTACGAAGAGCAGGGCAATGTCGCCCAGATCCCGCTGGACAGGGCGGCCCTCGACAAGATCCACGCGGTGCAGGCCGACCTCGAGAACGAGGGCTTCCGCGTCCTCGGCATCGCCTGGCGCGAGGTGTCCGCCGCCCATTCCCACGCAACGGTCGGCGATGAAACGGAACTGGTCTTCGCAGGCTTTGCGGCGTTTCTCGACCCACCAAAAGAAAGCGCCGCCGCCGCGCTTGCGGCCCTGACGGACAGCGGAATCAGCGTAAAGATCGTTACCGGCGACAGTGAACTGGTGACCCAGCACGTGTGCGGACAACTCAATATTCCAGTTACTGGCATCCTCACCGGCAAGGAAATGGCCGTGATGGACGACACCGCCCTGCGCGCCAGGGTGGAAAAGGCCAACCTGTTCTGCCGCGTCAACCCGGCGCAGAAAGAGCGCGTCATCCTCGCCCTCAAGGCACGCGGGCATGTGGTCGGTTACCTGGGTGACGGCATCAACGACGCGCCTTCGCTACACGCGGCGGATGTGGGCTTATCGGTGGATTCTGCGGTCGATGTGGCCAAGGAGGCCGCCGACATGATCCTGCTGGATCACGATCTGCACGTGCTCTACGACGGGGTGATGGAAGGCCGGCGCACCTTCGGCAACATCATGAAATACATCATGATGGGCACCAGTTCCAACTTCGGAAACATGTTCAGCATGGCCGGCGCAGCCCTGTTCCTGCCCTTCCTGCCGATGCTCCCCACCCAGATCCTGCTCAACAACGTGCTCTACGACATGTCCGAGGTGCCGATTCCGCTGGACCAGGTGGACCCCGAGGAACTGCGCAGACCCCGCGTGATGGACATCGGCTTCATCCGCAATTTCATGCTGGTGATCGGCCCCATCAGTTCAGCCTTCGACTTCCTGATCTTCTACGTCATGCTCTACGTGCTGAACGCGGACGCCAGACTCTTTCAGACCGGCTGGTTCATCGAGTCGCTGTGTACCCAGGTGCTGGTAATCTTCGTCATCCGCACCCGCGGCAATCCATTCAAAAGCCGCCCCCATGCGGCGTTGGTGGCAACGTCACTGGGCATCGCAACGCTCGGCGCGCTGCTGCCTTTTACGCCGCTGGGCGCCTACTTCGGCTTCGTCCAGCCGCCGGCACAGTTCTACTTCATCCTTGGCGGCATGGCCCTGGCTTATCTCGTGGTCGTCGAAATCGCCAAGAGGGGGTTTTACCTGTGGTATGGCACCCCCCGTTCGGTGAGTGCGCAGAGGGCTTGA
>JAFEFM010000235.1 GCA_018240585.1 Pseudomonadota bacterium
CTGACGATGGGGCTGGCATGGTGGCTGCGCTGCACCAGGCCCAGTTCGGTGACGCGGCGGATCACCTCGCCCTGGTCGTAATCCCACGCGTGGTAGGGCGCGAGATAGCGCGGAAAGCGCGTGCCTGCCGGCAGGGCGAGGGGGTTGTAGAAGTGCGCGAGGTCGGCGGGCGAGAACTCGCCGCATTCGGCCAGGTGCGGCGGCGTCCAGTCCTCGTCGCGGATCAGCGCGGGATTGAACTCGTACTGCATGCGTTCGGGCTCGGGCTGGCCGGGCGAGTAGCCGGCCAGCACGAGGGGGATGCCCTTCTCGATGGCGAGGCGGATCGCGGCGCCTTCGAACAGCGGCGCGTACACGTAGGACACGGTGTACACCGCGCCGCGCGCCTCCTGGTTGCACAGCAGGTAACGGAACAGCCGCGTCAGGAAGCCGTGAGCGGGGCGCCACACGACGTGGTCGATGTCCAGCCGGCGCAGGGCCCGGCGGATGTTGCGCCATGCCACCTGCGGCAGGTCTATGTCGCAGGTGAAGGCGAGGACGCGCAGGCCATGATCGACCTTGAGCCGGTGCAGAAGATAGAGGCTGTCCTTGCCGCCACTGAGCGGCACGATGCAGTCGTAGGCCGCGCCTGCCGTGTCGCGCGCGGCCCGCAGCGTGGCCTCGAGGTCGGCGCGGTGTGCCGCATTGGTCGCATTCGCGGCGGGGAGGGCCTCAGGGTGGCGGCAGAATGCGCAGACGCCGCTTGCGTCGATGTCGGCGTCCGGCACGATTTCCGGCAGCAGGCATCGGATGCATTTTTTCATCGGGCTTCGGTGCTCGTTTTGGGCAAACAAATTCCGATTTTGATGGCATCGGCGGAAAAATGCCAGCCGGTTGAGATTCGGCTGGCGGGCGCGGCGGTGGGTCGTCGCTCCCGCAGCCGGCTCATCTCGCGACCATGTTGTCGCGGTGGATCAGCTCCGGTTCATCGATGTAGCCCAGCAGCTTCTCGATCTCCGCCGTCGGCCTGCGCGCGATGCGGCGGCATTCGGTGGCGCTGTAGTTGGCGAGCCCGCGCGCGACTTCCTCGCCCGCGACGGTGCGGCAGGCGACCGCCGCGCCGCGCTCGAAGTCGCCTCGCACCTCGATGACGCCCACCGGCAGCAGGCTGCGGCCGTTCCTCAGCGCGGCGACGGCGCCGTCGTCGATGATGAGGTCACCGGCGAGTTGCAGGTGGTCGGCGATCCATTGCTTGCGCGCCTGCAGTGGCGTGCTGGAGGCGTACAGCAGGGTGCCGACCGCTTCGCCCGCGGCCAGGCGCAGCAGGGGGTCGGGGATGCGGCCGCTGGCGATGCAGGTGTGGGCGCCGCTGCGGGCGGCGCGCTGGGCGGCGCGGATCTTGGTGATCATGCCGCCCTTGCTGATGCCGCTGCCGGCACCGCCGGCCATCGCCTCGTACTGGCGGTCCTCGGCGCGGCCTTCGGCGATCAGCGTGGCAGCCGGATCCTGGCGCGGATCGGCGGTGTAGAGGCCTTGCTGGTCGGTGAGGATGATCAGCGTGTCGGCTTCGATCAGGTTCGCCACCAAGGCCCCAAGCGTGTCGTTGTCGCCGAACTTGATCTCGTCGGTGACCACCGTGTCGTTCTCGTTGATGATCGGCACCACGCCGAGTTCGAGCAGGGTGTTGAGGGTGCTGCGGGCGTTGAGATAGCGGGTGCGGTCGGCGAGGTCTTCGTGCGTCAGCAGGATCTGAGCGGTCTGCAGGCCGTGGCGGGTGAAGGCCTTCTCGTAGGCCTCGACCAGGCCCATCTGGCCGACCGCGGCGGCGGCCTGCAGCTTGTGCATTTCCTGCGGACGCCGGTTCCAGCCCAGCCGCTGCATGCCGGCGGCGATGGCGCCCGAGGAGACGAGGGCGATCTCGCGCCCGTCGGCGCGCAGCGCGGCGATCTGGCGCGCCCAATCGTCCAGCGCCGCATGATCGAGGCCGGCGCCGTTGTTGGTGACGAGGGCGCTGCCCACCTTGACGATGAGGCGGCGGGCGGTGCGGATCTTCTCTCTCATGGCAGTGCGCGGGCTTGGGTCGGGTTGTTGCAGCGAAGGTCGAGGTCAGCGTTCGGGCGTGTTGTCCTGGCTGCTGTCGTCCTCGGGGAGGTCGTCGTCGGTGGCGAGCGACTCCTCCTCGTAGGCGCGGTCGGCGGCGGCCCGTGCAGCTTCGGCGGCGGCCAGGCGCTCGGCTTCCTCTGCCCGGCGTTGCGCGTGTTCCGCCTCGATGCGGGCGCGCTCGGCGTCCAGGTAGTCCTGGATGGCGAAGATCAGTTCCCGGGTGCCTTCGCCCTTCAGGGCGGAGATCTCGAAATGGTGCTCGACCGGTCCGTAGGCCTCGAGGAAGGCGGCAACGCGCGCGGCGCGCTCCTCCTCGGGGATGAGGTCGAGCTTGTTGAGCGCCAGCCAGCGCGGCTTGTTGTAAAGCGATTCGTCGTACTTGCGCAGCTCCTCGACGATCGCCTTCGCGTCCGCGACCGGGTCGGCCTCGGGGTCGTAAGGGGCGAGGTCGACGAGGTGCAGCAGCAGGTGGGTGCGCTGCAGGTGGCGCAGGAACTGGTGGCCCAGGCCCGCACCTTCGGCCGCGCCTTCGATCAGGCCGGGGATGTCGGCGATCACGAAGCTGCGGTTCTCGGCGGTGCGCACCACGCCGAGGTTGGGCGCGAGCGTGGTGAAGGGGTAGTCCGCCACCTTGGGCTTGGCTGCCGACACCGAGCGGATGAAGGTGGACTTCCCCGCGTTGGGCATGCCGAGCAGGCCGACGTCGGCCAGCACCTTCAGCTCCAGGTGCAGCGTGAAGCGCTCGCCTTCCTGGCCCATGGTCTTCTGCCGCGGCGCGCGGTTGGTGCTGGACTTGAAGTGGATGTTGCCCAGACCGCCGCGGCCGCCGCGGGCAAGCAGGACCTTCTTGCCGTCCTCGTCGAGGTCGGCGATCAACTCGCCGGTTTCGTGGTTGGTGATGACGGTGCCGACCGGGAAGCGCAAGGTGATGTCCTCGCCGCCCTTGCCATAGCATTCCTTGCTGCCGCCGTTCTCGCCGCGTTCGGCGCGGAAGCTGCGCGTGTAGCGGTAGTCGATCAGGGTGTTGAGGTTGCGGTCGGCCACGCCATACACGCTGCCGCCGCGGCCGCCGTCGCCGCCGCTGGGGCCGCCCTTGGGAATGAACTTCTCGCGGCGGAAGGTGGCCACGCCATTGCCGCCGTCACCGGCAAAGATGTCGATGCGGGCTTCGTCGAAAAATTTCATTCCAGATCAACCTCAAAAAAGAAAAAAGCCCTACCGGCAAGATAGGGCTTTTCGAACCGCGGGTGAGTGATCAGGCCGCTTCGGGCACGATCATCACGGTGCGACGACGGGACGGGCCCTTGACCGCGAACTGCACCACGCCGTCCTTCAGCGCGAACAGGGTGTGGTCCTTGCCGATGCCGACGTTGTCGCCCGGGTGGTACTCGGTGCCGCGCTGGCGAACGAGGATGTTGCCGGCAACGACGAACTGGCCGCCGTAGCGCTTCACGCCGAGGCGTTTCGATTCCGAGTCGCGGCCGTTACGGGAACTGCCGCCAGCTTTTTTGTGTGCCATGTCGGATTACCCCCTGACGCTCAAGCCGAGATCGCTTCGATGCGAAGCTCGGTATAGTTCTGACGATGCCCCTGGTGCTTCTGGTAGTGCTTGCGTCGGCGCATCTTGAAAATCTTGATCTTGTCGTGACGGCCGTGCGAAACCACGGTCGCCTTGACGGAAGCCCCTGCCACCACCGGCGTGCCGATCTTCACGGCCTCGCCTTCACCGACCATGAAGACCTGGTCGATGGTGATTTCGGAACCCACGTCGGCCGGTATCTGTTCTACCTTGATCTTTTCGCCAGCGGCAACGCGATACTGCTTGCCACCGGTTTTTATCACCGCGTACATGGTGTTGCTCCAGTTGATGGGTTTGCAAAGAATCGCGCACTATACGTGGCGAGGCCGCAAATGTCAAAAAGTCAATTCGATCAGGTGCTTCAGGCCGTGATGGCAGTGGCGGGCGCAGGTGTCGCCGCCGGTGCCGGACGATGAGCGACCAGGTCTGGGTGCAGTTCCTGCTGGTGGGCGTCCCGGTGCTGTCGTTGATCGGGTCGTGGCTGGCATTGCGCGCCGTCGGCCGCCTGCATGAGCGGCGAGGCGGGGCAGCCGACCAGCCGCGCGACCGGCCGGGCGGAGCCGGCCGCGACGCGTATCGCCATTGAAGCAGGCATGTTCGTGAACTGCATCACGCTCCCCTGGATGGCGCCCGTCGGACGTTGTGTGGCGACGTCCCCGTGCCCCCGACAGTTGATATTATGCGGCAGCGCGCAACTCCCACTTCCTCCTTCTACTCGCCTTCATGCCGTTCGCCGCCGAAACCTGCGTCACGCTTCACATTGGCGACCGCGCCGAGCAACAGGACCGGGTGGGGCTGTTTCCGCATCCGACGCGACCGGACATCCTGTTCGCGATTCTGGCCGATGGCATGGGCGGCCACTCCGGCGGGGCGATGGCCGCCGAACAGGTCATCATCAAGGGTCGGCAGAACCTGAACGTGTTCGCGCCGCGTCACGAGACGGCCGAGCAGCTTCTGGGTAGCGTGATGGCCGACGCCCACACTGCGATACGCCTGACCCGTTTCACCAGCGAGCAGGATCCGCACAGCACCGCAGTCGCGCTGCTGCTGCAGGGCGACATGGTGACCTGGGCCCATTGCGGAGATTCGCGCCTCTACCATTTCCGTGGCCTGGAGACCGTCGCGCGCACCCGCGATCATTCCTTCGTCGGCGAGCTGCAGCGTAGCGGGCGCATCGACGAAGCGCAGGCGCTTAGCCATCCGCAGCGCAATGTGTTGCTGTCCTGCCTCGGGAGCGATCGGGAGCCGCGAATCGAATACGGCCACGCCCGCCAGCTCACATCGGGAAACGCATTCCTGCTGTGCTCCGACGGGCTGTGGGCCTATTTCACCGACGACGAGCTGGCGCGGACGCTGCACGAGCATTCGGCGCGCATTGCCGCCGAAATCCTGGTCGGGCGCGCTCGCGAGCGCGGCGCCGGTGGCGGCGACAACATCTCCCTCGTGATCGTCAAGCTGGTGCCGCGGGCATAGATCCCGCGCAGCGGGCGGCTCGGCTCCCGAAATCGCACGCAGTCGGCACGGGTGCCTGCCATGCTGGTGTTGCAATGCACCATTAAGGAAAGGCCTTATTGCGGCTGAATGGACAGCCGCTAAGATGCTCTCAGCGCTGGCGGTGCCCCATTAGGGTGCACGGCATGCGAACGCAATATTCCGGGAGCGGCGCGTTGCCTGTCGCACCGAATTTCTGTTCTGAACCACTAGGAAGGAGTGCGCCCATGCCTCTGGTCATCGGAGTGCTAGCGGAGACGGCTCCGGGCGAACGGCGTTTGTCGGTCGTGCCGGATGTCGTCAAGAAATATCTGGGTCTGGGAGCCCAGGTGGTATTGCAGAAGGGGGCGGGCACGCCTGCGCATTTTCGCGATGGGGATTTCGCCGGCGTGGCGCTTGCTGACACCGCAGCGGATGTTTGCGCGCAGGCTGATCTCGTCTTCTGCGTGCAGCCGCCGTCGGACGAGGCGATTGCCGCGCTGAAGCCGGGCGCGGTGCTGATCGGGCTGCTGCAGCCATGGTCCAGCGCCGATCGCGCCAGGACGTTCCAGGAAAGGCAGCTCACCACCTTTGCGCTGGAGCTGCTGCCGCGCATCTCGCGCGCTCAGAGCATGGACGCGCTGTCGTCGCAGGGCGCAGTTGCGGGTTACGAGTGCGCGCTGATCGCCGCCGACCATTCGCCGAAGTTCTTCCCGATGCTGACCTACGCCGCGGGCACGATCCGCCCGGCCAAGGTGCTGGTGATCGGCGCCGGCGTGGCGGGGCTGCAGGCGATCGCCACGGCGCGCCGCATCGGCGCCATGGTCGAAGCCTACGACGTGCGTCCCGAAACCCGTGAGCAGGTCGAGTCCCTCGGTGCCAAGTTCATCGACACCGGCGTGTCGGCGGCAGGGACCGGCGGCTATGCGCGCGAGCTCACCGACGAGGAGAAGGCGAAGCAGGCCGAGCGCCTGGCGAAGGCGGTGGCGCAGTGCGACGCGCTGATCACCACTGCGGCCATTCCGGGGAAGAAGGCGCCGCGCATCATCACCGCCGACATGGTCTCGAAGATGAAGCCGGGCGCGGTGGTCGTCGACATGGCGGCCGAGAGCGGCGGCAACGTCGAAGGCACGGTGGCGGGCGAGAAGACCTGGATCGGCGACGCGCTGGTCATCGGCCCCACCAACATCGCGAGCCGCATGCCGGTGCATGCTTCCGAGATGTACGCCAAGAACCTGTTCAACTTCATTTCGCCCTTCATCAAGGACGGCGCGCTGGCGCTCGACTGGGAAGACGAAGTGGTGGCCGGGACCTGTCTCACCCATGCGGGCGAAGTGCGCCACGCCGGGGTGAAGCAGGTGCTGGGCCTGTAAGGAGGAGCCGCCATGGAAGGCTTTGCTGCAATCTACATCTTCATGCTGGCTGCATTCACCGGCTATGAAGTCATCTCGCGCGTGCCGGTGATCCTGCACACGCCGCTGATGTCGGGCTCGAACTTCGTGCACGGCGTGGTGCTGGTCGGTGCGATGGTGGTGCTCGGTCATGCCGATCCCAACGAGCCGGTGCAACTGGCGATCGGCTTCGTCGCGGTGTTCCTCGGTGCCGCCAACGCCGCCGGTGGCTATGTGGTGACCGAGCGCATGCTGGCGATGTTCAAGGGTGGCAACAGGAAGGAAGGGGGCGCGTAAATGGTCAACGGTTTCATTCAAGCGTCCTACTTCGTGGTCGCCGTGGTGTTCATCCTCGGCCTCAAGGCGATGAGCTC
>JAFEFM010000236.1 GCA_018240585.1 Pseudomonadota bacterium
CAGGAAGTGAAGCAGTACTTCCCCGAGCCCAAGGTGCTCGACGGGCTGTTCGGCGTGATCCGCGCGCTGTACGGCGTCGACATCCTGCCCGACGAGGCGCCCACCTGGGACCCGGACACCCGCTTCTTCCGCATCGAGAAGAGCGGCGACCTCGTCGGCCACTTCTACCTCGACCTGCACGCGCGCCCGACCAAGCGCGGCGGCGCGTGGATGGATTCGGCGCGCAGCCGCCACCGCAGCGCGCACGGCACCGAGACGCCGGTCGCCTACCTGGTGTGCAACTTCCCGTGCGCGGTCGGCGGCAAACCGGCCACCTTCACCCACGACGACGTGCTGACCCTGTTCCACGAATGCGGCCACGGCCTGCACCACCTGCTGACCAAGGTGGAGGACCTCGCGGTGTCGGGCATCCACGGCGTGGAGTGGGACGCGGTCGAACTGCCGAGCCAGTTCATGGAGAACTTCTGCTGGGAGTGGGACGTGCTGCAGGGCATGACCGCCCACGTCGACACCGGCGAGCCGCTGCCGCGCGCGCTGTACGACAAGATGATCGCCGCGAAGAACTTCCAGAGCGGCATGCAGACGGTGCGCCAGCTCGAATTCTCGATGTTCGACCTGCGCCTGCACGCCGAGCTCGACGCCGGCGCGGATGCAAGCTCAGGCCCGGTGCCGATCGAGCGCGTGATGGCGCTGCTCGACGAGGTGCGGCGCGAGGTCGCGGTGCTGATTCCTCCGCCCTGGCATCGATTTCCGCACAGTTTCTCGCACATTTTTGCGGGCGGCTATGCGGCGGGCTACTACAGTTACAAGTGGGCGGAGGTGCTGTCGGCCGACGCCTTCGAAGCCTTCGAGGAAGCCGGCGCCGGCAAGGGCAGCCTGCTCGATGCCGAGACCGGCGCCCGCTTCTGGCGCGAGATCCTCGCGGTCGGCGGCAGCCGTCCGGCGATCGAATCCTTCAAGGCCTTCCGCGGCCGCGAGCCGCGCGTCGACGCACTGCTGCGTCACAACGGAATGGTGGATGCATGATCGGAGCGGGCGTTCCCTGGCGCATGGCGGTCGGTGCGGCCGTCGTGCTGGGCAGCCTCGGCGCCCCGGCCTGGGGCGCCGAGACCTATCGCTGGGTCGATGAGAGCGGACGGGTGAATTACTCCGACCGGCCGCCGCCACAGAACGTGCGCAAGGTGATCGAGAAGCAGCTCGGCGACGCGCCAGCCGACAGCGCGCTGCCCTACACGACACGCAAGGCGGCCACCGACTTCCCGGTGGCC